>NZ_PJNH01000002.1:309326-618653 GCF_002844535.1 Halalkalibacillus sediminis
CCTATCAGTCGAGGGGAAATATCTAAACAGTACAAATTGGGTGTTTCAACGTTGTCGTACATAATCGAAGATTTGAAAAGCAGTGGCTTAATTTATGAAGTGGGTGAATCCACTTCTACAGGTGGAAGAAGAGCGAAGTTGATTGAATTTAATAAAGACTTTGGATCGATCATCAGTGTAAAAATTGAAGAAAAGCAAGTTTTGTTAGCGCTTACAAATATGGATGCAGAGATAATTGCTGAAAAAGAAATCTCTTTTGGTGACGATTCATCACCGGAATCAGTAGTAAATATTCTTGAAAAAGGTATCCATAAGGTTTTTGAAAGCTGTGATAAAGATATCAACAACTTATTAGGAATAGGGATTTTATCTTCTGGTTTAGTTAGTCAAAACGATGGAAGCATCATCCGCTCTTCCATGCTTGGCTGGAGTAATGTACCAATCACCAATATGCTTCAAGAGAAATTTGAAGATGTTCAGATTTTTGTTGATAACAATATCAACGGCTATACATTGGCTGAATTGTCTAATGGCGAAGGGCAAAAAAGTAATAATTTTCTAGTGGTTTCAGTAGGGGCTGGTATTGGTTTATCAGTAGTGATTGACCGGAAAATTTACTACGGTGCATTAGGTGGTGCAGGTGAATTTGGTCATACAAGCATCGTAATAGACGGATATGATTGCCATTGTGGACAAAGAGGTTGTTTGGAGATGTATGCTTCGGAGTTTTATTTTGAGAACAAGGGCAGAGAGTTAATTGAAAAATATCCAGATTCAAAAATAGAGAACTTTAATTTTTCAGAAGTTGCTGAAGTTGCAGAACAAGACGATGAACTTGCGAAAGTGTTGGTTGGTGAAATGAGCCACTACCTGGGGTATGGCGTACGCAACCTGATCAATACATTCAATCCTGAAAAGATTGTTATAGCTGGTGAAGGAATGAAATATGGTCATTTGTTCATGGACCATGTACAAGAGATTGCTCAAAAGAACTTTTTCTCGAAAGTTGACATGCCGACACAAATCGTAGCTTCCAAACTTTCGAAAGAATCTTGGCTCACTGGTGGGGCACTGTTGGCGATTAATCATATTTTTCAAGAGCCAGTTTATGAGAAAGAACAGACAATTATTTGATTCAACCAGGGGGTGCTTTAAATGGTAGGTATGACTAAGAAGAATACAATCTTTTGGTTGTGTATTTTCTTGTTACCAAATCTATTAGGATTTCTGATATTTATCGCAATCCCTATTGCGTCTTCTCTTGTTGTTAGTTTTACAGACTGGGATTTAGTAGGGTCGATCAATTTTACCGGTCTGGATAATTATATCAGGTTAATGGGAGATTCTGAGTTTTGGATTGCTCTTAGGAATACATTCTTCTTTATTTTGGGATACATACCACTTGTGATGATTTTTGGGTTACTATGTGCTCTTCTTTTAAACAAAAAGATGAAATTCAGAGCTTTTTTCAGAGCTACATACTTTTTACCGGTAATTACAAGCTGGGTTGCTGTTTCACTTGTTTGGAAATGGTTATACAACCCAAACTTCGGTTTAATCAATTACTTTTTATCGTTAATCGGAATAACAGGTCCAGAGTGGTTGAACGATCCTAATACTGCGATGATTGGGATTATTCTCACAAGTGCATGGAAAGATATTGGATTTGTGATGGTCCTTTTCCTAGGTGGGCTGCAGAATATATCTCCTACCTATTATGAAGCTGCATCGATTGATGGGGCGAGTAAAATTAGGGAGCTATGGAGCATAACGATTCCATTACTTGCTCCGACAACATTCTTTGTCACGATTATTTCTCTGATTAATTCTTTTCAAGTTTTCGATCAGGTGATGATTATGACGGAAGGAGGGCCAGGTGGTTCAACGACGGTTCTCGTTCAGAACATTTACAACTATGCCTTCCGCTATTATGAGATGGGTTATGCATCCGCGATGAGTTGGATTTTGTTCTTGATTATTTTCATAGTGACCCTGGTTCAAATGAAGTTTCAGAGCAAGGGGGTTAACTGATGAATGAACAACAATTGAAGAGACGAAATCTAATTAAGAAAATCTTATTTTATTTGGTTCTTATTGGAGGCGCTTTCATCATGTTGGTGCCGTTTCTCTGGATGTTGTCCACTTCCTTTAAACCGAGTGGAGCTACCATGGTTTTCCCTCCAGAGTTCATACCGGAAAATCCGACTACAGAAAATTATAAAGAAGTGACTGAAGTGTTCCCGATGATGCGGTTCTTGTGGAACTCCATATTCGTTGCCGTTCTTACAACCATCGGACAGATTATATTAAGTGCAATGGCAGCTTACGCTTTTGCTAGGATGCATTTCAAAGGTAGAGATAAGTTATTCCTATTGTATTTAGCGACTATGATGGTTCCTACGCAGGTGACTATGATCCCGCAATTTATCTTAATCAAGGAATTTGGTTGGTTGGATTCGTACCAAGCATTGATTATCCCGACGATGTTCGGGGTGTTTGGAACATTCTTAATGCGACAAGCCATGTTGAGTGTCCCTAGAGAACTAGAGGAGGCGGCATTTATGGATGGTGCCAATCATTTCAAAGTGTTTTTGAATGTTTGTTTACCAGCAGTCAAACCGACGATTGCAACTTTAGCTATATTTACTTTTATGCAATCCTGGAATAATTTCTTATGGCCTTTGATAGTGGTCAATTCGAATGACAAGGCAACTTTACCATTAGGTTTATCCCTTCTGGAAGGTAGGTGGGGAACTGACTGGAGCTTGATGATGGCAGGTGTGGTCATCAGTATAGTTCCAATATTAGCAGTCTATCTTTTCGCTCAGAAGTATTTCATTCAAGGAATGACGATGAGCGGAATGAAAGAATAAATAAAAGAAATGGAGTGGTTTTAGTGAGATCGATTAAAGTAGGGTGGTTATTGATACTTAGTTTACTTGCTGCAGTGGCATTATATGGTTGTTCATCTGACGAAGAGGGTGGAGGCGAAGAAGGAACGGAAATAACTTATTACAGCTTTTCAGCTTCACCGAACTATGAAGAAGAACTGGATCAAATGGTAAGTGATTTCGAGGAGCAAAATTCAGACATCACGGTCAATGTTGAGTTGGCCGCGTATGATGATTACTTCACAAAGCTTCAGACCCAAATTGCTGGAGATAATGCGCCAGATGTTTTCGAATTGAACTACGAAAACTTTGTACAGTATGCATCGAGAGGTTCGCTTGCTGATCTATCATCTTTTATTGAAGAGGACGAGGATTTTGACCCAAGTCAGCTGAATGAGGAAGCATACAAAGCGTTTCAGTATGATGGTAAGCAATACGGAATGGTTGAAAGTTTCTCGAATGTCTTAACTTTTTACAACAAAGAATTATTTGATGAAGCTGGAGTAGATTACCCAAGTGCAGATTGGACATGGGAAGATGAAATTGCAGCTGCTGAACAAATTACAGATGCTGACAACAACGTTTGGGGAACATTCGCACCTGTTACAATGAATGAATTTTTCAAAATAGCAGCTCAAAACGGTGGTCAGATTTTCAATGAGAATGGTGAACCGACGATTAATTCACCAGAAAATTTAGAAGCCCTTGAGTATATGGTTGGTAATGTAACAGAGCGTGGCATTGCCCCTTCACCTTCAGATATGTCTGGTCAATCGCCAGAAGACTTGTTCTTGAATGGTCAGTTAGGGATTGTTCACACAGGTATCTGGATGTTTGATGCTTTTGCAGATGCATCATTTGAATGGGATGTACAGCTTGAGGCTGGAAATACTCAAAAGGCTCACCATTTCTTTGCGAATGGAATTGCCGTTTCTGAAAACACAGAAAAGAAAGAAGCTGCATATAAGTTCGCTTCATTCATGAGTGCAAGCCAAGAAGTTGCAGAGGCACGAGTGGACGCATCATGGGAGCTACCGGCAATTACTGATGAGGAAATATTAGCTCCTTACCTAGAGCAAAGTCCTCCTGAAAATCGTCAGGCTGTATTCGATGCATTAGACTCTCTAGTATTACCTCCTGTAGTAGATAACTGGGGTAGAATCAGTGACACAACAAACCAAGAATTCGAAAAAGCACTGAATGGAGATAAGACACCACAAGAGGTACTAGAAACACTAGAATCTGAAATCGATAGTATTATGAGTGAATAAAATAATTAACAGAAGGATATATGTGTATTTATCTCGCATATATCCTTTGATTTGAGAGGAGCTAATTATGCATCCAGATCATAAATACACAGAATTAATGAATTTGTATGTGAGCCATCTTAAAGGTGAAAAAGAAAATGTAGAGAAAAACCTGATTGCATATACACCTAATGTAAATAATGATTCGATTTATATGATTGCTACTTGGTTATGGGTCTATCAAAAGCACGACGTTGATTCAATTTCTAATGTTAAAGGAGTAGATACCGGGCTTTTGATTGATTATTTAGTCAACCAATGGTCGAGGCCTCATTCGAATATATGGGAAAATAGTAAGGGCGATATCTATTTATCCAATATTTCTATGGTCTACGCTGCTCTTCAATCTACTAAAAATACACAAGGTCAATCCTATTTACAAAAAACGATAACGGAATTAAGAGATTATGTGTTCGATCACTTGCTAAGTGGGGGAACCGTCCTAGCTGGCGCTAACACACGTGAAGTTTCGGCGGATGAGCTTCTGGCAGTGGTTCCGTATGGATTATTTTCTCCAGAGGATTTGGTTATGGTAGAAGCAGTAGAAAAAATGGTTGATCAATTAGATAGTCCGGGGGGACTTTACCCCACTGCTGAAGCTGATGCTAATTCAGCTTCAGCAACAGCTATGTTAGCTCTTTATTATTTAGAGAAATCGGATAAAGAAAGGTCTTTATATTATGCAAACATCGCTCGCATACAAATGGAAAGCGATGAACTAGCAAAAGTGCTGATGGAATTATTCGATTTTTATGAACTAGCAAATAGAGAGAAAGATTATATTTTTCATGATCCTCTCGGAAACGAGAACGTATATATTTCTCAACTGACAGAACGGAATCCTCATTATCCAACTTTGGACGAATCACTGAATCTGAGGTGCCAAGTTGAGTCTGACGAGGAAATAAAAAATGTTCAACTCTTTATATCGAGTGAATCGAGGAAATGGGAAAAGCAAGAAGACATGAAGAGGGTAGAAGAAGAGAACATTCATTATTATGAAACGACGATTGATCCTCTTCCTGATCATGGAAAGTATCAGTATTACTATTCTGCAGAACTAGTTAATGGCAAGGAAGTCGTATCTGAAAAATTCCTTGTAACAACGAGATTAAATCAGCATTCAAGGAGTTTTAAGTTACTCAAGCAATCAGAGGAAGAAGTGATGATAGGATTTGGCCAGAATCGTAATTTAAACGGATTATCGTTTTCTTTTAGAGGAGAAGGTTTGGATTTCAACATTGTAAGAAATGTAGAATTGGAAGAGATCCCTCATCAAGGTTCAGTTGAACTATCTTCTGGTAACTACAAACTTATGATTGATATAGAAAGTCCTTCTATCAATCTATATAAGAATGAGGAGAGGATTATCGCAACCCACCCATCATCACCGGCTCTGGAGTGGAAATTGAATGTGAATGATGAAATAGAAGAACTAACCTTCAATTGGCACAGCCCTGAAACCGAGAAATTCTATGGTTTCGGTGAACGTTTCAATGCGATCGAACAACGTGGAAATGTGATCGATTGTTATGTATATAATCAGTACCGTGACCAAGGTACTCGTACGTACATACCGATTCCATTCTATATGACAAATAATCAATACGGTTGTTTTATTGATACGAATTTATATACTTCTTTTGACCTTGCGTCAAAAGAAAATGATCGATGTTCAGTCACGATTGAGCAAGCACCAGAAGTTTCAGAGACGAATATTCACTTCTACTTTGGCGAAATGAAGAAGCAAATTGCGTCTTATGTTCAAGACACAGGGGAGCCTACGATGGTCCCTGCGTGGGCACTCGGTCCATGGATGTCCAGTAACAATTGGGATCGTCAGTCAATCGTTACAAATGAAGTAGAGTTAACGAATGAGTACGACATCCCTGCAACAGTGATTGTGCTAGAACAGTGGAGTGATGAAGCGACTTATTACATGTTCAATGATGCAGAGTACGATTTGAAGCATCCAAGTGAGGCTCACCAATATGAAGAGATGCATTTTCCAGAGTGGGGTAGATGGCCAGATCCTAAAGGAATGGTAGAGTACCTTCACGAAAATAAATTAAAACTATTACTCTGGCAAATTCCAATCCAAAAATACTTGAACAAACAATATCATCCTTTAAATGCGCAAGACGAAGCATTCATGATTGAAAATGACTTCCTTGTGAAAAACGAAGACGGCACCCCATACAGAATTCCGGAAAACTGGTTCACAAAAAGTTTTCTGATGGATTTCAGTAATGAAGAAGCTTCTGAATGGTGGTTTAAGAAGCGTCAATATTTAATAGACATTGGGGTCGATGGTTTCAAAACGGATGGTGGAGAGTTCGTTTTTGGCAAAGGCTTGAAGTTTAGTAATGGTCAAACTGGTAAAGAAATGAGAAATCTTTACCCGAATGATTATATCGAAGCGTATTATGATTTCGCTCAACAGAACAATGGCATCACATTTAGTCGAGCGGGCTACATTGGTGCTCAAAACTTTCCGGCGCATTGGGCTGGGGATGAGCGCTCTACATTTGATGCATTCAAGAGATCGTTGATTGCTGGAATTAATGCTGGATTTGCAGGAATTACCTTCTGGGGCTGGGACTTGGCAGGTTTCAATGGGGAAATCCCGAGTGCAGAACTATTCATGCGATCATCATCAATGGCTGCGTTTTGTCCGATTATGCAATACCACGCAGAAAGTAAGGCTGAATTCAGCCAGGACCGAACGCCATGGAATATTGCTAAGAGAACAGGGCAGGAGCAGGTTATCGATGTATATAGATATTTTGCTAACTTGCGAATGAATCTATTGCCTTATATTTATCAGGAAGCAGAGAAATCCAGTTTTACAGGTATACCGATGATGAGGTCACTACTAATCGAATATCCTGAAGATAAAAATGTCGAAGGTCTGTATGATGAATATTTATTTGGCGATTCCCTATTAATTGCTCCTGTTATTGAAGAAGGAGCTGTTTCAAGAAAAGTATATTTGCCGGAAGGAACATGGTTTGATTTTTGGACAGGTGAGAAGTTCTTAGGTCCTATAACCATTGAAGCTGAAGCGGGAGTAGACCAAATCCCTGTTTACGTGAGAAGTAATCAAGCGATGTTACTGAATGTAGATAAAAGCGAGAAGTTAGGATCTTCAGTCGGAAATGATATAACAACATACGAACAACCACTTTGTAAAATTTATTATGAAAAAGCTTTTCGTCAAAAAGTTAGCGATCACTTAGGGAATCAATTAGAGTTGTCTGTTGAAGAAACTGAAGAAGATATCATTATTCAAGCTCAACATTCGATTGAACATCTTAAATTTGAAGTAATCGGTACTAATAAGAACGTTCAAATCAAGAATACAAGGTAGGTGACCACATGCTAGAAACAACAAGTTACGCTATATCACCTTCGAAGGTCAATGAGCCAAAGCTGGTCAATCATTCGGTGGGATCGATTCAATCCTTTGAATGGGATGGTGAAAAACTGAATGGAACTCTGTCTAAAGGTACATTTTTACTTTACTTCATCAATGAAAAAACCTTGAGATTTCACGTCAACCCATTTGGGGACCCTAAGACTGAATCCTCTGTCGCAGTAGTAGGTGATTCGGGTTCTATGGAAGGAGAATTGACCGAAGATGAAGTGTCTCTTTCTATTGATTATGGATTTGCAAAAGCCATTATGAATAAAAATCCATTCAATTTGGTTGTAAAAAGAGACGAAGAAGTCGTTTTTGAAACGTCATCGACTTGTGTTGGTTATACCTCGGAGAAGCATGTATTTTTTAACGTAAAAAAAGAATCGGATCGTCCTGTGTACGGACTGGGTGAAAAGAGTGGCTTTTTAGATAAAAGCGGATCGAAAATCAGTAATTGGAACACCGATGTCTATGCACCTCATAATAAAGATACGGTTGAATTGTATCAGTCGATTCCATTCGCTATTCTTCATCGACCCAAAATGCCAGTGGGTATATTTTTTGACAACAGCTACCGTACCGAATTCGATATGCAAACGTATCAAAACTCGGTTTCCATTATGGGTGAAGGTGGCGAGGTGAACGCGTATATCATACTAGGAACGGACATAAAAGATGTCGTCAAACTCTATACTGATTTGACAGGTAATACCCCCTTACCTCCAAAATGGTCTTTAGGCTATCACCAGTCAAGGTATAGTTACACCTCTCAGGATGAAGTAAAACAAGTAGTGGATTCTTTTAAGAAATACGAGATTCCATTGGATTGTGTTTTTCTAGATATTCATTATATGGATGGTTATCGTGTGTTTACGTTCGATGAAGAACAGTTTCCCGAATATGAAAAACTGATCCAAGAATTGCGTGAACAACAAGTGGATGTCGTTCCAATTGTTGATCCTGGGGTGAAGAAAGATGTTGAATATCCCATATATAGAGATGGTATTACCAACGATTATTTTTGTAATTATATCGATGGAACGATCTATCATGGGGAAGTCTGGCCAGGTGAGAGTGCATTCCCCGACTTTATGAATGAAAATGTTCAAAGATGGTGGGGCGACTTACATGCTTTTTACACGAAACTTGGCATCCGTGGGATATGGAATGACATGAACGAACCATCTGTTTTCAATGATACGAAAACGATGGATGTAAATGTGATGCACCGAATGAATGGAGAACTGATCTCTCACAGAGAAGGCCATAATTTTTATGGGCTCTATATGAGTATCGCAACCTTCAATGGACTGAAAGAACAAATGGAAAATACACGACCATTTTCACTAACAAGAGCTGGCTATGCTGGGGTGCAGCGATACTCTGCTGTTTGGACAGGAGATAACCGAAGTCACTGGGAGCATTTAGAGATGTCGATCCCGATGATAATGAACTTAGGCATGTCAGGAGTCGCATTTTCAGGAGCAGATATCGGTGGATTTTCCTCAGATACCACGCCAGAGCTTCTCATTCGATGGACCCAGGTAGGAGCGTTTTTACCTTACTTCAGAAATCATAGTGTTCAAGACTCTATTTACCAGGAACCTTGGGTCTTCGGCGAAAGCACCCTGCAATCAGTAAAAAAGTACATTGAGATACGCTATCAATTCATGCCTTATTTATATACTTTGTTTTATGAATCAGAGCAAACGGGGGTGCCGGTGGTTCGACCGTTAGTCATGGAATATCCCGAGGATGAGAATACCTTTCAAATTAGCGATGAGTTTATGTTAGGTTCACAAGTACTAGTTGCACCAATCCTCCGACCAGGGCAAACACACCGTTCAGTCTATCTTCCCCAAGGAGTTTGGTATGATTTTTGGACCAATGAACAATATCTTGGCGGACAACATCATCTGATTTCTGCTGATTTAGATACATTGCCTATCTTTATAAAAGGCGGTACGATTTTGCCTCTAGGTAGCCAGGTGCAAAATACGAAAGAAAAACAATCGGTTTCCCTACATGTGTATTTCGATGAAAATCGGCAAGCTTCTGGATTGTTATATGAAGATGACGGTATTTCCTATGATTATCGTGAGGAACATTATAGCCTAAGCACTTTTACCATGAAAAAAGGTGAAAAGTTGATTACTAAGCAAGGAGGACTTTTAGAGGCGGATACTACATTTGACCAAATAGTAATTGCTGAAACGAACAACGATGAAATGGGTGAGAGTTAATGGCAAAAAGTAGAAGTGATTGGTGGAAAACAAGCATCGTTTATCAAATCTATCCCAAAAGCTTTAATGACACCACCGGTAATGGAATGGGTGATATTCAAGGGATCATAGAGAAACTTGATTATCTAAAAAAACTAGGTATCGATGTCATATGGTTATCCCCAGTATATGACTCGCCCCAAGAGGATAACGGATATGATATTCGAAATTACCGAGAAATCTATGAACAATATGGTACGTTAGAAGATTTGGATCAACTTTTAGATGAGGTTCATGCTAGAGGGATGAAACTAGTCATGGACTTAGTTGTCAATCATACCTCTGATGAACATCCGTGGTTTGTAGAATCTCGCAAAGACAAGGGCAACCAATATAGAGATTACTATATTTGGAGAGATGGAAAGGAAGACGGGTCACCACCCACAAATTGGGGTTCTATATTCGGCGGTTCTGCTTGGGAATTTGATGAAGAAACTGAACAATACTATCTTCACTTATTTGCTAAAAAGCAGCCTGATTTGAACTGGGAAAATGAAGATGTAAGAAAAGACATTTATGACATGATGAAATTTTGGCTTGATAAAGGTGTAGATGGATTTCGTATGGATGTCATTAATTTTCTTTCTAAAGATACAAGATATCCAGACGGACAGATAGGGGAAAATGACACATATGGAGATGGAGGGCCATTTTTTGTTAATGGACCTAGGATTCATGAATTCATGAAAGAAATACATCAGGAAGTATTGTCTGATTATGATGTCATGACCGTCGGAGAAATGCCAGGAGCTTCACCTGAGGATGCGAAAGAATATACCGATCCTCAAAACGATGAACTGAATATGATCTTCACGTTTGAGCACATGAACCTTGATTGTGTGAATGAGGACAAATGGAATTTGAAAGACATTGACTTAGTTGAGCTGAAAGAGAACTTCGAGAAATGGCAAAAATCTCTGTATGGTGTGGGATGGAACAGTTTATATTGGAATAATCATGATCAGCCAAGAATTGTGTCGCGGTTTGGTGATGACGGTCAGTATAGAGAGAAATCTGCAAAAATGTTGGCTACTTGCCTGCACATGATGCAAGGCACACCATACATTTATCAAGGCGAAGAACTAGGAATGACGAATGTTCGTTTTGATCAATTAGAAGACTATCGAGATATAGAAATCTTCAATATGTATGACGAGAAGCGGGCTATCGGGTGGTCTCACGAGCGTATTATGGAAGCGATTCATGCTAAAGGGCGAGATAATGCTCGAACCCCTATGCAGTGGGATGACTCCAAGAGTGCTGGTTTCACTGATGGTGAGCCATGGATTGCAGTGAACCCACGCTTTAAAGAGATTAATGCAAGAGCTGCATTAGAAGACGAGAACTCTAATTTTTACCATTATCAAGCATTGATCGATTTAAGGAAAAAGCATGAGGTAATTACTGAGGGAAAGTTTGAATTAGTCTTACGTGATGACCCAAATGTTTTTGCTTATAAACGAGTTGGTAAAGATGAGGCATTATATGTGTTGTGTAATTTTTCGGATCGTACTGTGAAAATTGATGATGAAGGATTGGTTGAGAGCTTACGTGATGCTGAGGTATGGATCACAAATGAAGATCAAGGTGAGATCGGAAAGTTACAGCCGTATGAAGGTGTTGTATATGGAGTATAGTTAGAGTGAGAGCTTTTTTTGAAATTTTAGAAGTTAAATCCTGTGGGAAACCGCAGGATTTTTCTGAAAGAATGTTATATGGGCAACTAATTAAACTCACTACAATTCAATTGTGATTGGACCTAAAAGTACTTTATTAGAAATAATAAATAGTAAAATTATCTTAATTGATCTTTCATCTTTGGGAGGTAAAGAATATGTACACGTTCTAGATGACCATTTATTTGGTTAATATCAGAAGGTTTCTCAATCTGGCCCTATAAAAATTACATATCATCCGTGTCTCTGCAAATACTAAGATGGGTGAAGGCTCATGACATATAAAATAACAAGTAGACAGCAAGCGATATTGGATGAATTAAAAGCATTTCATTTTGATGAGTGTCCTTCTATTAATTGGAAAAGCAAAATCATGGAACCATTTCCATGGGATTCTGTTGGACCAAATGAACAAACTTGGATCCAGAAAGATAAGAAATTTGAATCAAATTTCTTTTCACAAATAGTAGTGATCAACTCAGTCATTAATAATTATTTCAGATTAAATAAATACAAATCAAGAAAAAGAGATACCCTTCTTTATCAACAATGGAAAGAGAACTATCCTTTTGCTAAAACTGTGGTGGAGGGTCATGAAGGAGCATGGAGAGAAGTAGTAAAGAAACATGCTTCGTTCCATCAGAATGGTGATATTGCACAAGCTTATGGTTTATATGTTTTTGATTCGAGAACAGTAGAGTGTGATGTTTTTCTTCATACTATAGAAAAAATAATTCCAAGTAAAATTGAAAAAACAACGAAACGTGGAAAAATTCGTTTTCACGATATGCCGAAAACAAAACGATATGATTTATACCAATATTATGTGTACAGTAGCTTAAACAAGATTATAAATGATTTATTTGCGGTTTTACCTTGTGAAAGAGTGTTTATCAATGGATTAATTGATTCTCATGAAAATCATCAGCCCGTTTTATCTTGTGTTGTGGAACGGAAGGAACATAAACAAAAGAGGTGTCCAAAACGAACACTAGAAAAACACCGAAACATGGTAACGTTTAAAAAGAGAAGTGGTTTCTATCCTTTAAATAGCGTTTATTCACCAGAGATCCTATTAAAGGAGAAAGAATAATATGGGCTTATTTGACTTAGCATGTGTGGTTATCATCGTTTTTTTCATTTACAAAGCACATACCGCATTTGTTAAAGAGAAAACCATTACGTCTAAAATACAAGAATGGCACCATTTAGCTCCTATAAGTCTGAGGTATGATTCAAAGGGACTGAACACTAGTTATGTTTATTTTATAAAAGAATCAGGGATGAATCGTATTAAAATAGGAAAAGCAATTGATCCTGAACAGCGGATAAAAGAGCTTAGCACCGGTTCTGCACACAATTACGAAATCGTCCACCTTATAAAAAGTGAAAACCCGTATAAAACAGAAAATTTATTCCACAAATATTTTAACGAGAAAAGGTGTAAAGGGGAATGGTTTGATCTAAGTGAGAAGGAGTTAAGGTGGATTCAAAGAGAAGATTATACAAGAGAAATTGAAGATTCAATAAAAGGATACTGAAGAGCGAATACTATGGTGTTCGCTCTATTTAGAGAAATTCAATAAATAAGAGAACACATCAAAGTATTGAAGCATCTGTCACTATTACATAAATTATGGTACAATAATCCAAATTACCGAAAGGGTGTTTTGTTTGTCGTCTACATATGATCTATTGAAAACTATATTGTTAAAAAGACGATCTAAAAAGTCACGAAAAAAGATAGATTTATCATCACTAGAGTGGGAAATTTCCGAACAATCGAATGATTACATGAATGAAGGAGGTTATTATGCCTTCTACATTGCAATTCAACGATTAGAGGAAGAATCGATCCTCACACCTCTTCAAAAGAAATCTACTAATGGGCGCTCCCCCTCTTTGAATAAGTATTATTGGTTGCTCCCAGCAACCGTGGAACCTACTTGGTCTAAACTTCAGTTTTTACAAGTGGAAGACCTTTTGAACTTAGCCTTCTACCATGACCATCCAGAATACCAGACAGATGAAGAATGGAAGAGAATACTTACTATTTATCAATTCATGAAAAATCGGGAAAGTCGTCGATACGTATCAGTTCCTGAGCGCAGTTTAGAGTTATTTGGTGACGAAAAAGCAATTACCAAAAGCAAACTTGGAACGGTTACAAGATTGGGATTAAACCTACAAGACTTGAAAGCTGTTTCTCATGGGGAACCTTTTGTAAGTTGGTTAAAGCCAGGAACTGAATTGAAAGGGATACAAAACATTTTAATTGTAGAGAATCTCTCTTTCTATCACACTGCAATTCAACTTCAGCTAGAGAACCGTCTTAATAGAGAATATCAATTGATTATATATGGAGAAGGAAACAAAATTAATAAGAGTTTTTCTTTTATGTACCATATGTATCCCGAAGGTGAGCATACCTTTTATTATTGTGGTGACATGGATCCAGAAGGTTTTAATATTTTTTCTCGCTTAGCAAACTCGTATGACGTAAGATTCACTTTGGCTGAAGAGTTCTATGTGTTTATGGTTAAAAAAATAGAGTGTGCTAATTCATACACAGATCAAGTGGAAAATGTAATCAACAGAAATCATTTCTTGTCTTTTGCCGAGTCTCATAAAATCGAAGAAACGGTAATGAAACTATGGCATAAGCGAAAAAGAATTCCCCAAGAGGTAATCACGGTAGAAAGCTGGTAGAGGTGAAGAAATTATGGATGGAGCATGGAAATCCTTTAGTGAACGGGTCGGAAGACTTAATCCACTAATGATGCTCGGAAGAGGTATGGATTTAGGAGAGGTGACCTCACTTGCTCCTCAAATTCTATTTCGGGTAATCATGGAAGTCTTTTTCAGAGAATTAAATGAGGATGAAAGACGTGATCGAGCTTCGATACATATAATCGTTAAAGAAACATGTGAGAGAATGCAGATTAAGGTGGAAGAATCGGTAGTTCAACGTTTATCCAGTGGCTTGCTTTATCGTGGTGATGAGAAAATGTCCGAGCCATTTAGAAGTCCATTATTTAATGAAATAGATAATCAATGGACAGAACAAATATACCGGTATTTGGAGATGGATCCTTTACATACCCATTTGGAATCCGGTGGTAATATTGTCTATCAATTAACGGATGTGTCTCAGGAAATAATTTTTATGAGTCGCGAAATATCAGAAGAATTTTCAATTAGTATTGAACAACTTTATAGTATGCAGTTGATTAGGAATGGTAACTTCCAAAAAGCTTCTGATAACTTGAACCATTTAATTGCTAAAGTTAGAAAGTTGAGTGATGAGGAAAAAAGATCGATTCAACAAATTCAACAAGATCCTAAGATTCTAGTGTTAGGAGGAGTTAAACAAAGACAATTTCATCAAGAAGAAATTGAATCCCAATTTGAAGATGAAAAGAAATACTTCCGACAAATTTTCTCTCTTATTCATAAAGTTAGCGGGGAGCAAGAAGATCCGGCTATTAAACATGAACTGTCAATCCTACTAGAAAGGGTTGAACATTCAAGAAAATTACATGATCGATTTGCGAATTTGGTCTTTCAACATATTTCCCTGGAAATGGAATTGAAAACGAAGAATCCCGCACTTTTTTGGGACAAATCAGTTGTTTCTTTTAAAGAGAACATTTATGAAGGTTGGGTAATGAAAGAAGGCATACATGACTTTGGTGTCGCCGAAGAGATTGTTAATGGTTTATTTTCACCTATAACAGAGTTTATGTTGCCGTTGGAATGGGTCTGGGGAGAACAGAAAAATATTTATATTATAGAGGAAACAGAAGAGGGAGAAGAAGAATTTGAAGAGGAATTTGAAAGAACCTCTGTTGATTGGAAGTCTGTTGCAAAAGCTTGGAATCCTGTGTTTGAACAACTCAAGGAGATTGGTGAATTCTCTTTGCACCAATTAAAAGAGTTACCACGGGAGGAACAGGACAACTGGTTCGAAGAAAGGATTACATATGATTTGTGGATGTTATTTGACCGGAAAGCATTCTCGATCGAACCCTTGGAAGGTGGAGTATGGAATGATGAGCGGGAGAAATTGTTTCAAGAGCTACTTAAATTGGATGAATCTTATCAGAAGTTAATCGGTAAAAAGATAGTGGCCGAGTATTCGGATGAAGAGCCAGATTTTGCTTGGTATGGTACTAGGATGACTCCATATAAATTGATTTTGAAGGGCCGTGACGAAGTATGAGTATGGAAAATTTGAAAAAAGCATCCGAACTCTATTTTCGATTATTAGAACAGAAAGTGATTAACGATGAAGAAGAGTGCTTTCATTATTTTTTTGAATCTGAAGTACGTGATCATCTACTCGTATTATTGGATGAATCAAATACTAGAATTGTCGAAGCAGAAAAACGCCTCCACTTGGTGACAAAACCAGAGGGGTCTACATTTGCTACACATTTCACCCATATGAAATCTAAATATAGCGAAATGGAGAGCAAGAAACGTTTTAATCTTATTACCATCATTATTATGACTTATTTAGCCGAAGTCGATCGAAGTAGTGTGGTTCAGGTGAAGTCTTCGAGGGAGGGGTTGACGTATCATTATTTGCATTCAAAAGTTCAGAAGCTGGTAGATCATTGGATTAGACAATTGGATGATAACCCAAACTTTGGTGTGGAAGAAGGCCTTGCTCTTAAAGAGATTATTGAGGAATGGACCAATATGGAAGTCACGCATGACCGAGAAAGTCATCGACCCAATAAACGGACAAGAATTGGTTTAATTCGATCAGCTATGAAGTTGTTGGAGAATGAAGGGCTGGTCTATATAGCGGATAAAGAGCAGATTGTTGAGATATTTGCAAGACAGGAATTGTTTGAACGACTTGAATACCTTTATCATCATCAAGAACGATATCAACTTATTAAAGAAATGATTGAACAGGGGAGGAATTCCTAATGCCTCGTATCAACCGGTTACGCATATCGGGTTTGCATTATGATTCGATGAAGAAAAAATATTTGGATCGGACATTTGATTTTAATGATGGATATGAAGCGGCAAACACCCTTATCTCCATGATTAATGGAGGCGGAAAAGGTGTTTTACTTCAGACGATTTTTCAGGTGCTTATGCCTGGTACCGCTTGGGGTGAAGAGGGAAACCGTAAATATCAACAATTCTTTTACAATGAACGTGAAACCTTCAAGCCTTATACGTTCCATGTACTGATTGAATGGCAGTTGGATGATGTAGAACAACAATCTTACTTAATGACTGGCATCGCCTGTTCTGCAGAAAAATATGTGACTTCAGATGAGGACGAAAATGATTATAAAATTGAAAAGAAATTTCTTTTTTATAACCAAGATTATACTCAGTTGAAAGGTAGCTTCATGAGTGGTGGTGAGTTATTAATCAATCAATCAGGAAAATCTGCCACTCAGCTGGAAGCTGAACTAGCTGTTTATGGTATCAAACCATATCGTAATGAAAAACAACATCGGAATGTTTTAGATAGCTATGGAATTCGAAGAGAGGACTGGAACATTCAGAAACAAATCAATAGAGCGGAAGGAGGGGTTGGGAAATACTTTGAAGGTGCGGAGAATGACCATGCATTATTTCAGAAAAAGATTATTCCCGCCATCAGTCAACGATTGAAAGAAGACTTTACTGGTGACGATTTGGTCGAAATTTTCATCAGCCAAGCTAAAATTGCTCAAAACTTACCAATCCTTCTCTCCAGAGAAACTTCCCATAGAAAATTCATAGATATCATATCTCCTTTTTTAGAGGCCGTGGAGAAAGGTGAAAATGTCGAGAATAACTCAGAAGTCCATGTTCAACAAGGAAAGTACTTAATGAATGCGTTACAGCATGTGTTGGAAAAAGAATCAACAGATTTACAGGACTATCAAAGTGAATTGAATAGACTGCAAGAAAAGGAGTCACAGTTTCGATTTGAATTGATGAATTTGGATTACGCAAAAAAAGAAACAGAGCACTTAGGTATTGATAAGGAAATTGAAGAAATTCAAAAGTGGCAAGAAGATATCCGACAGAAACACAAAATAACAGATGAAGAAGTACAGAAAATTAGTGCTTTAATCAAAAAGCTTAAATGGATGGAATTACAAAAAGAAGTGAAGGAACTAAAGAAAAGTGAGCTAAACATTCAAAACTCTCGTCAATTAAAAGACATTGAAGATAAAAAGCAAGAGATAGAAAAGAAAGCGATTCAAATCTGGGAAGAAGATGCAAAATCACAAATCCAGCATAACGATTGGTCTTTTGGGCAAAAGATGGAGGAGCTTGATGAGCAGGAAGATGAAAATACCAGAAAGTTAGATACTCTAAAAGATCAGAAAACAGATTTATTGTCTAATCAAAATAATTTAAAACAAAATGCATCAGAATTCCAGCAATATGAAGAGGAAATGATCGATCGATTTACAGCTTCTTTGCAGCTCGACCCTGAATATATATTAGCAGCTACTGATAAGGAATTAAATGAAACGTTGGCGAAAAAGAATCATTATACTGAATTAATTGAATCAGAAGAGCAGTATTTAGATGAAATGAAACAAGAAAAAACGGAAGTTATAAGCTTGATGCAAACTAAAGATGAAAAAATAAAAGAAGTGAGTTCTGAGCGTATTGACCGAGAACGGATAGAGGCCGAATTAGCTACGGAATTAGCGAAAGTAATTCATCAGGATTTCCAAGGCAACAGCCGAGTGTGGTTCAATAGAGCTAAAAAAGATGTGGGAGTAAAACTGGAAGGGTTACAAAAAAGGTTACATGAGGAACAAAAAGCTTTGTGGCAAAAGCAATTGGATAAATCCCTGAATAATAACGAATTTTGGATTGCAAATAAAGACTTAAAAAGAGTAAAAGAAAAACTGGATTCATATATGGACGTCACATATGGTACTGAATTTCTACAAAGCCTGCCAGAGAATCAAATGCTTCATGAATTAAAAGCTAATCCTTTGCTTCCTTATAGTTTAATAGTAGAGCAAGAGTATTCTGAAATCACTCATGGGAATGTGGAAGTGTTCCATTCGCCTGTTCCGGTTTATGTAAGAAGTCAAATGAACAAATCGGGAATAGAGAATCACTTTTTAGTGACGGGGCAAGAGACAAGTATTATAAAAAATCAATTCATTTTTTTAGAATGGAAAAATCAGTTAGATGAAGAACTGAAGACTAATCTTAGTTTGGTTGAAGAATTAGAGAAACAGATTACTTACTTGGAAGATTTAGGTGAACAAATTAGGATACGAGAGTCCATTGGGTTTGCAATTGATTTGATAGAGCAGGAAGAACAATTGCAAGAAGAGATTGAGGGATTTAGACTCAAACATGATGATCTACTTCAACAAATAAATAAATGTAAACAACAAATTTATGAAGCTGAGAAAACCTGTAAGAATCTAGCCGAGAAGGAAGAAAAACTTTTAAAGGATCAAGATGACCTGCGAAATTACCTAATTAAATTGAAAGGTTATGAAGTACAAAAAAAAGAATTGAAGAGATTAATTGAAGAAATAGAACGATTAGAAGACTCAATATTAGAACATAAGCATACGACTAAACAAATTCGTGAAGAAAGTAAAAGCTGGTCCGGAGAGTATCACAGCTGGAAAGCAATGGTTCAAAGTGATTTAGAGCGATTAAAGATACTTTCTAGTGAATTCAAATATCCAGAACCACTGGAAGTGACAGAAAGAACATTAGACCATTCAATAACTTTTTTACATGGTTTAAATGGATTAGGGGAACAATACCATGAATTGCTTAACCAACAAAATAGTGAAGATGCTCGTTTGATGGAAATTCGCGGTAAAATTACTATGTTAGGTAACCAGATCAATGATAGTGAAAAGGAATTAAATCATGAATTTAAGGATTGGAAGCGACTTGAGGTAACTACCTATTCGGAACTGGAATTAAGGAACCAAAAAGAGAGGGCTAATGATCGGTTAAAAAAATTAGCTGAGAAAGACAGGGAATTATACGGTCAGATATCAGCATCTCAAACAAGAAAAGAAAAAACTCAAGAAGAACTAACGGAAATCAGCGAGCAAGTTAGAGCAAAGTTTGGTAGAGAGCCAGAACCTGTTAAAGGAGAGTTACAAGTCCTAGAAAAGGATTTGAACAAATCACTACGAACTTTGGAGAATGAAATTGGTGAAGCAACAGCTGAAATTGAGCGTTTGGATAATTTGGTGACAATATATGAAAGAGAGAAGAATAGATTGATAGACCAAGGAATTAAAGAAGGTGATCACGGCTCTTTTGAACGAAGTCATACTTTACAAATTCAGCAGAATGCCGAGAAAACAACCACTAACTGGATAAATAACCATCATATATTCAGAAAGAAATTGAATGATATGAAAAAAGACGTATCTAGAAAACAACACTGGGTTCATCTCGAAATAGAACCAACAAACTGGGATTCTATGTTCAAAAATAGTGTGATGAATTCACTACAACGTTTAGATTTAAACAATTTACAACATGTTAAATCAACTGTAGAGGATATGGTTCGATTTTCACAAGAAAGTTTATTACAGCTACAAAAAGATAAGAAGAAGGGAGAAGATGCTAAAGACATATGGGCTTCCAGAGCTGCAATGAAGGTAATGAGTATTAGCGAAAATATTCGCAAAATGCTTGCTAAAATGAAAGTTCGAAATGAATTGGGCTTATTCCCACTCGTTCATTTAAAGGAAGATATCTTACCTCAAAATCAAGAAGAAGTAGAAGGATACTTGAAAGATTATTTTGTAACCACCATTGAGCAAATTCTGAATCGCTATCACGAGATAAATGAGATGAATCTTGAATTGAAGAAGGATATAAAAAATGAAGTCGGTGATGAAAAGTTATTCTATATCGCTTTAAGACGACGATATCCAGTATTGAATGTCTATAATATGCAAACCAATAATGCTTTTTCTTATGGACGTCCCAAAAAGGAATATTATTCAACTTGGAAAACTATCAACAAAGGATCCGAAACCAAATCGGATGGGAGTGGTGGTCAAAAACTTGCTGCACGCACAATAATTATGATGATGCTGTTATCGATGAAACATGAGACGGAAGAGTTTTGGACCCCATTGATCAACGATAATCCGTTCGGACAAGCTGCATCTGAGCACGTTTTAGATCCAATTTTTTCAGTTGCTAAGGAGTTAAAGTTTCAATTGATTATGGTCACTCCGCCTGAGCTTGTCAAAACGGAAATCAGTAAAAGGTTTCCAGCTTATTACAAGCTTGAATTTGAAAGAATAAAAGGTAAGGACGTTGTTACTGAAGTAGTTAGGGAAAGCCATCGTATATATGGGTGATATTATTCTGCAGCCTAAAATAGTTACTAAGGTATTCGTTTTTAAGTTTTTATTAGCCTGGGAATTCTATCTCCGAGAGCTCAAAAGCTTCCTTTCAATATACTATCCTTATACCGTTAATCCAGTTATGTTTTCTAGAGTTTGTGATTTCTCTATTAGGGGAATCATAAAAACTAGAGGTGATAGAACATGTTCGAACGAATACGAAATAAGTTTAGAAAACGTAATGAAATAGGTAAACAAGATATTTATACTGCTAAAGAAGAAGCGGATCAATTAAGTGAGGCAGAAATTCATGAGCATCAGAAACATTACTCTTCCTCTGACTTATGGGAAAAAGTTCAAAACGTAGCGAAAAAAGCTGGATCCAATGTGATTTATGCAGTACTTCTTTTATATTACACCCTCCAGAATAGAGACATACCGAAAAGACTCAAAATGACCATTTACGGTGCTCTTGGTTATTTCATCTTACCATTTGACTTGATTCCGGACTGGCTTGTGGGGGTTGGTTATGTCGATGACTTGAGTGTATTGGTATATGCCATTGGCCAACTCGTGCAATATATAGATGAGGATATTAAAATCATGGCCAAGCAGAAGCTTACCACTTGGTTCGGTGAAGATGTGGATACAAAGCTGGTGGATGACAATCTGTAGAAGGTTAATCCTGTGGGGAAACCTGCAGGATTTTTGTTTTGGATAAAAAATATCGATATTTAAGAATGTCACTATTTCAAAAATAAATTGGATGTGTTAATAAGAATAACAAGTACAGTTAGGTAGAGGGGTGAGACCACTGTGATTAATTTTCAAAGGGTGAACTCAATATGCAACGCCCATACACTTGTAAGGCTTGAGGATGGCCAATACGCAATGGTGAAAAATATACATACTGCTTCAAAAGTTGAAGAATTGGTTGAGTGAAAATTTTTAAGTATAATAATAAATGAAATAAGAGGAGTCTCGCATAGGTTGCTATCCAGTGCGAGATTTTTTAATTGCTTACTCCAGTTAAATTCAGTAGAGTAAGAGCAACATACATAGAAACTTGGTGGAGTATTATGATTAAAATTTACGGTCTTTTACTAATAGTCATGTTGATGTGGGGGTTGAATGTATCTGCACTGAAAGTACTGGTGGATGCAATCGACCCGATTTTGCTGACCTCAGTAAGAGTTTTTACTGCGGGTGTAGCGGTGTTAATCCTTTGTGCATTCATGGGAATCTTCCGTTTGCCTATGAAGCATGAGTGGCTTATTATATTTTATCTATCAATATTCAATGTTATTTTGCA
The DNA here is from genome assembly GCF_002844535.1 of Halalkalibacillus sediminis. NCBI lineage: Bacteria > Bacillati > Bacillota > Bacilli > Caryophanales > Bacillaceae > Halalkalibacillus > Halalkalibacillus sediminis. Next base: position 331,551 of record NZ_PJNH01000002.1, read on the forward strand.
CCATACATTCATTGCAGTAGGTTTGGAGAGGACTTCAGGTGTAAATGCAGCATTGATTCTAGGATTGATGCCATTGGTTACAGTAGTGATGGCACTGATCATACTAAGGCAACGAGTGACCGTTGTGCGTGTAATTGGTTTCATTCTTGGTTTCGTAGGGGTTGCAATTACGACGCTAACTGGAGCAGAAGGGCTAGCAGGTGTTTCATTGGGTGACTTGATTGTATTTCTAGGTGTTGTCGTACAGGGATTCAGCTTCGTTTTAATCAGCAAGTTGAAGCCAACCTTCGATCCAAGGTTGATTACGGGGTACTTATTGGTCTTTGGATCACTATTCATTTTTGGTTTAAGTATGATTTTAGGTTCAGAACTGAAAGAAATCAATCAATTGTTTGATTGGAAACTGGGATCTGTGTTCCTATTCAGTGCAATTTTAGCCACTGCTTTTGGTCATATGACATATAATTTCGCGATTAAGAAAGTCGGCCCTGCTGAATCGGCCATTTTCATCAATCTGAATACGTTGTTTGCGATTATTGGTGCTTCGGTGTTTTTGAATGAAGTAATCACAATTTATCATTTTGCAGGATTCGTAATGATTCTAAGTGGTGTATTTATCGGAACAGGTGCATTGGAACATTTGATTAGGCAGCGAAAGGCTAGCTAGATTCACTATGTTTAACATTCATCTAAATCAGGAAAACTCATTGTACATCCTTTATTTAGGTGGTGACATTTATGAGTAAAGAAGATAAGAACAAAAAGGATCTTAAAAATAAAGATACTGAAGAGAATCAGCGCAAAAGTGCCTTTGACGAGAAGCGGACCGAGCTTCATAAGTTCAAGGACGAGCAGTTGGTAGACGATATTCCAATGGAAGATTTAGAGATTGAGGAAAAGAATACGAAAGATAAAACTAATAGTCAGAGTACTTCACAGACAGAAGAGAAGTATCGTAAAGCTGGTAAAGATAAGAAATAAGGAACAGAGTAGCCCCTAGGTCGAGATGTAAATTGCGCCGGGGGTTTTTTGTGTGGAAAAGAAAAGTTGGCTAATAAGGTTTAATTTCTACATATTTATCTGTTCCTACAATTTCCTCGATTCTCTTTTCGAATGTTTCAAGTTTCATTCGATGATTTTTTCGGTCGAATTTCACGGTATCGCCTAAGTAATGATCCATTTTTTTCTCAGTACCATCCTCGAAGATAATCTCGGTGATGCAACTCGGTAGATCTAAAGCGAAAATCATTTCAGTCTCATATTCGAAGTTTTTAAAGTTGAATCCTTCAATCAATTCAACTAAGTGCTTGACCTTTTCCTCGCTGATTGTCCATTGATGCTCTCCCATCTTCTCAACACCGTACCCACCATTGTAGTGAACTCTCCCATCTGGAAAGACCTCAATGTCATATGTTGGACCTGATCCGTCTCCCTCTGTTCTTGATAATTTGATCTTTTTAAACAAAGTACATCTCTCCTTGTTTTACTTTTAGATAGATTACCAGGATTTGTAGAAGATGTCATGTTTATAGCCCATCAAAGTATTTTGCTTTGATTATAAAAGTAAGATTATCTTCTTAAACAGCATGGATTATTTCCAATATATAGTTTAAAATGGAAATTATGATTCAAACAGAAAAGGATGTCGTTTAATGACTTATCGTAATCGATTGTTCAGTTTGTTTACGTCGATGGATGACGAAATCTTTCGGATCCAAAAAGCTGAACAGATAGAAAAAATGTGGCGGGTTCCGCTACTACTGATTGTAGCAACTGTAGTTTTATACATATGGATGTCTTACCTTGGAATGGGAACAAACATAGTTTCACCGAATATTACAGCGTTTTCGGTACAAGAATTTGAGGCGAGCAAGTTTTGGTTTATTGCCGGACGTGGGTTGTTTGCAATATTACTTGCAATACTCATTTTGTTCTTATCGAGTTTTTGGTTCTACATATGGATGGATGTTGGTTATAGAAAACTGATTATCATGCAACAGGTTGTGCTATTGGTCATGCTGTTGGAGCGGGTGTTATGGATTCCGCTAGCTTTGTACATAGGACTTGATTGGTATGTTTCTCCGTGGTCTTTCGGAATCATAGCTTCATATTTTACTAGCATGGAGTGGGTGATTGTTTTCTTCGGTACGATTACTCTTTTCCAGGTATGGATCATTTGGTTTCAAATTAAATTTTTATCTAAGGTTACAACGATGAAGATGTACTTGATCTGGATCGTTGTGATGATGTTGCACTTATTTGGATGGGTATGCGTCACGTTGATTTCTTATTTTGATGGAATTTTGATTAATGGGTGGTTTGGCTAATGAGAAAAAGATGGATGATGGTCATTGCCGTTTTGGTTGTTGGGATTAATTCGTTGCTGTTATTTTTTGATACTGAAGGAAAAGTGGACCGCATTTCTTACGTAAATGAATGGGTTCATGCCGAAGAGGCCGATATGGCTGAGAAGTTATATAAGTTTGGCGTGCTTGATGCCGTTGAAGATAACCATGTGTATTACAACGAAAGCTTGGGGGAATTCCAAGAGTTTTTGATAGATGAAGGAGAGGAAGTATCCGCGGGTGACCCTTTATTTACATATAATGTGGCAGATTTTTATGAAACGTTCAATACGTTAAATAGTGACTCACAACGGTTAGATGGAGAGATTGATGCGATTGAAGATGCGATCACTGAAATGGAACGATACCGTGTGCCGGATTCAGGAGGGGTCTCTAACTCAACATTCTCCTTAGATGAAGAAGGTTTAGAGATTGATTTAGCTGAATCGACGACAGAAGCAGAATTTATGAGAGAACAATATTTAATTGAAAAAGAGAAAGAGTTAGCACAAAAGGAAGCTCAATTGTCGAGTGTGGAAAGCCAGTTAAGTGAGCTTGAAAACACTGGGGACACAATTACTGTGGAAAGTTCATACGATGGCATTGTAAAAAATGTATCTTATGATTTAGGTGCGCCTTTAGTGACGATTGAGAGTTCTGAACTTGAAGTAGTCGGGGAGCTGACTGAAGAAGAACGTACTCGGGTCGAAGAAGGTATGGACGTTGAAATGACCTTGGGTGAGCAGGATGTTCTCGTTGAAGGAACGATCGTTTTCTTAAGTAAGACGCCTAAGGAAAATTCAATAGACGAAGAGCGTGTCTATCCATTCGCGATATCTGTCGATGGAGAAGAACTGGGAGAAAATGAAATGCTTGCTGGCTATCATTCGAACATGACAATCACATTGTTAGACTCACCTGAAACCGTTGTTTTGCATGAAGATGTAGTATTCATGAACCGTGTGTGGAAAATGAATGAAGAGGGACTTATGATTCAAAAACCGATTGATCGTGGTATTAAGATGCAAGAGCTCGTGGAAATTGCTGAAGGAATAGAAGTCGGTGATATCATTGCTAAGAGCCCTGAAGATGAATTTCGAGATGAAGCTCCTTTCATCACAAAGCTACAAAGTGATGACCTTACACGTGATGCAATTAAGGATGAGCGAAGCAATTGGAAGGAATTTCTCGTAACTGGTTTGATTTCAAGATAATTATTTTTAAAAAGATAACCTGTCACTCTATGGACTTTAAAAAGTTGATAGTGTGGCAGGTTTTTTTATTGGTAGGAATTCTCCTAAAATCGATTCATCGAGCTTTATACTTATGAAGAATATCTTTTAAACTCTGACAGGTTCGTTCAAATGCTGTGGTCTACCTAATATGTAGCCTTGCCCGTAATCGATACCCCATGCCTTTGTGAGTGCTAATCTTTTCGGACTGCTTATGCCCTCTATGATCAGCTTGATGCCTTGTATATGGCAGTAATGTTTCAGTAGATTGAGAAATAAATATTTTTTCTCATCAAAATGCTCTCCCTCTAAGAAAAATTTATCTATTTTTATGAAGTGAGCTTTACACTCAATCAATTTTTTTATATCAAGAGCTCCTATTCCAATGTTATCTAATGAAATTAGCACTCCGCTTCTCCTCAATTGATCAAGAGCATTTGTGAATTCAGAGAAGTTCTCGATTTGTTCAGTTTCATTAATTTCGCATACTATTTTTAATGATAAGGTTGATAATTTAGTGATTTCTTCAATGAAGTCTTTTGTGGTTAGAGTAGAGGGGTGTATGTTGATGAATAAATAGACTTCATGATTACTCGACTTCGAATAAGTGTGGGCGGCTCGAGTAAATGATGAGGTTGCGAGTCGGTTTAATAACTGGATTTGTTCAGCTTGTTCAAATATTTCAATAGTTTCAAGGTCATGGTTTGTTCGCAAAAGGGCCTCGTAACCGATGATTTTCCAGTTATTTAAATCGTATATGGGTTGATAGCAGTGATAGAAATCACCTTTTTCGATCAGTTGTTTGATCAATGTTGTTTTCACCTCCTTTGCTTTGCATGAATGTTTTTCCGAGTTCAAATACTTGTAGGACTTTTCGACTAAATGTAGAATCTATTTTCTTATTATCTACATTGTGTTGATTGAATTCAATATTTAATAAACATTCTGAATTTATAGTAATATCTTACATTAAAATGTCAAGGAATACTATACTTAAAAACAAAATTAATTTAATTGTAATCTATGTCTTCTCCCTCATAGGTTTATCCTTGCTTCAAACTAGGAATGAAATAGAATATGCTCAGTTTGGAGGGAAAAAGGAAATGAAAGATACAGAAATATATTTGAAAAATACCTATGAAGAATCCCGGGAAACGTTCCGAGGACATTTAGATAAAATCAAAGAGAATTGGCCTGAAGCGGAACTTTTCGCCGAGTCTATCGCTGAGGGATCTGATTATACGATTGATACGATTTACGCGGATGCTACTGAGGAGAACGAGCAGGTCATATTTTTTTCAACAGGCTTACATGGCATTGAAGGTTATGCTGGAGCTGCGATGGTCCATCTTTTCGTAGAAGAATATATGGATAAAGTCGACCCCGAAACTACTGGGATTTGTTTCGTGCACGCGATTAATCCGTGGGGGATGAAGAATTTGCGTAGGGTTAATGAAAATAACGTTGATTTGAATAGGAACTGTTTCTACAAGCCTTTAGATGTTCCACGAGACATCAATGTGAATTATTCGGAAGAACGAAATGTCTTTTTGCCGAATGGTCAATTGAAGGATGTTAAAAAAGAAAAGCAGGAATTGTACGAACAGCTGAGCAAAGGTGCCCTTGATGAAGGTTATAGTGGATTAAAGAGTGCTAAGGGCATGGGCCAGTTCGAGTTCGAAAAAGGTGTGTATTTCGGTGGGAATGGTGATGAACCATCTACTGAATTCGTGAAAAAGATGCAGCGAAAGTTATTGGAATCATTCCGACGTGTGATCCATATGGACTGGCACACAGCTCTCGGGCCGACCAATGAAATTACGATGTTGAATTCTGAAGTCGATTCACGCAGTGGCGAAGAGTTGAGCGAGAAGTACGGATTAGAAAATATCAGTAAGTTCTCGCCTGAAGATGTAAAGGGTGATTCGACTAATCACTTCAATGAGTTGAAGCGGGAAGAGTTTCCGGACAGATATTTAGTTTCAGCATTATTCGAATTTGGCACATTCGGAACGGATAAAATGGCTGAATTGCGTGAGTTTACGACGATTATATTGGAGAATCAATTGTACTGGGAAGGTGCTGAAAAGGAAGATGATCGCCAGTGGGTTCTGAAGGAATTCGAGAATATGTTTTATCCTGATGATGAAGAATGGCGTGAGTCTGTATTGAAGGAAGGTCGCCTCGGGATCGAAAAAATATTAGGTGAAGAGAAGGTTATTTAAAATATGCCTGTCACGGTTAATTTGCTCTAAGTATAAGTATGGAGCAAGTTTAATTGGTGGCAGGCCTTTTATGTGTATGTGTAAATTGAAAGGTAATTTTAATTTCGTAGAAGTTTAATTGGACGATTATTGTATTTAACTTGGAGATTGATCCTCATCATCCTCCAAGGCATCTAAATACTCATCTAAATCATCGGAAGAGTGAAAGGATGGACCTTTTTTTGCCTCCTCGACCATAATGTTTAATGCATTTGGGATTTGAGCTTTTATTTCTTCGAATTTGGTTATTAATTGTTTGCCTTCATAACCTTGTTCCACTAAATCTCTCAAAATGTCAGTGGAAAAGTCTACTTGTTCATATTCAGCTTTTCTAACGATAATCTCCTTGCCATTAAACTCAATGGTCACTTCATCAGTAATTCCGGAAGCATCATAAAAATCTTTAGGGATAGTAATTTGCCGCTGCTTCGAGACGCGAACACGTTTAAATTCTTGACTCACAGTTACACTTCCTTTCTAAGAAATATCTACTGCTAAAGGACTATAAATTCTTCGCAATATATCTCCTGAACACTTCCTCCGACATATACGTCGGTTCAAACCCGAAATCTTCTTTCAACCTCGTATTATCCAACACTGGTCGGTATCTCAGAAAGTTGACTTGCTCTTCACCGTATTGGGTAAGACCGAGTCTTTTTAAAAAGAACAGTGCACCCGCGATTACTCCTGCTGGGATACGGATCACGCGTTTGTTCAATATTTCACCCATCTGATCGATTGTCAGCGCACCATCCCCTGCGACATTGAATATGCCGGTCGTTTTTCCTTCAATTCCTCGAATAATGCACGCCACGACATCTTGATCCCATATGAAAACGAACGGACTGTTTGATCCGCTGATTCCAAGTAACCTTTTCTTTTCAAATAGTGAGGTGATCTGGTTATTGACGTTTTCGCCTAAAATTGTCCCGATGCGGAAGATCACTTGCTCTAGTTCAGGTTGTTCATGACGATAATCTTCTAGTAGTTCTTCTACCAACCTCTTGTGATGAGAGTAGGCGAATTCTTCATTTCCTCTCACGGGATGTGTTTCATCTATCCACTCTGGGTTATCAGCGTGATATCCGTATGCGGCTCCGCTGGATGTGACGACGATTCGATTAACATCACTTTCTACACATGCTTTCAATACATTTTCAGTTCCACCTACATCGACCGAGTATTCGAATTCACGGTTACTCTTTTTGCCTGGTGTCACGATCGTTGCGAGGTGAACAACGGTATCGATCGTATATTTTTTCATTAGTTCAGCGATTTCAGGTGAGCGGACGTCCATCTTTTCATAAAAGATATGGTCTTCCAGGGCAAAATTAGGTTCATCCCGGATATCAGTTGCAACAATTGTATGTGGCTCATCCATTGAGCGATTTCGTTCTATCAATTGTTGGACGAGCTGGCTCCCGATATAACCAATCGCTCCAGTGATTAAGATGTTCATGCTTGTTGACCTCCTTCTTTAGGGACTCTGCGCGACCAGAATCCGGCAAGTGTCAGCCCTGCGATGATATGCCAGATCGACCACCAGGCAGCGACGATCGCCATGCCTCCGAGTCCGCCGAAAAAGTTGAAGACTAGAATCAAACCGAGTCCTGAATTCTGGATGCCGATTTCGATGGCGATTGCCCGACGGTCTATTTCCGGGAGACCGAAAGTGCGTGCTGAAAAATAGCCGATACAGATGGCTAGTAGGTTATGCAAAAATACAGCAATGACGACCATGCCGACGAAATCGATAAAATAGGTAAAATTCGATGCTAGTGCACCAATGACAAACAGGATAAAGAAGGCGATAGAAAATTGCTTCATATGTTTACTTGCTTTGCGTGACCACTCGGGTTTGCTGTGATTGATGTACATTCCGAGCGTGAGTGGGATCCCAAGCAAGATAAAAATCGCAAACAGCATGTCTAGCGGGCTAATCGTGAATGATCTGAGCAACTCGTTCGTTGGACCATATAGTGAACCCCAAAATATCGTGTTCAAAGGTGTCAGGAAAATCGCGAACGCCGTTGATACTGCGGACATACTAATCGAGAGTGAAGTCCGCCCTTTTGCTAAATGAGTCAGGAAGTTAGATAGATTTCCACCTGGACAAGCAGCCACTAGAAACATGCCGAGAGCGATGCTCGGTCTAGGGTCTAGAATCGTGACTAAAACAAACGTCAGTGCTGGTAATAATAAAAATTGTGCAGTCAATCCGATGATAAATGATTTGGGTGTTTTGAGTGTTCGTTTGAAATCTTTTGGTGTCAGGTCTAGCGCGACTCCGAACATGATAAATCCGATTAAAATGTTCATAACCAGAGTCGTCGTTTCATTGAAGTTGAGTTGTACCTGATCGATTCCCATGGCTATTTACCTTTTGGCTCTGCGTGCATGTCTTTGAAATATTTCAGTCCTGGGGCCCACATGTGTTTGACTGGATCGACATCAACATGAATCACGGCACATTTTCCTGTTTCGAGTGATCGTTCGACTGCTTTTCGTAATTCAGACGGGTCACTCACGCGCTCGCCGTGTGCGCCCATGCTTTCTGCCAGTTTATCAAACTCGATTTCTCCTAGATCTGAGTTGATGTTCTCGTGCTCATCGAGTGATTTTTTCACTACGGTTTTGACCGGTCTTAGTGAGAAGTTCTGGTTCATTTTCACCATACCCCACTGCTTGTCGCATACGACTAGGTAAATCACCTGCATATTGTTGCGGACGGCTGTTTCGATTTCCTGTGGGTGAAAGCCTGCTGCCCCGTCGCCGATAATGCAGCATACGGGTTTCTCTGGTTTTGCAGCTGCTGCTCCGAGTGCTTGCGCCATTCCTGCGCCGAGCATACCAAATTTGAAAGTAGACAAAAGCGTACATGGTGTATTGATTTCTGAATAGAAATTCGCCCAGATTGCCGTGTTCCCGCCGTCTGCGACAATCGGTGAATCGATCGGAAAGAGTTCATTGCATACGGAAGCGACATGCGCTGGATTCATCGGCACATCCATGTCATCAAGCTTTTGGTTCAGTTTTGCGCGGTGTTTCTCTTTTTCTACCACAAATTTCTCAATCGTCGTTTTTCGTTGTTCGAGCTCGATTTCATCTTTTCGTTTAACCAAATGCTCATACAATTTCGTTAAAAATTTCTTGATATCTGCTTGTACCGCGAGCGAAACCGGCTTGTTAGCTCCCAGAATCGACGGGTCTAAATCAACTTGGACCACTTCTTGAGAGGAATTCCAATACGGCGCTTTCCCCCACCAATCGGTTTCACCTAGCCTTGAACCTAGTACGAGCACGAGATCTGCTTCATTACGGATTTTATTGTTCACTTCGATGTGTACCATCGGCATGTTGAGGTGATTGCTTTCACGCATAGCACCGCGTCCTGCCCAGCTTGTCGTGACCATTGATTGGAGGAGGTTTGCGACCATCTCCAATTCTTCATACGCCTGAGCGTGTATAACTCCACTACCTGCATGGATTATCGGGAATTTGGCCTTTAGTAGCATGTCCGCCGCGTGTGCAACTTGTTTTTCCGAAGGGTCGGGGTTGTCGGTAATCCGGTATTGATGCGGTTCTTGAAAAGCAAAGTTGCCTTTGAATTTCCCGTTCATGATATTCTCTGGAATGTCGATATGTACGACGCCTGGTCGACCTTCATAGCATTTTCGAAGCGCCATGCGCATCAGTTCAGGAATACGGTCCACAGATGGAACAGCTTCACTCCATTTGGCGAATTGCGAAATCGTACCCGTTTGGTCGAAGCACTGATACGTACCACCGCGGTCGGGATACATAATGCCTGTCCGTCTCGAGCTTGTGACGACGAGTACTCGGTTGCCTTCTGCTTGTTCGACGACGAGGCCGGGTAGGATATTGGCCACACCTGGTCCGTTACTTGCCATGCAGACGCCGAGATTGCCAGTGAGTCTTGCGTATGCCCCAGCCATATGAGCTGCACTTGTTTCATGGCGGGGGGTGATCAAGTCTATATTTTCTTTTTGTAATTTAGAATAGAATCCGAAATAGGTTCCGTCGATGATTCCGAAGAGCTTTTGTATCTTTTCTTTTGCTAGCATTTTTGCGACGATTTCTCCGCCAGTCATTTCTGCCATGTAATCACTCCTGTTTTTAGTTAAGTTTTTCAAGTAATTTTCGATAGATCTTTTCAACATCTGTGGCTTCAGGAACTTTTCGGTTCGTCTCGATGCCATTGCCTGATAGTGCATCCTGGACCATTTGTGGAATCTGTTGTTCGAGTTCATTGTGTTGAAAATACAATTTTCCGTGTTGATAGATGCCAAAAGTTTCGTTTAAGTGCTCGATGAAGTGTAAAACATCTTCAGGTTGGTCGCCTACTTTTAATACGTTGGCTAATTGAGCATAACGATCTCCTGCGAAAGGGAGTCCATATTCGATGACGAACGGGAGCACCATTGCGACGCTCAACCCGTGCGGAATATTGAACCTTGCTCCTAATGGTCGGGCTGCGGCATGCGCTAAATTCGTTGAAGAATTGGAAAAAGCGATGCCTGCACTACTGCTGCCGATCAACATATTTTCACGAGCACACAGGTTGTCCGGTTCTTGATAAGCGACGGGAAGATATTTTCCAATCAGTTGTATAGCTTGGAGCGCAAAGTGGTCCGTCATTGCTGTCGCACGTGTGGACAAATAAGCTTCTATCGCATGAGTGAGTGCATCCATTCCAGTAAATGCGGTGACGTGTGCAGGTAAGTTTGTTGTTAAAGTAGGATCAAGTATTGCTACATCTGGGATGAGCCTTGGATGGGCTGGATTAAATTTCACTTTCGTATCCTTGTCAGTAATAACGGTGATTTTAGTCACTTCAGAGCCTGTCCCTGCTGTGGTCGGAACTGAGATTAGATGTAGTCGGTTGAATGTATGTAGGTTCGGTATTTCCTGAATAGGAATGGATGTATTTTTTGCTTGGAATGCGACTGCTTTTGCAAGATCTAGTGCGCTTCCGCCCCCGATCCCAACGACCGTGTCCGCCCGCGACATAAGTGCCTTTTGCGCTGCCGAATCTAAATGGTCTGAGTTCGGTTCTCCGTGATACTCGCTGAACAAGGTGATCGAGTATATTCTTTTCAAAGCACGAATTTGCCTTTCTAACTGTGGGTTAGCATCCAAGGCGTTAGAGCTGACGATCATGAAGATGTTCGTGGTGCCGAGTGCAGTGGCGGCTTCTGCTAATTGGTCAAAGCTTCCGGCGCCTGAGTGAATCGTGTTGGGGAAGTGCAGACTGCTCGTCAAATCGTTCACCTACCTTAAAATATATGTGTATTTTCTAGTAATTAATTCCTATTATATAGAAGATTTATAGGAAACAAAAGGTGTTTTCAAAAAATTTAAAATATTGTGATGAGTGTTCGTTTATAATTGTTGATTAGTTACTTAATTTTGGAAATTACTTTAATAAAAACAATGATTTAGTATAAAAATCTTCTAATTATTGCTGAATTTTTATAGAATGGAGGTAGGAAGTCAGAAGGGGGTGGAGGAGTTATGTACTGTAATAAGTGTGGGGAGAAGCAGTTCGAAGGTGCGACATTTTGTCACTCGTGTGGGAGTAGGTTGCCTGATGGTGAAACGAATACTCAGAGAAACTACGCGGATGATCAACGTGTGGAAGAGAGCTCGAAGTATGAACCTTGGGAGCTGTTCACTCAAAAGAGAAGTGATTATTACATAGATAAATGGTTTAAAAAAGGTGTTGCTGAGAACAAAACTAGTTGGAACTGGCCGGCATTTTTCTTAGGGATTTTCTGGCTAGGTTACCGGAAGATGTACGAGATGATCTTCGCTATTTTAGGCATTTGGTTAGCGCTTGATTTCTTTGCTTATGCGACAGGGATTTATACGACCGGGTTCGACTATTTAGTTGCGATTATTTCTTATGTCTTATTTGGAATTTATGGAAATTACTTTTATTATATGAGAGCCGAGAAAAAGTTGGAAGCGGCGAAAGATTTGGATGGTAGTTATAATCGCCAACAGTTGAAGACGAGTGGCGGCACGAGTGGTTTAGGAGTGCTGGCTGCGCTTAGTTTGTTGGTCGTTTACGCGGTTATCTCAACTGCGCTATATGATTGGATTTTATTGATGTAGAAACGGAAGCGTCTGGTCCTTGTTGTGAAATTCACCCTATAAAGTAGACACTTTGAAAATGTCTGCTTTATAGGGTTTTTTATTATATAACAAAATGTTTAAAAATGGTATTTTATTTTACAAGACCAAAGCCCATAGTGACGCACTTCTCTCGTTTTGAATTTGTGACTTTTATGTAAAAAATAATAAATATATTGAAAAATAAACCAAATATATTATAATTATTGTAAATATACATAATAATTTTTATAAATATTATAGTCACAATTATTTGTTTTGTGAATTTAGACAGGCATAACAACTCAAATTAGTAATCATAAAATTATAATCGTTGATTGAATTTGGTAGCCGGGATCGAATCTGAAATTTGTCACTCAGTTGTGAAATGCATGTTTTCATTGTACAGATAAACAATTTTTCAAAATGAGGGAGAAGTTTTTAATGAAGTGGGTAAAAGAGATGAAAAATGTTTTCTATCAAACAAAAAAGGAGAATCTCGTTAAACAGAACCAAAAGAGTTTTGAAGAAAATCATCTTATCATTCGGTCACTAGTACATAATTATAAAGATGCTGCTTGTTATTTTGACTATAAAGGTGATGTACTAATTTACAATACTAAAATATCTGAAATGATAGGTTTGAATTATGAAGATGGAGCTGTTCTTCAACAGATGTTTACACATTTGTACAAACACTTTGACCCTGAAGTATCTATGGATTGTTCACCTCAACTCGCTGAGGATATTATGACTCACCAAAACGGGAATTGTTTTCCGATTAACATTGTTCACACCCCCCTATTTTTTGATGGGAAAATGGTAGGGACGTTTTGTTCGGTTAGCCCTAAGATGGAAATTATTAATGAATCAGAAAATCCTAAAAATAATTTGAAGAGGGAATATCAAAATTACTTGAACAGACTTGGTGTTGCATTGTTTTCTGTTAATACTGCTGGGAAGTATATGGAATATATCACAGATGCCATTGAAGATATCTATGAAATATCCAAGGACGAGGTAACAATTGACACGTGGCAAAGAATCACACATCCAGATGACTATGAAGAGGTTCAAATGCGTTTTTCCAAGCTCTTAAAGGGAGAGACTTTTACTCATAATTTTAGAATAATGACCTTAAATGGAAATTATAAATGGATAAAAGCAAAAGCGATTGCTGTTAAAAGTGAAGAGGGCCAAGTAACAAGTGTCATCGGGACCATAGAAGACTATACGGAGATCATGGAGCTACAGAAAAAATTAGAAAGAAGAGCATACACAGATGTATTAACTCAACTACCTAATAGATTCTCTGGACGAGAGTATATTAAGCACTTGATTGAGGATTATTCTGCAAAAAATAAAACCTTTGCTCTAATTCTTTTGAACTTAGATGGTTTTAATCGTGTGAATGAAGTCTTTGGTCATGATATTGGGGATGAGACTCTCAAACGAATTGCTAACAAAGTTAATAATGCTATTAAAGATCGTGGTTATTTGTGTCGAGTTTCAGGGGACGAATACTTAGTGGTCATGCATGAACAGGTAAACATAAATGGATATTATCAGTCTGCAAAGGACCTACTGCAACAAATCGAAGAACCTCTAAATATTAATGACTACAATATTCACCTCACAGCTAGTATAGGTGTTAGTATTTTTCCTACAGATGGTGGTAATAATGAAACATTAACCAATAGAGCTAGTAAGGCATTAAGATGTGCTAAGCAACTTGGTATAGGGGAGGTACAATTGTTCTCATCATCCATGAACATTGAAACGTTAAAATCCTTTCAAATAGAAAATGATTTAAGAAATGCAATAGAAAATAATGAATTTTATTTGGAGTATCAACCTATCATAGATGTTTACACTCAAAAGGCTGTTGGGGCTGAAGCCTTGATCCGTTGGAAACATCCGGTGTGGGGTAAAATATCGCCGGGTGAATTCATACCAATAGCAGAAAATAGTCCTATCATACAAGATATTAGTGAATTCGTTATTAAGGAAGTCTACAGACAGACAGCTGAATGGATGAAAGAAGGAGTCAAATTTAATCATATATCTTTTAATCTATCACCTAAAAACTTTTTAAAAAATAACCTTTTCAATATCATCAAAACAAATGTTGAGAAATATAATATTCCCCAGGACGTAATGAAAATTGAAATTACCGAAGGGTTGTTATTAAGAGAAACAAATGTAGTTCGTGATCAGATAGAGAAATTAAAAGCTATAGGGGTTAATATTGCATTGGATGATTATGGTGTGGGTTACTCCTCAATCAACTATCTTAAACAATATCCAATTGATACTTTGAAAATAGACAAATCTTTTATTCGTCACATAGAAGAAGAAAGTGTGGATTCAGTAGTAGTTCAGTCTATCATCGACCTTGCTAAAGGTTTGGGTAGAAAGGTAGTAGCAGAAGGTGTTGAAAACCGTGTTCAATTCGATATGTTAAAGAAAATGCGATGTGATTTTATTCAAGGTTACTTGTTTGGTAAACCAGTATCGGAAAATAAAATGAAAGAAATATTTAATTTGGAAAAGGTTCACCCAACAGTAACTAACAATCAAGTATCTGTTGAACGGCGCAAATACTTTCGTGTAAATCTCCCTTACCCCTTAAGAGCTGAAATGACCATATTGTCTATAAATCAAAAGAAGGTAACGTTAGGAGAAACAGAGACGCTAATACAAGATATTGGGTTAGGAGGTCTAAAGTTCATAAGCCATCTGCAACTCATGCCAGAGGCAGAAATTTTGTATGAGTTTAAAACCACTCTTTTAGAAAATCCTCTTACTTTACATGGGAAAGTGGTTTGGCGGGGCGAAAGAGCGCAAGAAATTTTTGAATATGGTGTTGAATTTTCTATAGATGAATATGAACGAGACCATTTAGCTACAATTTTGAATAAGCTAAGCACAAAGTTAAGAACTAATCCAGAATTCATCGATGATCAATTCATTAAGCAACAAGCAATTTCATATATTAGGAATCAGCATTTTAAAGATATGTAAAACTTATAGGTCTAAAGCGAACGAGGGTAGCTTTCGAGTTTATATAAGAACTAATTTCACGAGATTAGTAATTTAATTTACTTTTTTATAAAAAGTGGCCCGATAAACAATGAAAGTAACACAATACATAATAATAAATTCCAAAAATTAGACCGAGTACATAGGAACAATGGCACAATCAACACAAAAAAAAGCAAGGCTGTCGCATACTTTCGACAGCCTTCCTAAGTTAAAGCACAAAATATAACCCAACGATAATCAAGTAAAAAATCATCCACAAAACCAGTGCATACAACCCATTCAACTTCAATCCGATCTTAACCGAATTGCTGTTTACTAAGCTTGCGATCATGAGATTCGTCGCTGAGAATGGAGACGCCATGACAGTGACCATCCAACTGCTTAGTAAGCCGAGACTCAAGACTAAGTGATCGCCTTCGAATATCGGTGTAGAGCTTAATGTGATCGCCATCGCAGTAATGGTGATAATGGGATGGATACCCACAAATGATAGTGCATTGATGACGATCGCGAGAATTGGAATCAGCACTAGTACGTGGGTGATTCCGCTCGCTTGCAACGAATAGATAATCCATTCGCTCGCGCCAGCGTTCAGGATCGCAACCCCGAAACAACCCGCCGCTATGAATAGTGACAACTCATTCCCCATTTTAGGAAGTCTATTTTGAGTGTAGCCAAGAAGTTCTTTTCCAAAAGATTGAATCGATTGATAGAATAGTGACCAGCCCGTCGAGATGATGATTGCGATGACCGGTATGATTGTGATGACAGATAGGTCGACGTTGTACTCGATTGTCATCGTCACAGCCGTCATAGATACGATAATGATGACTAGCTCTATGAGTTTCCGCTGAGCTTTTTTTATTGGGATTGCATCTGTCTGATTCTCCGTGATTTCAATCGGATGATTCAAACGCCCTTCCATCACAACACCAAGCAATAACCCGATGATCGCCATCGAGATACCAAATGGAAACAACTGGATCCAGGTGACATCGAAATAAGATAATATGAGAGCGAGTGAAATGAAATACGGTGACCACATGAACGACAAGGAAAATCCTCTATTCATCGCTTTCAGACGCGTCTTTTCATAAGATTCTAAGGAAGGTGTGTTCGTCAATTGATACATAATCGGAATGGTACCTAAGTTCACAACCGAACCAACACCCATCAGTGTCATTTTCAAATATAGATAGAGTTTTCGTGATGTCTTGATGTAGTGGTTGAAGATCGTTTCCATATAGTCTAAGTATTTTCCCGACTGGATCGGTAATGATAGAAGCGGTACGAAAATGAAGATGGCTAACAGTCCTACATTGGACCTTAAACCCTCACCAACCGCAGACCAGCTCCCGTTTTGGAAAAAGAGAATGGCTGATAATATCAACAAGGTGCTGATCAGAATTCTCGGGACCTTTCCGAGGTATGGTACAAAAGATAATATCGTCGTCGCCGCAAACACACTGACCAAAACCGGCAGAAAAGGATGATCAACGAATTGCGACAATAAATATGTAAAGCCCATTAACAAGGTGGACAGTGGGCGAAAGATGACTGGTTTCATATGGGGTGACTCCTTCTAAGAAAATCGATATGACTATTATTATAGGGATTTGACTATGGAATGTCACATAGTTGGAATATTTCTTTTCTATCATAATTGGTGGTTAAAAACGATATAGATTAGATATAAGTGCTATTTGTTTAAGAAGGTTCGACAATGACAAAGGTATGAAAAAATATGGCTTCGCTATTAGAACTAGGAGAAAAGCCAAGTCTTTCACAAAAAGGTGGGATAGTTAATGGATGCACGTGGTTTCAGAAATTGTATGGGGCATTTTGCGACTGGTGTAACGGTGGTTACGTGTGAAACGGACGAAGGGAGACATGGATTTACTGTGAATTCGTTCACTTCGGTTTCACTGGATCCTCCGTTGGTTTTGGTGTCTGTGGACCGGAATACAAAAGCTTATCAGAAGCTTCAAGATAATCATTTCATCGTAAATGTGTTGACTGCTGAACAAAAAGATACAGCGCTTCATTTTGCAGGTAAACCTCAAGAAGAATATCCATTTGAATGGGACAAGGGTGATTTAGGACCAAGGATCAAAGATTCTTTGGCTTATATTGAGTGTTCCCCATGGGCAACCTACGACGGTGGGGATCATGTTTTATTTATTGGTGAAGTAAAAAATTTCGAGTACAACTCTGGGGAACCGCTTGGCTATTATTGTGGGAAGTTTTCTCAAGTGATCCCTGAATAGAGCAATTGGATGTTTGATTTTAATTTAAAAGATAGATGTTACATGAGGGCGCATGATTGTGCGCTCTTTTTTTATGCTCAACTAGAACTCTATGAGAATTCTATAGAAGGATAACTATGTTTGTAGTCTATTTTTTATATGGTGTACATACATATAAAACATACAGGGATGTAAGCAACTTCATCTTACTGGAACAGGAATTTGAAGGAGGAATAGGTTTGAGTAGAGCTAGGAATAAGAAACGACCGTTAACGGGTGAAGAGTATTTAGAGAGTTTAAAAGATGGACGAGAAATCTGGATTCATGGTGAAAAGGTGGACGACGTAACGACGCATCCAGCTTTCCGGAACTCTGCAAGATCGATCGCACGTTTATACGATGCGTTACATGATGAAGAGACAAAGGGCATTTTGACACAAGAAACTGATACAGGAAATGGTGGATTCACTCAGCGGTATTTCCGCTATGCCACTAGTTCTGATGACTTGATCAAAGACCGCGATGCAATCGCAGAATGGGCAAAATTAACTTACGGACAAATGGGGCGCTCGCCTGATTACAAGGCAGCATTTTTAGCGACATTAGGTGCTGATCCTGATTACTACGCACCTTATGAAGATAACGCGAGATTCTGGTACAAGGAAGCGCAGGAAAAGAACTGGTTCTTCAACCATGCGATCATCAATCCGCCAGTTGACCGGAACAAACCGACAGAAGCGGTAGACGATATATTCGTGCGCGCGGTTGGTGAAACGGATGAAGGAGTCATCGTCAGTGGTGCGAAGATGGTTGCGACAGGCTCTGCGCTTACCAACTATAACTTCGTTGCACATTATGGTGCTGCTCCAATCACATCTGAGGAGATGGCGTTAGTGTTCGTCGCTCCAATGGACACGCCAGGGGTCAAGTTAGTTTCGAGACAATCCTACGAGATGAGCGCTGCAGTGATGGGAAGTCCGTTCGATTACCCATTAAGCAGTCGTTTTGATGAGAATGACGCAGTACTAGTTTTCGAAGAGGCCGTGATTCCTTGGGAAAATATTTTAATATATAAAGATATTGAAAAAGCGAATTCGTTCTTCCCTGAAAGTGGATTCTTGAATCGATTCACGTTCCACGGGGTGACTCGTTTGGCGGTCAAACTAGATTTTGTTTCGGGACTGTTGATGAAAGCAGTGAAAACGAACGGAACAGATCAATTCCGCGGTGTTCAGGCGAATGTTGGAGAAGTCTTGGCATGGAAGAATATGTTCTGGTCGCTCAGTGATTCGATGGCGATGAATCCTCATCCAGGAAAAAATGGTGTCATGTTGCCGAATCTAAATTATGGATTGGCCTACCGCGTATTTATGGCAGAAGGTTGGCCACGCGTCAAAGAGATTATTGAAAATGTCGTTGCTGGTAACTTGATTGTACAGCCGTCGAGTGCGCTTGATTTCAAGAATCCAGAATTGAGAGGAACGATCGATAAGTTGTATCGCGGGTCGAATGATATCGAATCTTTAGAAAAGATCAAGCTGATCAAGCTGTTATGGGATGTCGTCGGCTCAGAATATGGTGGAAGACACGAACTGTATGAACGTAATTACTCAGGCAACCACGAAAATATCCGTTTGGAGAATGTGATTACGGAGGAAATGTCTGGTCAAGCGGAAGCGAATATTCAGTTCGCAGAAGCATGTATGGCAGATTATGACTTGGATGGTTGGGTCAATGATACGTGGATCAACAACGATGATGTCAGCTTCTTTCAGATTTTTAATAAAGAAAAAACGATTAAATAAAGATTAAACACGAATTTAGGAGGATGGTTATGTCTGAAACAATTACGAAACAAAAGCGAGTAGCGGCAATTTTTGAAAGTTTTAATAAGCATTTAAAGAATTTTTTAGAGGAAACGAAACCAAATCACGAAGAGTACACAGAATTCGTGAAATGGGCTGATCGACTAGGAAAAACAGGTGAACTTCCATTATTCATGGATGTATTCATTGAAACACATGTCCTACGGTCGATGTACTCAGATAAGCCAGGTACAGAACCTTCTTTACTCGGGCCTTTCTATCTTGAGGATGCGCCTGTATTGGAGAAACCTTATAAACTGCCAATGCGTGACAATGAAAAAGGAGAAAAATTGATCTTCTCTGGTACTGTACGAAACATCGATGGAGAACCTTTAGCCAACACGTTAGTCGATATGTGGCACGACGATGCTGATGGAGAATACTCGGCATTTGGTGCTGATGCGCCAGACTATAATCTACGCGGAAGATTTTATACCGACGAAAATGGCTATTTCGAAGTAGAATCGATTGTTCCGATTCCTTATCAGATCCCAACCCAAGGGGCGACTGGGGAGTTTTTAGAAATCATGGGTCAGCATCCATATCGCCCAGCACATCTTCACATTATGTTCGAGCAAGAGGGCTACGAAACGTTGATTACTCAAGTATTTTTTGAAGGTGACGAATGGCTAGAGTCCGATGTGGCTGATGGAGTTCGATCTTCCTTACTGACGAAGTTACACGACAACGGAGATCATAAATCTGCTTCGCTCGATTTCGTCATGCGTAACAAGTAATTAGTGAACCAATAAAGGGGAGGTGGCTTAGCAATACAATAGCACCTTCCTTTTATTTATTTAGGGGTGAAATAGATGAAAAAGTATGTGATTCAGTCGCTCCAGACAGAAATTGTAGATGTACCGATCAAGCGTCCGCATCAGTTCTCGGTTACGAAAGTATCTTCGAAGAGTTTTGTGATTTTGAAGATGGAGTTGAATGATGGTCTGATCGGAATCGGGGAAGGCACAACGCCGGGAATTTGGTGGAATGGTGAAAGTGTCGAAACGATGCAACTCGTGATCGATCAGTATCTATCACCTTTAATTACTGGAAAAGACCCTCGTGATATAGAAGCTATTCTTCAGTTGATGGACCGACATGTAAGAGGTAATTCCTTTGCCAAAGCGACTGTGGAAATGGCGTTATACGATTTAGTTGGAAAAATATATGACGTTCCTATCTATCAGTTGCTCGGGGGCAAGTGCAGGGAGGTTCTTCCGGTTCGCTGGGCATTAGCCTCAGGAAGTGTGGATGGAGATATTTCCGAAGCAGAAGGATTGGTGGAAAAAAATGAATACACGAATTTCAAAATAAAAGCTGGTAAAGAAGATCCGGCAGCGGACGCTGAACGGACAGTGGAAATTGCGAAAGGTTTAGCTGGAACGACTACAATCGGGGTCGATCCGAATGGTTCATGGAATCGTCTGGTTA
This sequence comes from Halalkalibacillus sediminis, assembly GCF_002844535.1. Lineage (NCBI taxonomy): Bacteria > Bacillati > Bacillota > Bacilli > Caryophanales > Bacillaceae > Halalkalibacillus > Halalkalibacillus sediminis. Next base: position 352,114 of record NZ_PJNH01000002.1, read on the forward strand.
CAAAGCGTTGGATGGAAGAGTTCTGGGAATCCAACGTCGATTTCCTGGAACAGCCTTTGCCACCTGAAGATTATGAAGGTTTATCGCAACTGGTAGCGATGAAACGAGTGCCAGTGATGGTGGATGAAAGTCTGGGATCATTATCTGACGCGACGAGAATTATTCGAGAAGGGGCAGCAGATATTTTTTCCCTTAAAATTCATAAGCTCGGTGGACTTCGGAATACGAAAGCAGTTGCCAATATTGCCGAAGGAGCGGGAATTCCTTGTTTTGGCGGGACGTCCCTTGAGAGCTCGATTGGGACTGCTGCCTGTCTTCATGTTTATAGTACGGTGAAAAATTTGGATTATGGAACGGAACTGTTTGGGCCGGACTGGTTGGCAGATGACCTCGTTATAAATCCATTGAAGTCGATGAATGGAGAGATGCAGGTGCCTGAGGGTCCCGGATTAGGTGTGGAACTGGATGAAGAAAAGGTTGAGAAATACCGACGGAGGTGAAAGGGATGCAGCATATGGAGGCGCCAGAACTAAATTTTTTATTCGATATGGAGCTTGAAGTCGAAGCTCCTCATTTGCCAGGAAAGACTCCTGTTGGGAATCGAAGAGTCATCAGAGTAAGTGGTGGATATTTTCAGGGAAAAGAATTGAAAGGGGAAGTCGTGCCTGGTGGAGATGACTGGATTACCGTCCGTGAAGACGGCACGATTATACAGGATGTAAGGATTCTATTAAAAACCGATGATGGTGAGTTGATCATGATGACTTATCGCGGTATTCGAACAGGTCCTAAAGAAGTGTTGGAGCGGTTGGACCGAAATGAAAAGGTGGATTTAGACGAGTATTATTTCAGTACGCAACCGATCTTCGAGACAAGTTCTGAAAAATATTCGTGGCTGAATAATCGACTGTTTGTATCACGAGGCGTCCGGCTTGAAGGGAAAGTGAATTATTCAATCTATAGTGTGGGATAGAGGTGAAGCGGATGGAATACGATGTTCAGCTCAAAAATGATCGTCTGCTGCATGTGAACGATTCCGGTGGTGAGGGCTTAGCGGTTATAGGTGTACATGGGCTTACAGGGAACCATAAGCAGTTACAATTTTTTTATGAAGCTATCGGTGAAAATTACCGGATGATCACATATGACCTGCTTGGGCGTGGGCTTAGTAGTGAAGCGGGTGAGGAATCTAGTATCGGTGATCATGCGAGAGATTTAATCGATTTAATAGAAACGTTGAAGTTGGAAAAAGTGGTTCTGTTAGGTTATTCAATCGGTGCGTTCATCTGTAGTCAAGCAGCTTCGCAATCGGATAATGTTGAAGCGTTGATTCTATTAGACGGAGCGGGGGTTCCTGATAAAGGGCAGAAGGATATGATTTTACCGTCTTTAAGTAGAGTTGAGAAAAGATATTCGTCGCCTGAAGATTATATCGAGCAGACGAGAGAAGCTTACGAGAAGATTGGTATTGAATGGACTAGCCATCATGAAACGATTGCAAGATATGAGATTCAAGAGGTGAAAGGTGGTTGGATACACCGATCGAAAGCTGATGTTTTGAAAAGTGATTTTGATAGCTTTTTCACTTTTGATCATCAAAAGGTTTTCGAGAACATCTTTTGTCCGACTCTATTGATCATTGCCACAGGAAAGATGAACGGGCAACGACCTCTATTTTTAAAAGAATCTTTCAATATATTGGAGGAGCTTATAGAAAATTTAAGAATTAAGCATACCAAGGCGAATCATCTAACCTTGGTGTTTAATAAACAAACTGAAGTTAATGAAAGTGTTATGACATTTCTCCGAGAAGTAAGAAAAGGAGGGCAGTAATGACAAAATTAATTGATGCAAGTGAAGCGGTATCGAAAGTGAAGTCGGGGGACCGGATTATGGTCGGAGGATTCGGATTAATCGGATCACCCCTCACTTTGATTGATGAATTGACGAAAAGAGAAGTAAAAGACTTAACTGTGATCAGCAATAATGTCGGAGAAGCGGGTAAGGGCCTGGGGTTGCTTTTAGACCAAGGAAAATTGAAAAAAGCGATCGGTTCTTATTTTACAAGCAACCGAGAAGTAGCCAAGTGGTATAACGAAGGAAAATTGGAACTTGAATTGTTACCACAAGGAACGTTCTCTGAAGCCATTCGAGCTGGAGGAGCGGGAATTGGTGGTTTTTATACAAAAACGGCTGTTGGTACAGAACTAGCAAGTGGGAAAGAAACGAAAGATATTGACGGGGAAACTTATATTTTTGAAAAAGCGTTGAAGGCAGATGTAGCCTTTATCAGAGCGAGGAAAGCTGACCGAAAAGGGAACCTCGTATTTTACAAAACGGCCCGAAATTTCAATCCAATGATGGCTACGGCGGCAAAATATGTTGTGGTTGAAGTCGATGAAATAGTGGAAAACGGCGAGCTTTCACCAGAAGAAATTGTCACGCCACATTTATATGTGGATGCAATCGTCAAGAGTCAGTTAATTTTAACGAAAGATGGGGTGAGGGAAGTTGGGTGATTCCAAGGAATTGATTGCTAAACGAGCTTCAGAAGAGCTTGGACCTGATTCTATCGTGAATTTAGGGATTGGGATACCAACTCTCATACCGAATTATTTGGATGAAAACCAATGTGAACTTCATACGGAGAATGGATTGCTAGGAGTTACTTCTGTGGAGGATGAAGAGGTTGACCCTTTGAGAGTGAACGCTGGAAAACTACCTGTTGGCGAGAGTATAGGAGCTTCCTATTTTCATAGTGCTGATTCATTCGCGATGATTCGTGGCGGACATGTGGATGTGGCGATACTTGGAGCGTTGCAGGTAGATTCGAATGGCCATGTAGCGAATTGGGCCATTCCTGGTAAAGATATTATCGGGGTCGGTGGTGCGATGGATCTATTGGTTGGGGCGAAAAAAATCATCATCACGACTCAACATGTTTCTAAAGATGGGTCACATAAATTAGTAGATGAATGCAGTTACCCAATTACTTCGACGAGAGTTGCAGATATGATCATCACTGATTTAGCAGTCTTCGAATGGAAAGATGATGGGTATGAGTTGATTGAACTGATGGGTGATACGGAGCTTGATGAGGTAAGGGAGAAAACGTCATTTAAGTTCCAACTCGGCGAGGAATTACAAAGGAGTTTGTCGTTGTGAAAGAAGTTGTGCAAAGAAGCTCATAGATTTCCAATACAGTATGGTTACGATATGTATTGAAGTTGGACAAGGCCTATCTGTGGTAGTGGGAAATATATAATTAAAAACTATTAAAGGAAATGAATATATATTCATTTCCTTTTGTTTTGTCACACACAGTTTAATTAGGTATTTTTAATTATAATCTGATTTTTTTGACGTTATTAATCAAAATGATAGATTATTTTATTATATTTTCCCAAAAAGAAAGCGTTTTCTTCAAAAAACCGATTGACTGTTAATAAATATTGAATTATACTCATATGAAATATTCAGATAATTTTTAATTAAAAGACACTCGCAAAATCATATCTGAGAGGTGATTCATCAAGAGTAAGTTACATAGTCGTTGCGAGTTATTTTTCTTCAATTGTCTAAAAGGGGTTGGAACATATGGGTAAAACAAAATTGTTAATAGTGTCTATCATATTAGGCTTGCTTTCTGTTGCTTTGGTTGCTTGTGGCGGAGGCGACGAAGAGTCGGCTGATAACTATCCGGATCGCGAAGTGGAAATGGTGATTCCATGGTCTCCGGGTGGAGGTAGCGATACTGAAGGTCGTGTAGTTGTGGATCATTTATCAGAAGCGATTGAGCAAGATATGGTCGTTGTCAATCTACCGGGTGTGGGTGGAACGGTTGGAATGGAAGAGCTTTCGGAAAAAGAAGCGAACGGGTACCATTTAGGACAAATTCACGAAGGTCACTTAGTGGCTCACCACTCAGGTGTATCGGATATCAATTATGATGATTTTGAACCGATTGCTTCCATGTCATCATCAGATCAGATCTTAGCTGTTTCATCAGAAATGGGAGTTGATAGTCTTGAAGAGTTCGTTGAATATGGTCAGTCCGAAGAGATCGACTTCGGTGGGACAGTAAGTGGAATTCCACGAGTTTGGGTAGAACAACTTGGTGGAGAGTTGGATATCAACTACAATCTTGTAGGCTATGAAGGTCTAGGTGAAGCGATTCAGGCTCTTGCAGGAGGACACATTGACGCAGCTATTGTGGACTACCCTTCAGCTATAGAATTTGTTGAAGCAGGTCATATGAAATTCATTGCGGTTGGCACGGAAGAACGGAAGGACTCATTGCCAGATGTACCAACGTTCGTGGAATCTGATTACGATTTGACGATGGGAATTAATCGTGGATATGTAGCTCCGGCTGGTACAGATGAAGAGATCATTGACTACCTAGGTGAAAAACTTGAAGAGGTCGCAAATAGCGATGCTTATATCAAAGAGGTTCAAAAAATCGGAGCAAGTGTCAACTTCATGGGACCGGAAGAATACTCAGATTACTTGGATAACCAGAACGAAGTGATTGAAGATATCGTTTCGAACATTGATTCAGAAGAAGAATAAGCATTTACTAGGAGAAGGCGTAATCTGCCTTCTCCTTACATAATTTTTACTTTCGGTAAGAGGAGGGTGACTATGGGTGAGTTGGTAATAGGGATAGTGGTAGTCCTTTTTTGCGCGTTGATCTATTTTAATTCAGGAGATTTCCCTGAGTATAACGAGAGTGTGATGGGGGCAGGAAGTTATCCTAAGTTGATTGCTGGTGTGTTAGCATTCTTGTCGATTATTTTAATTGTGAAGAAAATAGTGGCTCTTATACGTAATGGAGCCAAACGGTCTAACACATCAGTTTCTTCATATATAAAAAGTTTCCTAACCGAGTACAAAATTGTCCTTTATGTAGTTGGGTTACTAGCACTATATATTTTTTTGATGGACATCGTAGGGTACATTGTGATGACTTTGATCTTCATCGTTGCTACGGGTTTGATTATAGGATCGAAACGTAAAAAAGATGTCCTTGTTATGAGTGTGATTTCAGTGATTGTCACTTTCGGCATGTACTTCTTTTTCGAAAATGCATTGAACGTAAGGTTTCCTTCGGGGATCTTTTTCAACTAGAGAATAACGAGGGAGGGAATCTGAATGGCTGAATTGTTTTTATCTGGTGTAGCAGAAATTTTTCAAATAAGAGTATTAATTATTATCTTCTTAGGGGTTATTGCGGGGATTCTGGCTGGATTGATTCCAGGTTTTACTGTGACGATGGCGATCGTCCTAACCTTGCCACTTACGTTTGGACTTGATCCTGTAGCGGGTGTAGCTGCAATGATTGGTGTGCTCGTCGGTGGAATGTCTGGTGGTTTGATTACAGCTGCTTTGTTAGGGATCCCGGGGACGCCTTCATCGGTAGCGACAACATTCGATGCTTTTCCTATGGCTCAAAAAGGTCAACCAGGTAAAGCGTTGTCGATTGGTATTTGGGCTTCGTTTTTAAGTTCAATTGTAAGTTTAGTCTTGCTTATATCGATTGCTCCACAAATTGCGAACATTGCGTTGATGTTCGGTCCGTGGGAGATGTTCTCATTAATTGTGGCAGCGTTAACCATTATCGCGAGTGTTACGGGTGATTCAATCTTGAAAGGGTTGATCGCTGGCCTGTTCGGAATGCTGATTGCTACTGTAGGTGCTGATCCGATCATTGGTGTATCACGATATTCTTTTGACATAGACGCACTTAGAGCAGGAATCCCGTTCCTTGTCGTATTAATCGGGATGTTTGCTATTTCTAGGATACTTGTGTCCGTTGAAAAATCTGAGATGGAGAAAGATTTTGAGAAAAAGCAACAAGAAAAAATTGATGGAATTCAATTTGTATTAAAGCCGAAGGAAACATTTATGGCGGTGGTAAGAAAGCCTGCGAACTTGATCCGATCTTCCGCTATTGGTGCTATTATTGGTGCAATACCTGGTGCTGGTGGAAGTATTGCAAATATCATTGCGTATGATCAGGCGAAAAAATGGTCCAAAACACCGAAGAAGTTCGGCACAGGACATGAAGAGGGTGTCGTAGCTTCTGAAGCAGGAAATAACTCAACCGTCGGAGGAGACTTGATCCCTACCATTGCACTGGGAATCCCTGGTTCTGCTGTAACTGCGGTGCTGTTATCGGCTTTAATGGTTCACGGTATATCACCCGGACCTCTGCTGATTTCGAATGAACCGAATATTGTCGGAGGGATGTTCCTAGCATTCTTAGTTGCGTCATTTTTCATGTTGATCACCCAATTCCTAGGAATTAAATACTTTGTTAAAGTGACTGAAATTCCTACGCATATATTAGTCCCAGTAATCTTAGTTCTATGTGTGATCGGTACATTCGTACTGAATAATCGGGTAACAGATTTATACTTATTATTTTTTATTGGATTGGCTGGATACTTTTTTGCTAAATATAAATTTGCTCTAGCCCCAATCATCATCGGAGTAATATTAGGACCGATTGCGGAAGTGAACTTACGAAGAGCTTTCATGTCAGATCCCGAATGGACGTTGTTTTTTACACGCCCGATTTCAATGGTTTTCTTAGTACTTGCAGTTCTTTCAGTTGTCATCACGATTTGGCAGACTAAACGGATGAACTCTAAATAATTTTAAAAAACGTGCGGTTGGTATGAGGTTGATAAAGAAGCGGGCGAAGTTACTGATTTCAGGGGGTAAAATCAAGTGCCTGTCACTTTTGCATATTGCAAAGGTGATGGGTATTTTTTATGGGGTAAATGTACAGCATTTTAAAGATTTAGATGCATTGGTTCAAAATGGCATCAGGAAAATTTTACTCGCTGAGAAAGTACATCCCGCTACCGTAGTTTTGGTGATAACATTTTATCCGTAACTATTTGAGTGAAATCTCTTGAAATAATGGGTTATTTGTTAAAAATTAGGTTAAATTTGATGCTTATCCGTAACTATTTTGCGTTTATCCGTAACTATTTACATTTAATCCGTAGCAAATCATTCACTCTTCAAATAAAATCAGCCGGACGGTTAAATCCGGCTGATTTCTTTAAATCTTCTTAAGTAAATGTGCGACCATTGCGGCTCTTTTGGGTAGTTCATCTATGATGATATGCTCGTATTCTGCGTGGGGGCCTTCGCCCAGTGCGCCTAACCCGTCTAATGTCGGGATACCTAAGATTGCTGTGAAGTTCCCATCGCTTCCACCTCCGGCATGATCCTCGCCTATCTCAAGTCCGACTTCTTTTCCTGCTTCTTGAGCTTTTTGGAATAACTCCTCAGTTTCATCGCTTTTTACCATTGGTGGACGATTGAGTTCGCCTGAAACTTTCAAGTCGACATCATCACTTTTAGGTTCCAGTCCTTCTAGTAACTCGACCATCTTATCTGCTGCGTCTTCTGTTTCGACGCGGAAATCGATCAGAGCTTCTGCATGGTCAGGAACCACATTTCTTTTAGAACCTCCGTTGATTACACCAACATTTACTGTCGTTCCTTCGTCATAATCGGTCATGTTTTCTAAATGAATGATTTGGTGGGCTAGCTCTTTGACTGCGCTTTGACCGTCTTCATGGTGGTTACCGGCATGTGAAGGTGTACCTTCAACCTCGAGATTATAAATGCCCACACCTTTCCTTGCTGTTTTTAAATCCCCGCTCTTAGCGACTGGCGGCTCCGTGATCAAAACTAAATCACTCATTTTCGCTTCTTCTTCTATGATAGGACGGGATGTTTGGCTTCCGACTTCTTCATCAGAATTAAAAAGAAAGACCAGCTCTATATCTGGCATTTCGTCCAACTGTTGTAAAGTGTGTACAGACCACAGGGATTGGATGATTCCGCCTTTCATGTCAATCGCACCGGGTCCATAAAATTTATTACCTTCTTCTTTCATAGGCAGGCGTCCTTTATCCCAAACGGTGTCAAAATGAGCGCTGATCAACACTCTTTTCTTTCCGCCTTTTCCGATGGTGACTTTGAAGTGGTCACCCCGATCTTTTTGAGGGAAGTGTGTAACCTCACCTCCGACCAATCTACAAGCAATAGTTTCTAGTGTTTGTCTACATTGATCTACCAACTCTTTGTTTTCGGAAGGGGAGTCAGCCGCAACCAACGCCTTTAAATCGTCTAAAATCTCACTTTGTTTTTTCTGTAAAAATGGAAGCAAATTACTCATTAATGAAAGTTCCTCCTTAAATGGTTTTTAAATTTTAAATAGTAAAAAGAATTATTAAAAAATTTATACTATTTGCAATTGACAAAAGATTAATAATGTCATATAGTCATACTAACATATTTAAGGAACCATTACGGACATTTTCCTTAATATTTTTCTAAAAATTCCAAAATTACAGAAAGGAGTGAATAAATGAAGGAAGTTTTCGATTATATCGATGCTCATCAGGAGCAGTACATACAGTGGTTACAAGATCTTTGCCGGATGCCGAGTGTCGCAGCTCAGAACCGGGGAATGAAAGAAACTGCTGATCGAGTGATGAGTGATTTGCAGAAAAATATCAGCGCTGATGTCCAGTTAGTAAGCACGGATGGCTATCCAGTTGTTTTCGGTGAAGTAAAAGGGTCGGGCAAAAAAACGTTATCTTTTTACAATCATTATGATGTTCAACCTGAAGATCCAATTGAGATGTGGGACGAGCCTCCATTCGCGAGTAATATCGTGGATGGAAAATTGATCGCACGTGGGTCTGCTGATAATAAGGGAAATCTCGTGGCACGGATTGCGGCAGTACATGCTTATCAACAAGTTCACGGAGAGTTGCCTTTATCAGTGAAATTTGTCGTTGAAGGTGAAGAAGAAATCGGAAGTCCGAATTTGGAAGGGTTTGCCGAAAAGAATAAAGAGTTACTAAAAGCGGATGGCTGTGTTTGGGAGTTCGGTTATAAGAATGCTGATGGAAGACAACAAGTCAGCTTAGGTGTCAAAGGTATGGCTTATGTTGAGCTGGTTTCCAAAGGAGCTAACACAGATCTACACTCAGCGAATGCAGCAGTGGTAGAAAACCCAGCTTGGCGACTTATTTGGGCTCTACAATCGATCAAAGATGATTCGAATCATGTGAATATTCCTGGTTTTTACGAAGATGTTGTTGCTACAACTGATGAGGATGATCAATTGATTGCAGATTTGATCTACAGTGAGGAAGAAACGAAGCAACAATTAGAGATTAATAAGTTCGTAGGAGATGTAACGGGCGATCAATTAAAAGAACAGTTGATCTTTTCTCCAACATGTAACATTTGCGGAATCGATTCTGGTTACACGGGTGAAGGTGCCAAAACCGTATTACCTTCAGAAGCACGTGTGAAAGTCGATTTCAGGTTGGTTCCGAATCAAGATCCGTACAAGGTGGTCGATCAACTTCGTAAACACCTGGACGCCCATGGTTATGAAGATATTGAAATCAAAACAATGGGGCTTGAACATCCTGCGAGAACAGAGCCGAGTGACCCGTTAGCCAAAAGCGTGATTTCAGCTACAAAAGAGGTCATGGAAATGGAGCCCACAGTAATGCCGATGTCGCCTGGGACAGGCCCCATGTATGAATTGTGTCAGAAGTTAGGTATTCCTGCGGTTTCCGTCGGTGTAGGGAATTTCGCATCGAACAATCATGCCCCGAATGAAAATATTCTCATCGAGGATTATATAAGTGGTATTAAAGTGATTGCTCAACTTATGGAGGAATATGCAGAAAGTTAGGAGGTGCTGGTTTGCCAGTATCTGATGTACAAAATGATTTATTGCAAGAAGCTCAGAAAATGCAACAGAAATTGACCGAGTGGCGTAGAGATTTTCACCAGCATCCAGAACTCGGATTTGAAGAAGAGCGCACATCGAATATTGTCGCGGATTACTTAGAAACTTTGGGACTCGATGTACAAAGAAATGTGGCAGGTACCGGAGTGATCGCCCTTTTGAAAGGTGAAGCGGAAGGGAAGACAGTGGGGCTTCGTGCTGATATGGATGCCTTACCGATCCACGATCAAAAAGATTCACTGTATCGTTCGACTGTTGATGGAAAAATGCATGCTTGTGGGCATGATGCACATACGACAATCCTAATGGGCGCTGCTACTATTCTTTCCAAAAAAGGTGTCAAAAAAGGAAATGTGAAGTTCATTTTCCAACCTGCTGAGGAGGGTAGAGGCGGCGCTGAAGCAATGATTAATGCAGGGTGCTTAGAGAACCCGAAAGTCGATGTCATGTCGGGTCTTCACGTCAATACAGGTATTGACACAGGCAACATTACTGTTACGACAGAACGTGTAGGCTGTGGTTCCGCTGACTTTTTCACATTAGAAGTTAAAGGAAGTGGTGGACATGCAGCACACCCTCATCAAACCATCGATTCTGTTGCTGTAACTGGAGAAGTCATTACCGCTTTGCAACAAATTGTTAGTAGACAGGTTGCTCCAGTTGATTCAGCTGTGCTAACCATCGGAACGATTGAGGGCGGTTCAGCAAGTAATGTCATCGCACCATCTGTAAAGATGACAGGAACCGTTCGGACATTGAATCCAGAAGTAAGAGAAATGATTCCAAAGAAAATGGAACAAGTGGTGAAAGGTGTCACTGACGCGTTTGGTGGATCTTACGAGTTGGACTACGAATACAAGTTTCCATCCATTTTGAATGATTTGGAATTAAGAAGTGTCGTAGAAGAAACTGCAGATCAGGTTCTTGGTGAAGGACATTGTTCTCAAGAGAAACCAAGTCTTGGCGGGGAAGATTTTGCATTCTACACCGAAAAAGTTCCTTCAATCTTTTTCAGGTTGGGTGTAGGGAATGATCAGATGGTTCGCTTCCCAGGACATCATCCACAGTTTGATATTGATGAAAATGCGATGCCATATGGCTCCGCAATGCTTTCACAATTCGCATTAAATTACTTGGATCAATAACTAACTTTAACAACGTCTTTATTATAAAAATTTTTAGAGGAGGAATTACCATTGAAGTTTAGACTTAGTCTATTGTTATTTGCTTTTATCGTATTGCTTTTAGCGGCATGTAACCCAGATAGTTCAGAAATGGACAATGGGGAAGGCGGCACAGACAGTGAAGGAGAAAGTGGTGAAGAAAGTAGTGAGGAGGGTGGAGAAGAAGCCTCCGGCGAAGAGACCGGTGATGATGAATTAGTAATTGCTACAGGTGCTGATATGGTCACATTTGATATTCATGATCACAACAACACTTCAACAGAAGCGATTCATGTCAATATGTTCAACTATCTCGTGAAAACAGATGGTGAAGGTGGCTTCGTCCCTGACTTAGCAACTGAGTGGGAAAACGTAGATGACACTACATGGAACTTCACCCTTCGTGATGATGTAAAGTTCCACAATGGTGAAGATTTTACTGCAGAAGATGTGAAATACACACTAGAACGGGTAGCAAATGATGATTCTTTACTAGAACATGGAAACTACAACCAAATTTCAGAAGTAAATGTTTTAGGCGATTATGAAGTTGAGATTGTCACAGAGAGTCCAGAACCAGCGATGTTGAACCGTCTATCTCGTCTTGGTTCTGGTATGCTTCCATCTCAATACATCGAAGAAAACGGATTTGATCATTTCTTAGAAGAACCGGTTGGGACTGGCCCATACCAGTATGTTGAATGGGTAAGAGATGACCGAGTTGTGTTGGAGCCGGCTGAAAATTATTTTGGTGAAGAAGCTCAATACAGTCAGTTAACTTTCCGTGCAATTCCTGAAGATTCAACTCGTGTATCTGAATTGATTACAGGTGGTGTGGATATTGCGACAAACATCCCACCGAACGACTGGGAAAGAATTGAAGAGGAAGAAGGACTTAAACTAGGTCAAAGCCCTACCCAACGTGTCATGATGTTGATTATGCGTACGGGTGAAGGTGAAGTTACAAGTGACCAGAAAGTTAGAGAAGCTATTGATCTTGCGATTGATAACGAAGCTATTGTAGAAAGCCTTTATGAAGGAGCTGCTACACCGACTCGTACTCGTGTGACTCCTGGTAACACTGGCGCAAACAAAGATTTATATGACACTAGTGTATATGATCCTGAAAAAGCAAAGGAATTACTTGCTGAAGCAGGTTATGAAGATGGAGTAGAAATCAACTTCGCCGCACCAAGTGGTCGTTACTTGAAAGACCGCGAGAGTGCTGAGTTGATTCAAGCAATGTTATCAGAAGTCGGAATTACAGCTAATCTGGAATTCAAAGAGTGGAGTTCTTTCGTAGAAAACTACACTAGTAAAACCTTTGATGAAATGTTCATGATTGGATATGGAAATTCTATGTTTGATGCAGCATTAGCATTAGACCGTTTGACTCAGGATCAAAATGAAGGTGAAACAGACTACATGAACGAAGAGGTCGAGGAATTATTAAACGAGGCTGAGTCAAATATGGATCCAGAAGAACGTGTAGAACAATATCAACGTGTTCAAGAAATCATTGCTGAAGAAAGACCACAAATCTACTTATACCAGTTGGATGCTGTTGTCGGTATGCAAAGCAATGTAGATTTCGAACCACGCCTTGATGAGATGATCTATGTAAAAGATATAACGAAAGAATAGACTATTAATTTTATAAGTCACAAATTTCAAAGCAACAAGGAATAGGCAATGATAAATAAGCTGTCTGTAATTCTTGATTGTTACAGGCAGCTTAAATCATAAGATAAAGAAGTAAAAAGTTTGGATCATTGTCTAGCGAAAGCGCCCATCAACTAGTCAATTTCGAAGAGTACCAGTCAATAAGTCAACATCCGTTCGCTTGCTCACGGTGTTTCCTTTATTTCACTTTAAGGTTTATTTCTTTAAGGTATAAAGTATGTGAAAAACAAGGCTTTCGCCATTAGACCTTGGCGACAAGCCAAGTTTTTCTCACTGTTACTATTCTCCAATTGATACGTTGATAAACAGGCGCTTCCGCTTTTCTTATTCAATCTATCAAAATGAAGTCCAAGGAGGTATGGGAATATGAGGTTTTTACTCTACAGCATACTGAAAATTATTCCTGTCTTATTTATCATTACATTCATCGTATTCTTCTTAGTACGTCTAACAGGGGATCCTGTTGCCCTCATGCTTCCAGAAACAGCTACAGACCAGCAGCGAGAAGACCTACGGAATTCGATGGGATTGAATGATCCAGTATACATACAGTATTTCACTTATATGGCTGACGTAGTGCGAGGAGACTTTGGTGATTCATTCAGATACAATCAACCAGCAATAGATATTGTGCTGGAGCGTTTACCAGCAAGTTTCACCCTTGCCATTTCTTCTATGGTAGTTGCGACTTTGATTGCAATTCCTGCAGGTATTTATTCTGCGATCAAAAGAAATACAGTCATTGACGTTTTTATTACAGGTGGTTCGGTTTTAGGAAAGGCGATGCCTAACTTTTGGCTTGGTATCATGTTGATTCTATTGTTCGCTGTTCAGGTCAGGATCTTTCCGGTATCCGGTTCGGGGACGTTGATGCACTTAGTGTTGCCTTCAATAACCCTAGGGACGGCAATTGCAGCTGAAATGACCCGATTGATTCGTTCGAGTATGTTAGAGGTTCTGAACATGGAATATATCCGAACGGCACGAAGTAAAGGTCTTAGAGAAATGTTTGTCGTCAACAAGCATGCCCTGAGGAATGCGTTGATTCCCGTCGTTACGATCATGGCCCTTCAGACAGCTACTTTAATCGGTGGAACATTGATTACTGAAACGGTCTTCTCTTGGCCGGGAATGGGTCAGCTTTTAGTACAAGCGGTCAACACGAGAGACATGGCAGTTGTTCAAGCGGCTACATTTATCATAGCGATTTTAGTTATTTTAAGTAATCTACTAGCGGATCTGACCTATCGTTATCTGGATCCTAGGATTAAATATGATGACTAATGGAGGTGGCGTCAAATGAGTACAAATACACAGCAACCCGACCAAGCTTTGGATAAGCAAGCTCTAGAGCGACGTCCATCCAATGCAGCTAGGTGGGTGAAACTACTATTAAAAAGCAAAACGGGCATGGTAGGTCTGACTATAGTTACATTAGTGGTTCTCATGTCTATATTCGCTGATTTTCTTGCCCCATATGACCATAGCCAAACACATATATCTAATCGATTGCTGCCTCCGTTCTGGATGGAAGGTGGAACTACAGAATTTCTATTAGGTACAGATAACTTAGGAAGAGATATTTTAAGTAGAATCATTATCGGTTCAAGAGTTTCTCTTTTAGTCGGAATATGTTCGGTCATCGTTGCTGGTACGATCGGTTTATGCTTGGGACTTCTATCTGGATATTACGGAAAAGCATTAGATCAAATCATCATGCGATTGGTTGACTCATTCCTGGCTATTCCTAATATTCTTTTCATGCTGATCATTCTTGCGGTAATCGGACCAAGTTTAACCTCAATTATTATCGTATTGGGTGTGACAACTTGGGTAGTTTATGCTCGGATGGTGCGTGGGGAGACGTTGAGTATCAAGGAACGTGACTATCTTAAGTCTGCTCGAGCAATTGGTGCGAATGACTTCCGGATCATTACGAAATATATTTTGCCGAATGTCATTTCTTCATTTATTGTCATTGCGACGTTGAATGTAGCAACGACTATCATCTTGGAGTCTTCCTTAAGTTTCTTAGGGCTAGGAATCCAGTCACCTGATGTTTCATGGGGTCTGATGCTGAGTGATGGACGTGAGTATTTAGCGACGAGTTGGTGGGTAGCTACATTCCCTGGTATTGCAATCACAGTTACGGTACTAGGAATTATTTTTCTAGGAGATTGGTTACGTGATGTACTTGATCCTAAAACGAAATAACTTGATCGGATTAGAAAGTGAGGGAGAGAAATGACGGAACCTTTATTGGAAATAAAAGATTTACAAGTGCGCTTCAAATCAGATGAAGGAAGCGTTACTCCTGTAAACGGCGTATCTTTCAACGTAAAAGAAGGTGAAACAGTTGCGGTGGTTGGCGAGTCAGGTTGCGGAAAAAGTTTGACCTCGCTATCGATCTTAGGTTTGATTCCACCACCTGGCGAAATAAGTGATGGCTCGATCCATTTTCAAGGAAAGGATCTAGCTTCTTTAAATAAAAAACAAATGAGGAAGCTTCGAGGAAACGAAATATCGATGATTTTCCAGGAGCCTATGACTTCCTTGAATCCCGTATTCACTATCGGCAATCAAATGCTTGAGGTCATTAAATTACATCAGAATTTAGAAAAGAAACAGGCTACTAAGAAAGCGGTAGAGATGTTGGATTTAGTAGGAATCCCTGATCCTGAAAAAGTGATTAAAAGATTCCCGCACCAATTATCCGGTGGGATGCGGCAAAGGGTGATGATCGCCATTGCACTTTCTTGTAATCCGAAGTTATTAATAGCAGATGAACCGACGACTGCTTTAGATGTTACGATTCAAGCCCAAATTTTGAACTTGATGAAGAACTTGAAGGATAAATTCAATACCGGAGTCGTTTTAATCACGCATGATCTCGGGGTTGTGGCGGAAGTCGCAGATAGAGTAGTCGTCATGTATGGCGGAGAAGTTGTTGAAGAAGCAACTGTACATGAACTTTTCGAAGACCCTGTGCATCCTTATACTCGAGGGTTACTATCATCAGTACCGAAGATGACGGGTGCGGTTGAAGAATTAGGAGCGATCAAAGGATCGGTACCAAATCCTTCTTCCATGCCGAAAGGTTGTAAATTCCACCCCCGATGTCCACTGGCTACTGATTTATGTGTGGAAGAACACCCGAAACTAGAAGAAACAACGCCGAACCACTTTAAACGCTGTTTTCATACGGAAGGGGGAGTGAAAGATGACCAGCACGAAAGAGAAACCGTCCAATAGTTCTGTATTGATGGAAGTTAAAGGGTTGAAAAAGCACTTTGAGATTAAAAAAGGTTATTTTAAAAAAGAAATTTCTACTGTTCGCGCGGTAGATGGAGTAGATGTGAAAATCTATGAAGGTGAAACTCTAGGAATCGTCGGGGAATCAGGGTGTGGTAAATCAACGACCGGTGAAATGCTGTTAGGATTACTTAAACCTTCTGATGGCTCTGTCGAATTCATGGGCAAGGACTTGACGAAAATGAATAAAAAAGAGCTGCGGGAGATGCGTAAAGACATCCAAGTCATTTTCCAGGATCCCTTTGCTTCCTTGAATCCACGTATGACAGTTGAAGAACTCGTGGGGGAGCCGTTGCGAATTCACACGTCAAAGTCTAGAATGGAAATTAGAGAAGAAGTTATCGAATTATTGGAAATTGTGGGACTTAATCGCGAACAATTGAAAAGATACCCACATGAATTCAGTGGAGGTCAGCGCCAGCGTATCGGAATCGCAAGAGCGTTAGCGCTGAAACCGAAGATGATCATATGCGATGAACCTGTTTCGGCATTAGATGTGTCGATTCAAGCTCAAATATTGAATCTATTGAAGAAATTACAAAGAGACTTCAATTTAACACTCGTGTTCATTGCTCACGGTTTACCAGCGATTCGGAATATCAGTGATCGAATTGCTGTGATGTATCTAGGTAAAGTGGTGGAGATCACAGATCGTGACAAATTATTTGAAGAGCCACTGCATCCTTATACGGAAGCATTATTGAACTCGATTCCTGTAGAAAATCCAAGTTTACGAAAAACATATGAACCATTGAAAGGTGATTTACCTAATCCATCGAACCCTCCTAGTGGCTGCTCTTTCCATACGAGATGCCCGTATGCACAAGAACATTGTAAAGAGATCGAGCCACAACTGGAAGAACATAAAAAAGACCATCTAGCTGCTTGCCACTACCCCCTTATAGAAAAGGCGCAGTAAGAAGGTTGATCAAAGGCATCTCTGTTAAGGGGTGCCTTTGATTCTGTAAGTACATAATAATTAACAGGAGGTAGCATTTTGTCCATTCCTACTAAAGATATTTCTGAAAGTCTATTAAATGAAGTGATCCAATTAAGAAGAACATTGCATCAGAATCCTGAATTGAGTGAACAAGAATATGAAACTTCTAAAAGGATTCAAGAGTACTTGAAATCTTACGGGATCCCTTTTAAATCTGGGTTCGGCGAAACTGGAGTCCTTGGGGTCATTGAAGGCGAAAAACCAGGAGGAGTCGTGTGCTTGAGGGCAGATATCGACGCCTTGCCAATTCAGGAGAAGACTGACCTGGAGTTCAAGTCCGTAGTCGAGAATCAGATGCATGCTTGTGGACATGACGCACATACCGCGATGTTGGTGGGTGTTGGAAAAATGCTTCACGATATGAAAGCTGAAATAGAAGGAACTGTTTTGCTTTTATTTCAACCTGCTGAAGAAAATGCACCTTTTGGTGGTGCACAACAAATGATAGATGATGGCGTGTTTGACGAAGTTGAACCCGATGTAATGGTCGCTCAGCATGTCTGGCCGGATTTACCCGTTGGCAAATTCGGGGTTGTGCCAGGGGCAATTATGGGCAATTCCGATCGATTCACGATAAAAGTTAAAGGGTCAGGTGGGCATGCTTCCATGCCACATCAGACCGTGGATGCTATTATTGTTGCCACGCATATCATACAGGCCCTGCAAACGATCATCAGTCGTAACGTCGACCCAGCTTCTCCATCAGTAATCACAGTAGGCAAAATGGAAAGTGGTTACCGTTACAATGTGATTGCGGATGAAGCGACACTAGAAGGAACCGTACGATCTTCGTCAGATGAAACAAAACAACTGTTGAAGCGGAAATTTTTTGAAACGGTAGAGGGAGTGGCGAAGACAATGGGTGCGACCGTTGAGATAGATTATATGGACGGGTATCCTGCCACGATCAATACACCTGAATGGGCTGAGCAAGTGAAAGTATCTGCTAGAAATAAATACGGGGAAGGTAGTGTAC
Source organism: Halalkalibacillus sediminis (assembly GCF_002844535.1). NCBI lineage: Bacteria > Bacillati > Bacillota > Bacilli > Caryophanales > Bacillaceae > Halalkalibacillus > Halalkalibacillus sediminis. Next base: position 370,050 of record NZ_PJNH01000002.1, read on the forward strand.
CTAACGTGAACCCTAGTTTAGGTGGAGAGGATTTCGGGAGATTCTTGCAAAAGTATCCTGGAGTTTATTACTGGTTAGGTGTCAGAGTCGGAAAAAATCAAAAACCTCTTCATGATCCGGGCTTTAAAATGGATGAGGATGCGATGGAGTACGGAGTTAACTTTATGGTGCAAGCCACAGTAGACATATTAGAACAAATCAATCATAAATGAAGGTGATCGTAGATGAGTTCAAAGATTGCAAGATTTATAGATGATAATGAAGAAAAGTTGGTGCAACAACGTCGTCTTTTCCATCAACACCCTGAAGTAGGATTCACTGAATATATAACGACTTATGAAATCTATCATTTTTTGAGGGGGATGGATTGTGATTTGGCGATTGGAAAATCTGTTCTTTCGTCAGACGAGCGTATGGGAGTCCCAGCATCTGATCTATTAGAATTGAGCGAGCAGCGGGCAAAAGCGTATGGCGTTCCAGAAGAGTTTTTGGAAAAAATAAAAGGTGGCCACACCGGGGCTGTCGCAACATTTGATACAGGCCGAAAAGGTTCACACATCGCGTTGCGTTTTGATATTGATGCCTTACCTGTGAAAGAAGCGGGTAGTTCTGGACATATACCGAAAAACGAAGGATTTAACTCGTGTCATAATGGTGAGATGCATGCGTGTGCTCATGATGGTCATGCTTCGATTGGGCTTATGGTCGCCAAATTTTTGAATGAGAATATGGATGATTTGAGTGGGAAATTCACTTTAATCTTTCAACCAGCTGAAGAAGGAGGCAGAGGCGCTGAGCCGATTGTTTCGAATGGTTGGCTAGACAATGTCGATTATTTTTTCAGTGGACATATTGGGGTAGAAGATTTACCTGTTGGAAAAGTATCGGCTACCACTGCTGGATTTTTAGCAAGTTCAAAGGTTGATGCTTATTTTATAGGAAAAGCAGCCCATGCAGGACTTGAACCCAATGCAGGGAAGAACGCATTGTTAGCGGCCTCTGCTTCTTCTATTCATTTAAATGGAATCGCAAGACACAAAGACGGATCGACTCGCATTAACGTCGGGAAGATCGAAGCTGGAAGCGGACGTAACGTGATTGCGGATTCGGGGAAAATAGAATTTGAGACACGCGGAAGTACTTCAGAACTTGACGACTACATGATGTCTGAAGCTGAAAGAATCATACATTCTACTGCTGGTTTATATGGGGTTGAAAGCAGTCTGGAGACAGTTGGAAAGGCATTGAATGTCTCTTGTGATGACGATTTGATTGAAGTGGTTAGAGATTCGGTAAAAGAATCCAGCTTGATAGATGAAGTGAGGGATGTTGCCAACCTAGGAGCTTCAGAAGATGTCACTTTCATGATTGAAAAAGTACAGAAGGAGCACGGGAAAGCGACATTTATGGTTTTCCATTCGCCACTAAAGGCGGGACACCATCAATCGGACTTTAATTTTGACGAAAAAGTCCTTTCAGTAGGGTTAGAAACTTATTTATCAGTGCTTACACATTTAAACAACAAGGAGTCTAGTTCATCATGATCAATTGGATAGAGAGAATGTTAAAAGAATTGAATCTAGTGGAGTCAATGGATCAACCGAATGGCTTCACACGACTGTCCTACAGTGAGGGAGAAGACCGTTCGATTGAAGTGTTTAAAAAAGAAGCGGAGTCACTAGGATTACAGGTGAGCGAAGATTCCGCTGGGAATGTAATCGCGCGCTGGGAAGGTAAACGTAAGGACGCGCCGATCGTTGCAACTGGTTCACACTTGGATACCGTCTCTCAAGGTGGAGGCTACGATGGAGTTGCAGGAATCATCAGTTCTTTAGGTGGTGTCAAACAGTTGATGGAGGAAGGTTTTGAACCGGATTGTCCGATTGAAGTATTGAATTTCCGGTCAGAAGAGTCTTCTAGGTTCGGTGTCTCAACAATTGGCAGTAAGGCGATGAGTGGGAAGTTGGACTTGTCGATTGGAAAAGTTGAAGATGCAGAAGGGATAACGATCAAAGAAGCTGCCGAGAGCCGCGGCTACGTATGGGAATCTTTTATTGAAGCGGATAAAAAAGAGGATATAAAAAGTTTTGTCGAATTACATATAGAGCAGGGTATGAATATAGAAGAAAATGAAAAGGACTTTGGGGTCGTTCGTTCAGTGGCTTGTCCTGTAAGACTTAAAGTGACGATTGAAGGGAAGGCTTCGCACACTGGAACGACTCCAATGAATCGTAGACAAGATGCTTTAGTTGCGGTTGCTCCGCTTGTCTCCTTTGTATCTCAGAAAGCAGGAAGTATTGCAGGAGACGAGGGCGAGCAACTGGTGGCAACGGTCAGTACAATTGATCTAGTGCCAAATTCTATGAACGTCATTCCTGGAAAAGTCGAGCTTGGTGTCGATATTCGTAGTGTAGATGATTCGTTGAAACATGAAATTAAAAAGCAGATTGAAGATAAATGCAGAGAAATAGAAGATCAACATAAGGTGGCAATCTCAACAGAAGTACTCGTTGATAACGACTCTATTGACCTTGATGAAGGTGTTCAGAGTCGACTGATGGAAGCTGGTGAAGCATCCGGCCTAGAAGGGTTGATGATGAACAGCGGTGCAGGGCATGACGTCATGAATATGCAGGCTAAATGTCCATCAGGTTTGATTTTTATCCCTTGTAAAGATGGGCTGAGTCATCATCCAGGTGAGTTTGCGTCCTTAGAAGATATACAAAAAGGAATGCATGTACTAACAAATTTCTTAAGAAATGAAGCGAGTGAGTAGTATGAGAATCCAAATTGGAGTGGTAGGTCCACAAGATTCGATTGCAAAAGTGATGGATGCAGGTGAGGAATTCGAAGATTTGAACTTGCAACCATTCCCATATAAAAAAACGGAAGAAACACATTCAATCATCGAATCGAACCGAGAACAAATCGATCAATGGTTTTTTACGGGACCTGTACCATATAAGTTTGCGATAAAAAATGAATTGATTAAAGAGAGGGAAGCGGACTATGCCCACTTGCATGGATCCAGTCTGTTCGGAACTCTTCTTGAAGCGAACTTGAAAGAGAATAAAGTAGTCACAAAAATAAGCTTGGATTCGATCGGTGAGAAAGAACTGAATCAAATCAAAGATTCATATGCACTTCAAAACATTTCGATCGTGTCGGAATTCACTAGTGACTATGTTCCATATAAACAGTTGGTGGAGTTTCATGAGCGATGTTACTTGGAGGGAAATACGGAAGTTGCTTTAACATGTATCCAATCTGCATATAAAGAGCTGAAAAAACGAGGCGTTCCAGCGTATAGAATTTCTCAATCAGATCTCTCCATCAAACGAGCATTGATGTCAATTCGTGAAAAAGCACTCGCTAAAAGTTATCGAAAAAAACAATTAGTGATTTTCGGGGTAGAGGTACTGTATCCGGAGACCTCTGAACTCTCTAGTGAAACTTTTAAAATTAGGCATCGTGAACTTGAATTGAACAGGGTGCTTCTAGAATTCGTAGAATTGATCAACGGATCGCTCGTAAATATCGGTAAAGGACTCTATCATGTCTATACGACGAGAGGAGAAATCGAATTATTCCAAAAGTATCATTCACCCTTCCAGTGGGTAAAAGATTTGCAATCTGCTAGTCAGTTAGATGTCCAAATAGGTGTTGGGTACGGCCATAATGTGTTGGAAGCGAATGAAAATGTCGGAATCGCTTTTGATTATGCGAAAAGTAATGATGAAGCATCTATTGTCATTATTAATGAAGAAAAAGAAGTGGTTGAATACCGCACGGATGATCAAAACCTGACTTACCATCTAAGAAACTCCTCTTCTAAATGGGACGGGCGTTTGAAAGACGCAAAGGTCGGTGCGCAAACTCTTTCAAAGATTGAATCACTGGCCAACCACTATCAAAAAACAGAAATTACTTCTAGTGAACTTGCTAAATGGCTCAAGAGCACCGAGCGAAATGCTAGAAGAATTCTAGGCGAAATGGAAAAGATCAATCTGGCTAAAGAAGCTGGGGAAGAAACAGGCCAACGTGGCAGACCGAGAAAAGTTTACCGGCTGGAGTTTTAAAAATATGTAAGCAAAGAAAACCAGGAATGGCATGATGCTAAATTTCTGGTTTTTTGTTTGATTTTTTTGTTAAGTGAATGTGACTAAGTCTTGGAATCCAGTCAAACGGTAAGAATTTTTGAGAATATAAGTTCTTTAATAATTGGACATGGGAATTACTTAAGAAGAATTGCGTCATTATTTTATATATTTTCTTTGAAAAGGGCTGAATTAGTCGTAAAATAGGAAATTATAGGTCAGATTGCGTCACTTTTATTAATAATTGCGTCACTATTGAATTCATAGATTGGAATTTTAGTAAGTAAATTGTTAAAATCAATAACAGAAAGAAGGAAAAATACCGAGGGAGGCATTCATATGCAACGTATGATGTGCAAGGGGAAAATCCACCGCGCGACTGTAACTGAAGCGGACTTGGATTATGTAGGAAGTATTACGATTGATGCTACACTAATGAAAGAGGCGAATATCAAACCTTATGAAATGGTTCAGATAGCTAATATCAGAAATGCGGCTCGTTGGAAAACTTATGCGATTCCAGCGCCAGAAGGATCTGGTCGCATCTGCTTGAACGGTCCGCCGGCTCATATATTCGAACCGAAAGATATCGTCATCATTTTGAGCATGGGGCAATTCACAGATGAAGAAATCGAGGATCTTGAACCAAAAGTTGTTTTCGTTGATGAGAATAATCAAATTACTAGTGTAGAAGAACATCACCTGCATTGGCCAGAGCAATAATTAAAAATTGCCAACTGTCAGGTTGAGAGAATTCATTAAAATAGCCAAGTACTGAAGTTATCTTTTCAGTGCTTGGCTTTTCATTTTTCCATCTTCTAATATAAGAGCATTGAGCTGGTGGCCGAACGTATACCCACCGTCAATACCGATTTTATTTTTACCAAAGTAAACATCTGCAGAATGGTGAAGGTTAGGAGTTGGCGTGTGTCCGAAAATAACCGGTTTATCTAAGTGAGGAAGATCATTTTTTATGAATCTCTCCCGGATCCACAAAAGAACTTGTTCCTCTGACTCAGACCAATCATCTTTATCAGGATCCACTCCGGCGTGAACAGCTATGAATTCATCACCCTCGTAAGTGAGTGGTAACTGTTCTAAAAATTCGATGTGGTGGGAGTGCGTTTCCAAAATGTTTTCTGACCACAGTTTGAATTTTCCTCCATCGAAATCTGATTCGCTTAAATCCCCTAAGTAAGATTCAATTGTTTCGACTCCACCGTGAATTAAGAAGTTAGTAGATACCGCAAAAGGATCTCGTACCCATTTTGCAAACCAGTCGTCGTGATTGCCTTTAAGTGCAATGGCCCCTTCTTCAACGAGCGACATGACAAAATCGATGGTTTCTTTACTTTGAGCTCCGCGATCCACATAATCCCCGACTAATATCAGTTGATCTTTGGAAGAGTCGTATTGGATTTGATCTAATAATTTTTTGAAAGGGTCTAGGTGTCCGTGAATATCACTGATGAAAATTGTTCGTTGCAAGATTACACCCCAAAACATTATAAGATTCAGCTTATATCATTAAAAATTGTTTAATATATCCTAACGTATAGTGTATCATATTCTTAGGTACAAAGTCTTACCATTCTTTTATTAAATAATTAACGGAAGAATTCAATAAAATGGAGGTGAACAAATGATTCAGTGTCCAAATTGTAAGAAACAAGTTAGTGATGACCCTTTTTGCGAACAATGTGGTAGTCAGCAAAAATGTCTGGAATGTGGGAAACGTTTTGTACATATTGAAAATTTTTGTGGCGAATGTGGTACTGAAAGGAAATTGAATAATTCAGCAAGTACCTCAAAGAATGTAATTGGAACAGGGAATAGAAAATTTCTGGTTGGGGTAGGGGTCCTCATCTTAGCAATATTTTTTATGTTGAATCCACCGGGTAGTCTTTCAGGTGAACCGACTTCTCCTGCGGAAATCGTAGAAGAATTCTATAATTTAATACAATCTGCCAATGTTGCCGAAGCTGGCAAATATCTGCATTCTTCAATTCCTTGGAATGTAGAGGATGCAGAAATTCCTGAGGGAGCTTCCATAACCGTACTTAGCTTAGAAGAAAAGATCCACGGAGATTATGCCACTGTTGAAGCAGTTCTAGAACTTTACCCTGAGCCATACTATTATGATGGTCCAGAAGTAGTGTTCGTCGATCTTGAAAAAGAAGGCGGAAAATGGCTGATCACTGATATGGAATGAAAAAAGACTCTTTCGCTTAATTGCGAGAGAGTCTTTTGCTGTTTTAGTATCCGTAAACCATGCGTTCTAGATTGTCGATGAATTCAGTGATGAAAGCGTCTCCGATGAAATATACCAAGATTGATGTGATCAATACTGCTCCGATACTGAAGTAGATGTTTTGACCATTTCGGTTGATCGTGGAAGTTTTATCGTAGACCAGTAAACTTGGAATCACAAACAATAAAATAGAATAAGAGAAACCTAGCAAAATTAACGTCAACTTTGCAGAACCTGCAAGGCCAGTTAAAATAGCTAGCACGTTCACTGCTGTAAAAGGTGCTGCTAGACTTCCGAATTGTGCAAAGATGGAAGTTATGTTCATTGTAGACTGTGCTACCTTCAACATAACGATGATCCCCACTGCTGCACAAGCTAATAAAAGTAATACAAAGAATACAATTCTAGCATTCACAGAAAAGAAAGGGACAGAGGTATCTGTCATGAACCCACCCATGTACTCGTTGAATAATGAGCTTACCAGAAAATAAATGCTTAACGAAAAGGTTAAGGCATACAAAAATAATGTAACCATTCCACTCGTGAAATGTTGTTCGTTCGTGTTCAATGAAGCTGTTGGATTTTTCAAAAGCTCTAAAAAGTAATTTCCGTAATCCTTTAATCCGTTTTGGATTTGGCTCATCGTCTCGTTAGTTGTTTGAGCGGTTGAAGCATTGGAAGTTGCCGCAGCCTCTTGTTGGAATTGTGTTTGATCTGGTGTTTGAGATGATTCCACTAATGGACCACCGCAGACGCCACAAAATTTTCCTGAATCATGTACTTGATTACATTTCTCGCATATTAACAATTTTCATTCCCCCTAAATTTAGTCACGATTTGTCTCGTTATATTCGATTTTTTCAATTGAAAAATCATCATTTTTGTAATGTAAAGTATATGTCTTAGTGCGGTCGTATTCTGTCTGTTCATCTAGGTGGTTGGTGAAAACAAATAATTCATTAGTAGTCACTTCGTACGTTTCCGCATCCATTTCATAAACTTCAATGATTTCATTACTAGTGAATTCATAGTGGTAAGCGGAATCTTCTAGGTCACTGATATAAGTGGAGAGTTCTGCTTGTGCTTCACCTTCGTCCTGTAAGTAACTATCAATCATCGAGTAATCTTTTGTATTAACCGCTATTTCGTAATCATCTCTGAAGCTGAGAACAAAATCAGAGATTTCCTCGTAAAGATTATCATTTTCGGTGGATGCTAAGTCGATATCTTCATCTGCTTCGTCCTCGAAAGCATTATCTTCTTCAAGTGCATATTCATCAAAATAGAAGTTCAAGCCATACCAATCCGAGTCTTCTAGTGTCATTGTATCTGTTTTCAGTACCTGTCCATCTGGAGAGGTCCATTCGCCGTGGAATTCCATGTTGCTGTCTTCTGGGAGGGGGCCGAGATACTCAAAATCACCAAGAATATGCCCTGTATCTTCTCCATTGATGAAAAGTTTAGCGTCTGACTTGTTGGTGTCGACATAAACACTTTCCCCGTAAAAATCCATTCTTACTTCGTTCTCTTCTAAAGGCAAAATTTCAATTGTTTCATCATACTCGAAGTTACCGAACAACGTTTCCGCTTCACCGGTCAAGTTGTAACTTCCTGGGTAGATCTTAGTGAATCGAATAGGCTCGTCCATTGGTAGGGTTTCTTCGATATCATTCAGTTTCACTAAGGTTTCATTCATAGAACTCGATACGATTAAATCAGTTGGTTCTGCGTGTAATGAGTAGCTTGTAAACAGTCCAAATAGTTCTTTTTCCGGTTTGACCGTAAATATCTTTTGTCCATTCATGCTGTTGAATGCCTGTGAAAGACCTTTTGCAGATGAATTTTCATTTTCAATCAAGCTGATATACTGGCTTCTTACAGATTGCCATTCATACTCTTTTATGTATTGAAAGTAATCCTCTTTATGTAATACTGCCTTCTCATCAAATTTGACGAACTCATTAAAACTCTCTGCATCATTTGAAGAAATTGCTTGATCCATGTCCTGCAAGTCATTCATCGGATCATAAAAAGCTTCAAGTCCTTTGTAGCTTCCGAATAGAATTAAAATAAGTGCTGCTACTGAGCTGATCCAGATTTTTGTGGACTTCTTCATTGGATTCTTCTGAGGTGAAGTAGTTCTTCTTCGTTGTGGCTCGTTTTTAGCTAGCGGTGTGGTTTCGTATTTCGTTCCACAGTTGCTACAAAATGAGCTTTGTGGATTCTTTTTTTCACCACATTCTGTACAAAAATTCATTACCATCCCTTCTTCCTACTAAGATTTTATGCCTAAGACAAATGTCTTACTTTGTCTTATTATAGCAAATCTTGTCATATTTGAAAGCTCGTTTTACAAAAATAAACTTTCCTCATGATTTATCGGGAAATTTAAGTTAAACTTTAGGGAAATTGAATTTTCAAACGATTATATATGGTTTTATAGGGGTGTGAGAATGATGGATCAACAAAAAAGCTTTAAAATTGCTCATAAGGAAGCGTTGATCGGGTGTGCTTTGGTAATCTTCAATATCGCTTGGTGGTATGGTTTCGCATATACTTTAGGGTCCAAAGCACCTGAAGATTATTCATACATATTAGGTTTTCCGGCATGGTTTTTTTGGAGTTGCATTGTGGGATTCGTGGTCATGGTGATTCTCGTTGTGTTTGTTGTGAAATTTTTGATGAAAGATGTGCCTTTTCCTGATGAGGAAGTTGGTGACGATTCATGAATTGGGAAGTGATGATTCCGTTATTATTATTCGTTCTTTTAATCTTTTTCATCGGTATATGGTCTAATCGCAAGATGAAGGTTTCGTCATCATTTTTGACCGACTATTTCTTAGGGAGCAGAGAGTTAGGTGGGTTGGTCCTTGCTATGACGATGGTGGCTACTTATGGAAGTGCTTCGAGCTTTCTAGGAGGACCTGGAGCGGCTTATTCGATAGGTCTCGGTTGGGTCCTTTTAGCGATGACACAGGTAGCTACGGGATATTTCGTATTATTGATTTTAGGGAAAAAATTTGCGATTGTAACGCGTCGTTTTAAAGCGGTCACGTTAATAGATTTTTTGCGTGAAAGATACAAAAGTACGACAGTGGTCATGTTGTCGGCTTTGAGTATCGTCATCTTTTTATTTTCAGCGATGGCAGCCCAATGGATCGGGGGAGCTCATCTGATTCAATCGTTGACGGGCCTTTCGTATACGGGTGCTTTATTTATTTTCGCTGCAACTGTTCTATTGTACGTCATCGTCGGAGGTTTCCGAGCGGTGGCTGTTACGGATGCACTTCAAGGGATCGTCATGTTCTTCGGTACGCTTGTGCTATTGATTGGAGTTGTGATAGCTGGCGGAGGGCTTGATCAAATTTTCAATGACTTGATGGCTGAAAATCCGAACCTGGTAACTCCTTATGGACAGGACGGCCAGTTGACAGCGTTATACGTTTCATCTTTTTGGCTATTAGTTGGTGTTGGAGTGATCGGGCTGCCTCAAGTGGCTGTGCGCGCGATGTCTTACCGGGATGCAAGGTCGATGCATCGAGCATTAATTATTGGTACGATCGTTGTCGGTTTTATTATGTTAAATATGCACTTGATCGGGGTATTTGCTCGACCGGTTTTACCAGGGATTACAGAAGCGGACCAGGTGATCCCACTCATTGCGCTTGAGACATTACCGCCGTGGGTAGCGGGGTTAGTGCTCGCTGCACCTCTTGCTGCCATCATGTCGACGGTAGATTCACTGCTGCTACTAGTCAGTTCTTCGGTCGTCAAAGATGTGTACTTGAATTACTGGAAAAAAGATGCGACAAGAAAGCATGTGCAGACCGTTAGCTTCGGGTTTACTGCATTAATCGGAACAATTGTCTTTTTAATGGCGATCAATCCACCAGATCTGTTGATATTCTTGAATCTTTTCGCGTTCGGAGGCTTGCAATCAGCCTTTATATGGCCAGTGGTGCTCGGTCTTTACTGGAAATATGCCAATAAACATGGTGCCATAGCTTCGATGGTAGTCGGAATCAGTTCATATATTGCGATTTACAATTATAATTCAGCGAATGGTGAATTATTCGGGGTGCATGCGGTCACTCTACCAGTGTTCATTGCACTGATTACGTTCGTGACGATCAGTCTCATTTTTAAAACGGAACGCTATTATTTTCCAGGAGAAGTCCAGTAAGGTTGTTTAAATTCCAGCACTTTAAGGTAAATTAATACTATAAAATGTTGGAGGTGTTAAGATGCCTTGGGATACGAACGATTATCCAAGCTCATTGAAAAATTTAAATGAAGCGACACGGAATAAAGCGATTGAAATTGCCAATGCGATGCTAGAGGACGGTTATACAGAGGGTCAGGCGATACCTATTGCCACAAGCCAGGCGAAAGAATGGTACGAAGAAGCTGATTCATCCGAGCGGAAAGAGATGCGAAATACAGAAGATCAAGAGTTGAAAGAGCACGATGAAGAAGATTTGGGCGGCCGCCCAGAATTGCTGGACCACGGTGTTATGGTCAAACCTCATGAAGATGGATGGGCTGTAGAAACTATCGGGGCGAAGCAACCATCAGATGTTTACGATAATAAAGATGAAGCGGTCGATCGAGCGAAGGAAATTGCGAAAAACAAAGACACCTACGTCCAAGTGAGAAACAAAGATGGAGATGTCCAGAGAAATTATTCATATGATGAATAAAGAAGAAGCGCTCCCTTTTTATTAGGGGGCGCTTTGTGTTTACTTGTCTAGCATATTGCGCCCATCAACTAGTCAATTTCAAAGAGCACCAATCAATAAGTCAACATCCGTTCACATGCTTACGGTATTTCCTTTATTCCCTCTACTCTTCTCCAATTGATACGTTGATAACAGAGCGCATGCGCTTTTCTTACTATCCTCCGAAAAAGAAGTCAATGACATTCCCTGCTGTGGAGGATTTCTTATTATAAAATTCTGAGTACCCACAGTTGGTACAATACACGACAGTGAACTTATTTGCCTGTACGTCAAACATCTTCGACAAAGCTCCACCAGTCATAGAAACATCCTTTGTCTTTGCATCAGTACTTCCGCATTTCATGCAACCTTCAGCCATATAAATCACTCCTTTAATAAACCTTATTCGAGAAGATAAGTTCCTTTTCCTTTTTCAAAAATGAATTCATTTACGTAAAAATAACTTCTTTTTGTCAGAAAAATTAATGAATTGAACTACTTATTGTGTTAATATAAAGTAAATTATTAATTAATCGAAAGGGAGGATGAATGATTTGGTACAATATGATCCGTTATATTATCCATATGCTTCAAGAAGAAATGCCGTCTATGGACGAAACGGCATGGTGGCTACATCCCAACCTTTAGCCGCGCAGGCTGGTTTGGACATTATGAAAAAAGGTGGGAACGCAATTGATGCTGCGATCGCTACAGCTGCAGCGCTTACTGTTGTCGAACCTACTTCAAATGGGATTGGTTCCGACGCATTTGCCCTAGTCTGGGTCGATGGAAAGATGCATGGTTTGAATGCCAGCGGTTCAGCTCCACAGTCGATTTCAGTAGAAAAGTTGAAGGAGTTAGGATATGAAGAAATGCCGACTTTCGGGAAAGTTCCCGTTACAGTGCCAGGTACACCTGGAGCCTGGGCAGAGCTTTCGGAAAAGTTCGGTAAACTTCCTTTCGAAGAACTGATGGAACCAGCTGCAAAATATGCAGAAGACGGTTACCCCGTCTCACCTACACTAGGTTTTCATTGGGAATCAGCGGCTAAAAAGTTCAACCAAATTTTTAAAGACGATATTTATAAACATTGGTTTGAAACATTCACTCCAAATGGGCACGCTCCAAAAATCGGAGAAATGTGGTCATCTCAAGGTCATGCTGACACGCTTCGTGAGATTGGTGCTACCAAAGCGGAATCTTTTTATCGAGGGAAATTAGCAGAGAAAATTGATGAATTCTTCAAAGAACATGAAGGGTTTTTATCGAAGGAAGATTTAGCTGCTTACAAACCTCAGTGGGTCGATCCGATTAAAGTCAACTACCGTGGCTACGATGTATGGGAAATCCCTCCAAACGGGCAAGGATTAATTGCATTGATAGCCTTGAATATGTTGAAAGACTATTCTTTTACAGAAAAAGATTCAGTGGACACTTACCATAAGCAGATCGAAGCAATGAAGCTAGCATTCTCAGACGGGTTGAAGTACATTACTCAGCAAGACCAAATGGACGTGTCCGTCGATGACTTGCTATCGCAACAATATTCGGATGAACGCCGTAAGCTGATCGGAGAAGAAGCACTTGAACCATCAGCCGGTGAGCCACCTCGTGGAGGTACTGTTTATTTGTCTACCGCAGACGGAGAAGGCAACATGGTTTCATTTATTCAGAGTAACTACATGGGCTTTGGCTCAGGAGTTGTTGTTCCTGGGACTGGAATCGCGATGCAAAACCGTGGTCATACGTTCTCCTTCGATTCTGATCATGCGAATTCTTTGGAACCTGGGAAGCAGACGTATCATACGATCATCCCTGGATTTTTATCAAAAGGAGACCAACCAGTAGGGCCATTCGGTGTCATGGGTGGATTCATGCAGCCTCAAGGGCATGCCCAAGTCGTGATGAGTACAGTCGACTTTCATTTGAACCCTCAAGCCGCGTTAGATGCACCACGTTGGCAGTGGATGAAAGACAAGGTCGTCAAAGTCGATCCATCATTCCCTGATCACATTGCGCAGGCACTTCAACGGAAGGGGCACAAGATTGAACGAAGTCTGTATCATAATGAATTTGGCCGTGGGCAGATCATTTGGCGCGATCCAGAGACAGGTGTACTATGCGGCGGTACTGAACCACGCACCGACGGCGAAGTAGCGGCTTGGTAAAATAATTTGAGAGCATAGTAATTTTTTGGATCTGTTAAAGTTGGTATATAAGAATATTGCTAAAACTTAAAAGAATCGCGTGAGGCAGGAACGCTAAAGGATCAGCGTAGTCTGAAAATCCATTTTTTCAACTTTATAAGTTTAAAAAATTAGTTGAAGACAAGCCCTTAGGGTCGGCTACAATCCGATACGTCCTGTATCGAATGCCGACATTAGACCATCCGGGTCGTCACAAGCATCTGCCTCTAAGTGATTCGGTAGATTCAACAAATTAAAAAAACCTCAGCTATCAATAAGCTGAGATTTTCATCAAGTTAATTAGAGTTTTAATCCGGTACGGCTCTTGAAACGACGCAATAAAATATGACTTTCAACACGGGTGATACCGTCTAATGCGTACAATTCTTCGTTGATGAATTGTTCGAGCTTCTGGAAGTCTTCGACCAATACATGGGTGTGAAGCGTGCTCGGTCCGGTCATTTGGTAGCAGCTAGCCACTTTAGGATTCTCTGCTAATTTTTCTGCTACATGAACAAGTGCGTTCGGGTCACAATCAACATTAAAGAAAGCGGAAACACCTTTACCGACTTTCTCAGAGTTGATGACTACGCTGAATTTTTCGATGATTCCTTCGTTTTGCATCTGTTGAATTCGGTCACGTACGGCAACACGAGAGAGGTTCAATTCTTTCGCCAGGTCGACGTAGGACATTCTTCCGTGGTCGCTCAACATGTTCAAAATCTTGAAATCTGTCTCCGTTAATTTCATTGACGTTCACCTCGGCCCATTATTTTCCTTCATTATAGGTGAAAATATATCATTTGTCATCCCGGAAATTCGCAATAACGAACAAATTTCTCGTCAAGGAGGTGAGAGGAATGAATTTTTCATTACAAAAAGATTTGTTTATCAGTTTTTTTCGTGCAGGAATGCTTGGGTATGGAGGCGGTCCATCAACCATTCCTCTCGTGCATAAAGAAGTCGTAGATACATACAAGTGGATGACGGAAGAAGAGTTTGGTGATGTCCTTGCGATTGGTAACACTTTACCAGGACCAATTATGACGAAAATGGCTGGTTATATAGGTTATCAAGTGGGGGGAGTTGCTGGTTTGATTTCTGCGATGCTGGCAACTGTCATCCCAACGGTATTATTAATGATTGCTCTTATCAGTTTTTTATTCAGTTTCAGGGATTCACCAATCGTGCAAGGAATGACGAATGCCGTCTCCCCTGTTGTTGGTGTCATGCTTCTGTTATTGACTTATTCTTTTATAAAAAATTCGAAGCGTGACCTCGGATGGGTTTTAGCCAGCGTTTTAGGGTTGATCAGTGTTATTACGTATGTATGGCTCGATCTGCATCCAGCTATTCTGATTGGGGTACTGATTGTGATTGCATTGATTCCTCGAAGAAATAAGGGTGATTCTGATGAGTGATTTGTGGGATCTGTTCGTTGCGTTTTTCATCCCAGGAGTTGTCGGTTATGGTGGCGGTCCTGCTTCGATTCCATTGATTGAACATGAAGTGGTGGAGCGGTTCGGTTGGATGACGACGAATGAATTCGGAGAAGTGTTGGCGATGGGTAATGCACTTCCAGGCCCGATCGCAACTAAGATGGCTGGGTATATCGGATTCAATGTGGCCGGAGTGTTAGGGGCTACAACTGCCTTGGTAGCGACCGTAGTTCCTTCATTATTAGCGATGCTATTATTGCTCGGTATACTGCATAAGTTCAAAGATTCGCCGAAAGTAAAAAGAATGACGGCGTTTATCAGGCCGACCATTGCTGTTTTACTAGGGGCTTTGACTTTCCAATTCTTCGAAACTTCTTACCAAGGAGCCGGACTTGTACAAACGCTGATACTCATTTTTGCTAGTCTTTTGTTGCTCGAAAAATGGCGGGTGCACCCTGCGTTAGTGATCGCTGGTTCTCTAGCTTATGGCGCTATATTTTTATCCTAAAAAATGTTTATAAAGGAATCTATCGGGTATTACATTACCAAACCACAATAGGTGGTAAAATCCATATCTTATAGGAGGTATTGTCAATGGCTGATAACAATAACCAAGGTAAGAGTGGAGAAGAGCGAAACAAGGATACGAATAGGGAGTACGGCCGCCAAGGCAAGTACGCAAAAGGTAACAATGAAAATAAAGATGATAAGTAATCCCTAACTCCTGGCAATATTAAGTTGCTAGGAGTTTTTTATGTTTCTGAGCGTATGATTTAGGGTATTTTCTTGGTATCGGAGGGATGTAGTATGATCAAGAATTTACAAGATACTTATACATTGAATAATGGAGTTCAGATGCCAGGAGTAGGTCTTGGCGTATATAAGGCAGATGACGGTGAAGAGGTAACTTCTGCCGTTAGGACTGCAATCGATCATGGTTATCGATTGATCGATACTGCTTCTTTTTATGGGAATGAGCGAGGTGTTGGTGAAGGAATCCGTGAATCTAGCATGAACCAGAATGATATTTTCTTAACTTCGAAGGTTTGGAATGATGAGCAAGGATATGATGAAACGTTACGTGCATTTGAAGCTAGCCTTGGCAGATTCGGTTTCAATAACCTTGATATGTATTTGATTCATTGGCCGGTTCCAGGGAAATTCAAAGAGACTTGGAAGGCGCTTGAGCGTTTATATGATGAACGTGTCATCCAAGCGATTGGAGTCAGTAACTTTCACAAACACCACTTAGAAGATTTGATGAAGGATGCGAACGTCAAGCCGGCGGTTAATCAAGTGGAGTATCATCCTCATTTAAGTCAAGGTGAATTGAAGCCGTTCTGTGACAAGCATGATATTCGTATGCAAGCTTGGTCTCCTTTGAAGCGCGGGAAGCTTTTCGATGAACCGACAGTTGCAGATATCGCTCGGGAACACGGTAGGACACCTGCACAAATCATCTTGAGATGGGATTTGCAGACAGGAGTTGCGACCATTCCGAAGTCGACGAACAAAGAGCGTATCGTTGAAAATGCTGATATTTTCAATTTCGAATTGAGTGAACATGATATGACGCGATTGAAAAATATGAATATCGACGATCGCACTGGACCGAATCCAGATGAAATGTTCAAGTAAGTAATTAATGAGAACCTAGTCGAATCAGGGCTAGGTTTTAATTTTTTATATTTGCGGGTATATATAGAATATAGTGTTAAGAAGGAAAGGAGAATGTTGAAATGGGTTCAGGAAAAAGTCCAGGCCTAGCCGTAGTATTGAGTTTCTTCATTTCAGGTGTAGGTCAAATTTATAACGGTCAAATTATGAAAGGCCTCATAACGATAGGTATTCAATTTATAAATGGTTTATTGATGTTCGTGTTAATCGGTTTCGTCACTTACTTTATAGTATGGGTGTGGGCAATGTACGACGCCTATAAAGTCGCCGAACGGATAAACGCAGAGGCCGGTGCAAGTAGTAGTTTTTAAGAGTTCGTAGGGAATGACAACATGAAATATTTTCTTCAAAAGGGTGATAGAAATGACCAAACTATTGATTGGTTTATTGAGTGTATCTCTCGTCCTGGGTGGTTGCGGAAGCAGCGAAAACCCGAATGGTGACCAGAATTCTTCTGGAAGTGAAGAGGTAAATTATTCATACAACCAGTAAAGGTATTTATGCGAAGGAATTTTTGATAACCGCAAAAATATGAATTAGAAAAGAATTTAATATTTGTCGTAACTCCAAAAGGTTGCTATTGCAACCTTTTTTTTATACATAAGTTAATTGATTAATAAAAATTATCGAAAAATTGTTGCATTTCAAAATTATATTCGTTAGAATAAGTTTAAATTAAAAAGTGAAACAATTATTCCGTATAACGGAATAACAAGAAAACGCTTTCACATTTCAGCTGAGAGAGGTGTTTAAATGCAGAAATTCATTGACTATAGTCAAGCTATCAGCCTAATTAAAGATGATGACACATTGTTAGTTGGAGGGTTTGGGCTATCTGGAACCCCACTTTCTTTGATAGATTACCTTTCCGAATCGGGTAAACAAAGGTTGACCGTTATAAGTAATAATTTAGGAGAAGTAGGAAAAGGTCTTGGTAAACTCCTTGTGACGGGTAATTTAAGGAAAGCATGTGGGTCATATTTCACTACTAATAGAGACGCTGTTAAGGCATGGTCAGAAGGTGATTTAGAAATCGAGCTGATTCCACAAGGAACTTTAGCTGAAGCGATAAGGTGTGGAGGAGCTGGTATCGGTGGTTTTTACACAAAGACAGCCTTGGGAACTGACCTTGCAAAAGGTAAAGAAGAAAAAGAAATAGACGGTGAAAAGTACATATTAGAGAAAGCAATCCGTGGCAATGTTTCTATAATAAAAGCTTTGAAAGCGGATACATTAGGTAATCTCGTATATGACAACACTGCTAGAAATTTTAATGCTGTTATGGCTACAGCAAGTGATATTGTTATCGCTGAAGTTGATGAAATAGTAGAACCGGGAGAACTAGAACCACTGGATATAGTTACTCCTCATTTGTTTGTAGATTATGTAGTGAAGACTGAGTATGTTAAGAAAGGCGGTGTATATGTTGAGCAATGATCAAAGGGTAAAGATAGCCAAGAGGGTAGCCGAGGAACTGAAAAATGGTGAGGTTATCAATCTAGGTGTTGGAATTCCAACATTAATCCCGGATTATTTGAGTGATAAAAAGGTTTATCTTCATTCTGAAAATGGTTTGCTGGGAATGGGTCCAACTCCTCCTGAGAACGAGCAAGATATGGATTTGATCAGTGCTAGTAAAAAGCCAATAACTATGGAAAAGGGGGCTTCATTATTTGATAGTTCAAATTCTTTTGTGATGATCAGAGGTGGACATGTAGATACTGCAGTACTTGGTGCCTTACAAGTAGATGAAACCGGTGAAATTGCTAATTGGGCAATACCTGGTAAAACAATCTTAGGTGTTGGTGGTGCGATGGATCTTGTAGCAGGTGCAAAACAGATTATTATTGCTTCAAGCCACCTTTCCAAAAATGATGAGCCCAAATTAGTAAAGGAACTAACATTTCCTAGAAGCGGTGTTCGCAAAGCGGATATGCTTGTGACTGAACATGCTGTATTTAAATTTCAAAATAATCAGTGTGAGTTGATAGAAATATTATCGGATATCTCTTTAGAGGAACTAAAAGAGATTACTGATGCGAACTTTATCTATAATGAAAAAATTACTCAAAAATGAGGGGGAAGTATTAATGAAGAAAGTTAGTTTTCTGCTTGTATTGTTAATGTCTCTAATGTTGTTGGTTGTTGGTTGTGTGTCTGAAGGAGGAGATGAAAGCGGTGGTGAAACAGATTCCGATTCATCATCGGGTGAAGAAGAGGAAGAAGCTGATGTAGAAACGGAAGTTGAACCTACAGATGTTGAAACACCTGATGAATTCACTTTTGGTGCGGCTACAGTAGGTGGCTTCTGGTACACTTTGGCTGGTGCGATGAGTGACGCAATGTCTGACAAATTCGAAGGAACTTCTACAACTGTTGTTGAAGGTGGTTCAGTATCTAACTTATTAGGTCTTGGTGAAGGTACGTTCCATATCGGTTTTAGTAATGGACAAACTGTTCCTGAGGCATTGAATGGAGAAAAAGCTTTTGACGAACCTATCGAAAATGTAAGTACATTAGCAACTTTATATCCAAACGTTTTTCATATCGCGGTTAGAGAAGACTCTGATATTTATTCAGTAGAGGATTTAGAAGGTAAAACGGTTAGCCCGGGTATTAAAGGGTATAGTGGTGAACTTGCTTTCCAAGAAATCTTAGAGCTGAATGGTATGAGTTATGACAGCTTAGACGGTATCGAGTACATCGGAACTGCAGATGGTGCTGATCTATTAAGAGATGGGCATATTGATGCGATTGCAGGTATGTTAGCTGCACCAGTTTCAACATTTCAGGAATTAGATACTACTGTAGGGATCCGCTTGATTCCTTTATCAGAAGAAACGGTGACATCATTGAACGATGCTAATGAAGGGTATCTACCATTCTCGATTGAAGAAGGAACGTATCCAAACACTGAGGAAGCTGTAAATACTGTTGCTGGTTACACAGTCTTACTAGCTAATGATGACATGATCAGTGAAGATGTAGCGTACGAATTGACCAAAATGGTAGTTGAAAATCAGGGAGCTTGGGCGAATATTTCAAACGTTATGTCAGAGTTCAATGCGGAATTTTCAGTTGAAAATAACGTAGGTAATCTTCACCCGGGTGCTGAAAAATATTATAAAGAAGTCGGAGCACTAGAGTAAAGCTGTGGAACTACAGATCACATAGTGAAGGAGTGGAGTTATGTCTACTCAGGAAAAATACGACAATGAAACCTACATCAATTCTTCATCTGAAAGTTATGCGGATGAGGCAGTAAAGAATCCTAAAATTAGAGAGATGAAAGGAGTTGTAGCAAGGGTTGTTTCCCTTGTTGCAATTCTTATGTCTCTTTTTCACTTATACACTGCATTTTTCGGTGTATTTCCTTCAATATTTCAAAGATCAATGCACTTAGGGTTCGCATTGATATTAGTATTTGCAATCTACAAACCTTCCAAAAAACTTACTAACTCTGTACATATCGGTTGGTACGACTGGATTTTAATGATTTTATCAGGAGTATGTTATTCATATTTTGTTATGAATCATCAAGAGATTGCATCTAGAATGAGCTACATTGAAGATCTAAAAACTTATGAAATTGGCCTTGGAGTATTGGCCGGAATATTACTCATAGAAGCAACTAGAAGAGTTGTAGGTAATGCGTTAGTGATTATCATTTTATTCTTCTTGGGTTATGGATTTTTTGGGCATCATTTAACAGGAGCAATCGGGCACAGAGAATTTGACTTAATGTGGATTATTGACCACTTGTACTTTACAACTACTGGAGTTTTTAGTACCCCGCTCGGGGTATCGGCCACATTTATTTTCTTATTTATTCTATTCGGGAAGTTTCTTGAAGTATCAGGAGCTGGCCAATTTTTTATTAATTTATCCGTAGCAGGGATGGGGAAATATCGGGGTGGACCGGCAAAGACGGCAATAGTTGCCAGTTCAATTCTAGGTACCATTTCTGGAAGCGCAGTGGCTAACACAGTAACAACCGGAGCATTCACTATTCCTTTGATGAGGAAGACAGGTTACAGGAAGCATTTTGCGGCGGCCATTGAATCGGTCGCGTCAACTGGTGGGCAAATCGTTCCTCCGATTATGGGTGCTTCTGCATTCATCATTGCTGCTTATTTAGGAGTACCTTATCTTGAGGTAGCTGCCGCAGCTATCATCCCAGCAGTTTTGTATTATGTCTGCTTGTTCATTCAGGTGGACTTGAGAGCCCGTCGGAACGGTTTGGAAGGTTTGCCGAAAGAACAAGTGCCAAAATTCTGGCCAGTATTTAAGACAGGATTCTTGTTCTTTATCCCGTTAGCACTAATTGTGTATATGCTAGCAAACGGTAGCTCCCCTATGAGAGCTGGTCTATATGCGATTATTGCAACGATTTTAGTAGCTGCATTAAGCAAAGTTCACAGATTAAAATTTAAAACTATTGTTAAGGCTTTGGATCTCGGAGCAAAGGCTTCACTAGAAACAGCTGTTGCTTGTGCTGCGGCTGGCTTAATTATTGGTGTAATTGGGTTGACAGGTATCGGACTTAAGTTCAGTGGTATGATCATCGACATTTCAGGCGGAATTCTGATTGTCACACTCATCTTTACGATGATAACGAGTATCATCCTAGGCATGGGGCTTCCTACGGTGGCGGCATATATTGTGCAGGTGCCATTAACTATTCCTGCTTTAACTGAGATGGGTGTAGCACCTATTGCTGCCCATTTGTTTGTCTTTTATTTTGCAACATTATCTGCAATTACCCCTCCAGTCGCATTAGCTGCATTCGCAGCTGCGGGAATAGCCGGATCCGAACCGATGAAAACAGGTATGACGGCTGTAAGGTTAGGTTTAGCGGCATATATCGTACCTTATTTATTCGTTTACGGTCCGGAAGTATTAATGATTGGAGATATCGGAACCATACTATTGTCTGTTCTGACGGCTATTATTGGAATAACTGGTTTAGCAGCAGCAACGGAGGGCTGGTTATTACGTGACTCTTTCTGGTATGAACGTTTGGTTTTATTCGGAGGATCACTTTTGATGGTGGTTCCAGGAATATGGTCAGATGTCGGTGGAGTACTTACCTTAGCATTAGTATTCATATACCAGAAGCGTTTCAATACACATCTGCTAAAAAATCAATTAACTAACTAAATTCATTAAGGAGTTGTCATATGAAACAAATAACTGTCGTCGGTTCTGGGGTTATGGGAAAAGGTATTGCGTATACCGCCGCGATCGCTGGCTTCAAAGTTTATTTGAACGATCTAAAAGAAGAAATATTACAAGAGGCGAAAAAAGAAATTGAAAAACTATTAAATGGAAGCATTGAAAAAGGCTTTATAACAAAAGGTCAATTCAATCATGCTATGGAAAATATTCAATATGAAACTAGTCTTGAAAAAGCTGCTAAGAATGCAGATTTAGTAGTTGAAGCTGTATTGGAAAAAATGGAGTTGAAGGTTGAAATTTTTCAGAATCTGGATGTTTTATGTAGCAAGGAAACTGTCTTAGCTACTAATACTTCAACAATGAGTCCTACAGAAATAGGAGCTCAAACTTCTCGCCCAGATAAAGTTGTTGCGATGCATTTCTTCAATCCGGTTCATAAAATGAAGCTGATTGAAATCATCAGAGGGTTAGAGACTTCTGATGAGACTATGGCATTTGTAAAAGGCATTTCTGATCAATTGAATAAAGAAGCTGTTGAGGTCAATGAATTCCCAGGGTTCGTGACTTCTAGAATGAATTGTTTGATAGGAAATGAAGCTATGAACCTATTGATGGAAGGTGTAGCTAGTGCAGAGGATATTGATAAATCTATGAAGTTAGGGCTGAACCACCCTATGGGGCCATTAGAACTCGCAGACCTAGTAGGGTTAGACAGTCGTTTGCGGAATATGGAGTATCTATATGAAACGTTAGGTGAAAAATATCGACCTTCGCCACTTTTAGTCAAATACGTAAAAGCTGGACGTCTTGGCAGAAAAAGTGGAAAAGGCTTTTATGACTATCAATAAGGAGGCCGACCTTGAAAGAATATCAAAATATCAAAGTAGAAAATGAGTCTAGTGTCTGTTGGATTACTTTAAACCGTCCAGATTCACGCAACGCATTGGATGGCGTGATGTTAAGTAACATCGAAGAAGCTCTGATTGATGCTGAAAACGACGATCAAGTTAAGGTCATCGTCTTTCAGGGTGCCGGCGAAAAGTCTTTTGCTGCAGGGGCTGATATTAATCAATTGAAGGAAAGAACTTCGATAGAAGCTTTGGTTCCGGGGATGCAGGCTTTATATACAAAAATAGAAAACTGCAAAAAAGCCACCATTGCTGCTGTAAAAGGATTTGCACTCGGTGGGGGATGTGAACTTTCCCTTGCATGTGATATTAGAATAGCAACTAAAAATGCAAAGTTTGGCTTGCCTGAGTTGAATTTGGGGATTATTCCCGGGGCAGGAGGCACACAACGACTTACGAGAATGGTTGGTAAAAGTCGTGCACTAGACATGATTTTGACAGGAAAAATCATCGATGGTGAAGAGGCTGAGCGAATTGGTCTTGTGAACTACTTCGTCGATGGTGAAGATTACATTGGAAAAGTCGAAGAAGTAGCAGCTTCTATTGCTAAAAAGGGACCGATAGCTATTCATCTAGCAAAATTTGCAGTCCATAAAGGCTCCGACCTTTCGGAGGATGCTGGCATGTGGATCGAAAAGCTATCGCAATCAATTGTGTTCGGTACTGAGGATAAAAATGAAGGCACCAGCGCTTTTTTGGAAAAAAGAAAGCCAGACTTTAATAATCGCTAAGGAGTTGAGCATACGTGGATTTTAATTTTTCAGAGGATATAGAATTTCTAAGATCGAACGTTCGAAAATTTGTTAAAGATGAAGTAGAAGCAGTAGCTATGGAAATTGAGGAGAATAATCAAATTCCGGAAAAGATTGTAGAACAGTCAAAAGAAATGGGTCTATTCAGCCTTAGCATACCTGAAGAGTATGGGGGTCTCGGGCTGGATATGGTTGGTAAATGTGCCATTTATGAAGAGTTAGGTAAAACGCATAATGGTTACACCACACTTATTGGTGCTCATACTGGAATCGGTACTGCAGGGTTGGTGGAGCTCGGTACAGAAGAGCAAAAGCAAAAATATTTACCAAAGATGGCAACAGGTGAATGGATTGGTGCGTTTGCGCTTACTGAACCTAGTGCTGGATCGAACGCAGCTAACCTTAAAACCACAGCTGTAAAAAAAGGTGATAAATATATTATCAATGGTTCTAAACATTATATTACAAATGCGATTGATGGACATGTTTTCACTGTTATGGCTGTAACCGACCCCGAAAAAGGAGCAAAAGGAATAACGTCCTTTATTGTCGAGAAAGATTTCCCAGGATTCATTGTAGGTAATGTGGAAGAAAAGATGGGGCTGAAAGGGTCACATTCCGCTGAGCTGTTCTTTGAAGATATGGAAGTTCCTGAAGAGAATGTGCTTGGAGAAGTAAATCGTGGTTATGTAAATGCTCTCAAAATTTTAGCGAATGGTCGAGCGGGGCTTGCAGCAAGAAACTTAGGGTCCTGCGAGAAATTATTGGAACATTGTCTTTCTTATGCTCAGGAGAGAGAACAATTCGGCAAACCGATTTTAGAAGTGCAAGCGATACAGCACATGCTTTCAGAGATATCCATGCAAATTGAAGCATTGAGGTCACTGACTTATCGTGTTGCGTGGAAAGCGGATCAAGGGCATCGTGTTGTTAGAGAGGCGGCAGCTGCAAAGTTATTTGGATCTGAAGTCTATAACAAAGTAGCTGACCTAGCTGTACAAATACACGGGGGCATCGGTTATATGAAAGAATACCCTATCGAGAGGTATTACCGTGATGCAAGAATCACGAAAATCTATGAGGGTACATCTGAAATTCAAAGAAATATCATCGCTGGAGAATTAATACGAGAAATGAAATAGAAATGAGGTTTTCAAATGAATGAAGCTTATATTGTTGGCTCAGTAAGGACAGCAGTCGGCAAGCTGGGTGGAGCACTCAAAGATGTTGAAGTTGATGTACTGGCTGAAAAGGTTATAAGAGAAGCACTTGCAAGAACCTCTCCTTCAGCAAAAGTAGATGAAGTCATCATGGGCCAGGCTAAACAAAGTGCGGATACATCCAATTTAGCTCGATTGGCTGCATTAAAGGCAGATTTACCAGAAGAAGTGACTGGATACACTGTTCATCGTCAATGTGGATCTGGACTTCAAGCTATTAACAATGCTGACATGCAAATTAAAATGGGGCTTTCGGATGTAGTGGTTGCTGGAGGTGCTGAAAGTATGAGCACGGCGCCATATTATATTAGACATGCTCGATTCGGTTATAGGGCAGGTAACGGATGGTTACTAGATCCTAACACGGAGAGCCAGCCTTGTTCTCAGCCCAGAGATCAATACGGTGATTTGACCATGGGTTATACGGCTGAGAATTTGGCTGAACAGTATCAGGTGAGCCGAGAAGATCAAGATGAATTTGCTCATAGAAGCCAAACGCTGGCAACGGAAGCTATTGAATCTCGACGTTTCGATGATGAAATCTTACCGATTGAAATCAAAGAAAGGAAATCTAGTTTCGAGTTTAAGAAAGATGAACACCCTCGTTTGACCTCTTTAGAGAAGCTAGCAAAGCTACCAGCTGTTTTTAAAGAAGGTGGCTCTGTCACCCCTGGTAACGCGAGTGGAAGAAATGATGGCGCAGCAGCTGTCGTGATGATGAATGAAGCAAAGGTGAAAGAATATGGCATTAAACCGAAAGCAAAAATCATCGCGCAAGCAGTCAGTGGTGTAGGACCTGATGTCATGGGAATCGGTCCTGTTTCATCAACTGAAAAAGCTTTAAAGCAATGTAATCTGACAATTGACGATATAGGTTTGATTGAATTGAATGAAGCTTTTGCTGCGCAGGCTCTTTCTGTAATCAGAGAAGCGAAGATGGACTTAGAAAAGGTGAATGTCAATGGTGGAGCGATTGCGTTGGGTCATCCGATAGGTGCTACTGGAGCAATCTTGGTGACTAAACTTCTTCATGAGATGGAAAGAAGAAATGAAAAGTATGGATTAGTCACACTTTGTATCGGTGGAGGTCAAGGCATCTCTACTATCATAGAATATTTAGATTAATAGTAAAGAAGCCAGTACATGAGTTACTGGCTTTTTTACCACATTTTTTTCTCAAATACATAGCTATTTTAGTGATAACATCAGGAGGTTTTCTTAGTGGCGAACATTCTTCAAATATTGCCCATGTATCATTCTTCAGGCGAGGAAGTATTACACGCAAATGACAACGTTATCAAAACAAATGATTACAGTGAAGAAAATATCACAAAAATTCTAAAGCAGAACGATATAGACGGAATAATTTTGAGGGCACCTGCGAGGATCAATTCGAAGATTATTGATGCGTGTGGGCATTCAGTCAAGGCTATATCTGGAGCAGGGGTCGGGCTCGATAATATTGATGTCGAATACGCCTCTAAGATGGGGATAAGAGTGCTTCATGCCCCGAAGATTAATAGTAATGCTACCGCTGAGCATACTGTAAGTTTTATTTTAGCTTTGTATAAACATCTTCTACCCTTTCATACCGAAACCCGAAAAGGTAATTTCTCAATCAGAAATGAAAGGTTCACCTACGAATTGAAAGGGAAGCAACTTGGGTTGGTCGGCTTCGGTTCGATTGCCCAAAGGGTAGCTAAGATTTTAAGAAATGGATTTGAAATGGAAGTCAAAGTCTTTGTTAGAGAAATTAAAGAGAAGCACAAAGAGGCAGCAGATAAGCTTGGGGTACGATTGACGACATCTATGGAAGAAGTGTTCAAATTCAGCGATGTCGTATGTACGCATATTCCTTTGACTAACGAGACTGAAAAGATAATTAATGAATATTATTTCCAGATGATGAAACCGACATCCGTATTCATCAACACAGCTAGAGGTGGAGTTATTAATGAAAAAGACCTTGCATATGCACTTGAAAAGAAGTGGTTGATGGGAGCGGGTATAGATGTATTCTCCAATGAACCACCTGAAGCAGACCACCCTCTCTATAAGTTGGATAATGTGTTATTGACACCTCATATAGGTGGAATCAGTGAGGAAGCTGCGAGGGAAACCTCTTGCATTATCACGAAAAACCTATTGAAAGTGATCCGAGGAGAACAAGTAGCAACGGTGGCTAATTTGAAAATGTTAAAGGAAGAGGGATTTAAAAGTGGACCATAGCAAATTAAGAACGGATTTCGAGGGGAGCAATTTTTGGAATTTTATAGGCCTTGAAATTGATAGCTTAGAAGTTGGAGCTGTCAAGTTACGATTACCTTATAATGAGAAATTCGTCAATGTAAGAAACACGATCCACGGTGGGATTTACGCTTCATTGCTAGACACAACGATGGGAATGACAGCGAGGTCGCTTGGGTCAAGGGAGGTTGCTACCCTCCAATTGAGCATAAATTTTCTTAAATCATTGAAGGAAGAGAATCTATACTCCGCAGCAAATGTTGTTAAAAAAACGAATAGCACAGCTTTGATTGAAGCGAAAATATATGATTCTAATAATGAAACTGCCGCTCACGCAACAGGCACCTTTAAACTTTAGGACGGAGTGAGGAAATGATACGTACTGCAATAACTGATTTATTTAATATCAAATATCCGATTATTCAAGGTGGCCTCCAAGGGCTAGGTACGTCTGAACTTGTGGGCTCAGTGTCCGAGGCAGGTGCATTAGGATTAATTACGGCTGGCAGCTATAGAAACAAATTTGAAATGAAGCGAGATATTGAAAATGTCCGGAATAAGACTGATAATCCGTTCGGGGTGAACATTGCAATTGGCATCAGACGACCGATGGATGAATTCGTTGAAGGAGTTATCGAAGCCGGTGTTCCAATTGTGTTCACTTCAGGTAATAATCCCCAAAAGTATATGAGTAAGTTTAAGGAAAATCATATCACTGTGGTCCATGTGGCACCGAATTTGAGATTTGCTAAAAAAGCGGAAGAGATTGGCTGTGATGCCGTAGTAATCAATGGTTATGAGGGTGGAGGACACCCTGGACCTGAAGATCATTCGTCATTGATTCTGCTTCAAGAAATCGTACCGAAGTTATCCATCCCAGTTATTGCAGCAGGGGGCTTTGCAACAGGGAAATCACTTTTAGCTGCACTGTCGTTAGGTGCGTCTGCTATTCAGATGGGCACGAGATTTTTATTCTCCGAAGAAAGTATTTTACATCCAGTAATTAAAGAAGAGCTTCTACATGTTGATATTTCAGATACTACTATCGTAAAGAAGTCGATAAAAAAACACAATCGTGTATGGTCTACCGATAATGCCCAGCGACTTCAAGTAATCGAAAGTAATGGTGGAACGCTGGAAGATATTCTGCCTTTTATAAATGGAGAAACATATAAAGAGTTGATATATAAGGGGAACAAAAATAGCGGAATTATGTCTTTAGGTCAGTCTGTTGGGCTGGTTCAAAAAATAGAACCTGTTAAGCAGATAGTAGATTCAATCGTTGAAGTTTGCGAGAAGCAACTTGAGAGATTGAATCAAACAAGTAGTGAGAAGGGGTTAAATTGATGAAAACTTTTGAAGGAATGATTGCAATAGTAACGGGAGCTGCAAGGGGAATCGGACTAGAGATTGCTCGTACCTTAGGCCAGAACGGAGCAAATGTTTATATTCTAGATTTGGACGAAGTTGCCTTGAATGAAGCTTCTGAGTTTTTATCAGAAGAAAATGTGAAGCACGATACTAGAGTGATGAATGTTACTGATGAAAAACAAGTTTCTGAGGTGATAGACGGCATCGGAAAAAAGAATGGAACAATCGACATTTTAGTGAATAATGCAGGTATTACGAGAGATAATCTGCTTTTTAAAATGAATGTTGATGAGTGGGAAAGTGTAATGGATGTTCACTTAAAGGGTGCTTTTCTTTGTACGAAATATGCTCAGAGATGGATGGTAGAAAATAAATATGGAAGAATTATAAACTTATCATCTGCTTCTGCACTCGGTAATCAAGGTCAAGCAAATTATGCAGCAGCTAAAGCAGGTATGCAAGGCTTCACTAAAACTTTGGCTTTAGAATTGGGAAA
Source organism: Halalkalibacillus sediminis (assembly GCF_002844535.1). Classification (NCBI taxonomy): domain Bacteria; kingdom Bacillati; phylum Bacillota; class Bacilli; order Caryophanales; family Bacillaceae; genus Halalkalibacillus; species Halalkalibacillus sediminis. The sequence goes on from NZ_PJNH01000002.1 coordinate 398,590, forward strand.
ATTCAATATTACTGCCAATGCAGTTGCTCCTGGCTTTATTGAGACAGAAATGACAAAAGCAGTAGCGAAGCGGTTGAATATTTCCTATGAAGAATTGAAGAGTGAAAAAGTAAAAGGTATTGCAGTAAGAAGAACAGGATCCACTGAGGACATTGCACATGCAGTAGAATACTTTGCCCATCCAAAATCCTCTTTTGTTTCTGGACAGGTTCTCTATGTTGCAGGAGGACCTAAAAATTAAATCTGGTGGTGGTTATTTGAATAAGAAAAAAATTGCGTTGATTCCTGGCGATGGAATTGGGCAGGAAGTCATCAAGCAAGGGGTTAAAGTTTTAAAAACAGTTGAATCGTTAGATGAAAATATAGAGTTTGAGTTCACGGACTTTCCTTGGGGATGTGAATATTATCTTGAAACAGGAAAGATGATGGCTGAAGATGGTTTGGATCAACTCTCAAGTTTTGATTCTATATATCTTGGGGCTGTAGGTTACCCTACAGTGCCTGATCACATATCACTCTGGGATTTGCTTCTTAAAATCCGAAAAGGGTTTGATCAATATGTTAATCTCCGACCAGTCAAGCTACTTCATCCAGGATTGACCCCTTTGAAAGGGAAAAGTAGAGAGGATATCGATTTCCTCGTCATCCGTGAAAACAGTGAAGGTGAGTACTCAGGAAAAGGGGACTGGTTATTCGAGGGAAATCCAGAGGAAGTCGTTTTACAAACAGGTGTATTTTCACGTAAAGGGACGGAGAGAATTATTCGTTATGCTTTTGAAGAAGCGAGAAGACAGAAGAAGAAATTGACGAGTATCAGTAAGGCTAATGCACTGAATTATTCCATGGTCTTCTGGGATCAAGTATTTAATGAGGTCGCTACTGATTATCCTGAAGTTGAAACTGAATCATATTTAGTCGATGCTGCGAGCATGTTTTTCGTAAGGGAACCTGAACGTTTTGAGATAGTGGTAACTTCAAACCTGTTCGGAGACATTTTGACTGATCTTGGTGCGGCTATTACTGGAGGACTAGGCGTAGCAACTGGAGCCAATATTAATCCTGAGAAGAAGTATCCGTCCATGTTTGAGCCGGTTCATGGCTCTGCCCCAGATATTGCTGGAAAAGGTTTAGCAAACCCTTTAGCTGCTATTTGGTCAGTTGCACAAATGATGGACTTTTTTGGAGAGAAGCAATGGTCTGACAAGATTGAAAAAACGCTAGAGGATGTATTAGTTCATGAAAGTGAATTGACTCCTGATATGGGTGGAAAATCAACTACAGACGGACTAGGCGATTTCTTCTGTCTTAAATTGAAAGAACTAAAATAATTTTTGAATTGAAAGCCGGGTAAAAAATGAAATATTTTGTGCTCGTCATGATAATGTGTGGATTTTATATCATTTATAATCTATTAGATTTGAGCGAGTGGGAAGGCTTGTACCAAATCCTATGTTTTGTTGTATTCATGAGTGCCTTTTTAAGACTAAAGGTGAAGGGGAAGCTGTTAACGGGGTTGTTATTGTTCGGTGGAAGCCTAATACATTTTTATTATGGGAATAGTGGAGTGGAGCTGTTAGAAGGCATAACTCAAAACTTGGCATTGTTGTCGATTATCCTTCTTGCACCGCTCATTTCTATCCCTTTAAAACAAGAGGGAGTTATCCAGTCAGTCGTCTCAAAATTGGTTCAGGTACAACATGAACCAAAGAAGATGTTCTATGGAATCTCCTCTTTTGTGTTTCTTATGTCTCCTATTTTAAACATGGGTTCTTTGAGAATTGTACACAGTTTCATCGGTGATATAAAGGTCAACCGAAAGTTACTGTCAAATGCCTATTATCAAGGGTTCACACCAGCTGTACTTTGGTCACCTTTTTTCGCTTCGGTCGGGATGGTTTTGTATTTGACCGAGATTTCGTACTTATCATATCTTCCAATCGGTTTAGTCTTTGTAGTGATTCAAATTATATTAGCTGTTCTTCTGTTGAATTATTCAGGTGAAAAACTTTCTACGGAGGCTGAAATCAGTTCTGTCAAGTTCAGAGATTTTTATAATACTAAACTCGTACTCTATGTAATAGGTCTTATCATGTTACTAGTATCATTAGAGCTGATGACTAATTATTCCATGTTATTATTGGTTTCGATCATGTGTGTGAGTGTTCCGATTGTCTATAATTTAATAGTGAATAAGTGGGGCGTCTTCTATAAAGAATTCCAACTTTATAAGAAACACGTTTCAAGTTTTTCAAGCCTAGAAATTTCACTATTTTTAAGTGCGGGGCTATTTGGAAATGCACTATTACATACACCAATCACCGATATATTAAAAACGGCCATCATTTGGTCGACATCTAAATCTGTTTTTCTTCTCTTCTTTTTAATCATAGTTTTAGTGACATTAGTCGCTATGATGGGGATTCATCAAATCGTTATCATACCTATTATCCTGACACTTTTAATCTCACCCGATGTAGGGGTTAATTTATATTCTGCCGCATTCATGTGCATTTTCACATGGATGTTTTCAGCCGCACTCAGTCCATTGAACGCTCTGAATATAATAATTAGCCAGTGTGTAAGGAATAATGGATTAACTGTAGCCTACAGGTGGAATGGATTATTTTTTGCGGGAGTCTTTGTAATGGCTTTTGTGTTTGTATATCTAATCGATATTCTTCAATTACAGCCATAACTTTGATTCATTCAACAATTAATGGTACTTTGGAAGTATAAAAGAATTAAGGAGTTTCTTAAATATGAGCAAGAGTTTAGTAAAGGCGATCGGTTTATTGGACTATTTTAAAATTAAACAAAACCTTTCTTTAGTGGAGTTAGCACAATTGACTGGTATGCCTAAGACAACTATATACCGATTGGTCAATTCACTTGAAGAGGCGGGTTTGTTGATTAAAGATCGCAACTCTCAACATGATGTGCAATATCGTTTAGGGATTAAACTTCTCGAACTAGGTAAGTTGGTAGAAAAACAGTTAACATACAAGAATATTGCCTTGCCCTTTATGAAAAGACTGAACGATGAACTGGAAGAATTGGTGCATCTGACAATAATCGAGGGCGATGAAGCGGTATATATAGAGACCATTGGAAGTAAGAAACACATCCGACTAGTGGTTAAGGTGGGCGAACGTGCGCCATTGTATGCGGGCTCTGCTCCGAAATTGCTTTTGTCCAGCAAGACTGATGAAGAAATATATGAATATTTCAAGAGGGTTCCTTTAAACAAGAGGACACCAAATACAATAGATAATGAGAAAGAAATTATGAAAGAAATTTATAATATCCGGGAAGAAGGTTATTCGATTAGCCGTTCAGAAAGCTTTAAAGATACAATCGGATTTTCTGCACCAATCTATGACTTTACCGGAAAGATTGTAGCTGCACTTGGAGTGAGCACGGTTTTGACAACGTTTGAAAAAGAAAAACAGGATTTGATTCTTGAAAAGGTTCAATCAACTGCTGAAAAAATATCTTATGAGTTAGGTTACAACCGAATCGATTGATTAGAGGGAGAGGTTGCTGAAGGCAGCCTCTTTTTCATTTATAATGTGGGGTAGGAGTGGTTTTATGCAGTCATCATTTATACATACAATCAGTGAACGAAAATGGGCACAATGGCTGCTCATTTTATTGATAACTTTAATTTGGGGGTATTCATGGGTTCTCATGAAAGACGCACTTCGCTATATGGGTCCGTACACATTTTCGGCGTTACGTTTTGGAACGGGGGCCGCAACTATGTTGACCATTGTTTGGCTGTTACGAGTGGGTCGCCCGCCAAAGTCTGCGATTTCACATTTAATTGTCGTCGGCATATTGCAAACGAGCGTCGTCTTTTTACTAGTTATGTATGCTTTGAAATTTATCGATGCTGGGAAGTCTTCGCTCTTGTTATACTCAATGCCTTTGTGGAGTGGGTTACTTGCGGCTTTCTTTTTACGGGAAAAAATATCAGCGCTTCGTTGGGGCGGAGTCGGTTTGGGCGTAGCGGGGCTCCTCGTTGTAATGGGGGCGGATGCGCTCAGTCGTCAGTCAGCGGAAGTGCTGTGGGGAGAGTTTCTAATCGTTTTGGCTGCAGTGTCATGGGGCGCTTCGAATATTTACTACCGTTTGAAGCTAGGCGAGTTGTCGAAGCTCCAAGTTAATGCATATCAGATGTTGTTCGGTACGATCGGAATCACGTTGGTGGCTTGGTTTGCAGAAGGTGGAGAAACTGTAGTTTGGACGGCCGAGAGTGTCTATTATGTGCTGTTCACTGGTGTGTTGGCGAGTGCACTGTGTTTCACGGTGTGGTTCATGCTATTGAGCGTCGTCGATATGATCGGTGCGACCATGCCATCTTTGCTGGTGCCAGTGTTCGGACTATTTTTTGGCTGGTTGTTGTTGGGTGAAGTTCTGACGGCGAGCGTGTTGATAGGATCTACGTTGATATTGAGCGGAGTTTGGCTGTCGAGTGTGCGGCGTTAGAGTTAGTGGGTGTGAAGGGATCCACCCCAGTTTATCCGTAACTATTTTTAGAAATTCGGCATATTTTCACCTATTTACACACCATAAATGGGATATTTTATGTATTTATCCGTAACTATTTATAGTTTATCCGTAACTATTTCAGTAAATAGGTGAACTCTTTAGTACGATCGAACCTCATGTGATAGATACTTCCTTTTCCTCTACCTAACTTTTTGAAGTTCATTGATTTAATAAGATAGTAAGCAAAATCATTAGAATCGATATCAAAAAATTCACACACTGATTTGTTGTTGAAAGTAGGTCCATATAATAGATACATATCTTTAAAGGTATTGATTTGCGCAGTGTGTGTTCTGGCTTTGCAAAAAGAACATTCCCAACGAAGTTTTATTCGTTTCATACTAATTCTGTTACACTCTGGACATCGAACTCCTTTAATTATTTGAGAGGGTGGAATCGATAAAGCTTCTAATAAGCAGGTTTCATTCATCACGCAATGAGAGTCTATCAATTTCCCCAGTCTATGACACTCGCTTAGAAGAATCCTCTTCCGGTCGTACTTTTCATTCAACTCACGCATTTTTTCGTTGAAAAGATTAATTGGAATCACTCGATCTAAGTGGTGAATCTGGGAAGGATCAATTTGAAGGTGAGAGTTGGAGTTGCCCATAACGACGAGTGTCTCAAGCGGATAATCAGTATAACCGCGTTCATCTAGCCAAGCTCTTAATAATTCTTTTTGTTCATTCACTTGAGTAATCGGGTCGTCATAAGATTCGGTGGTTCCATTATAATCTTGATGCATTTTTCCTGAGTGGAATCGAATGGTTCCTGAATGATTTTTGATTTCAACAAGTGTTATAAAAGTTGGGGTTATCATTAAGGTGTCGACTTGGAAGTGGACTTGATTCTGAGCGAGGCGTACGCTATGTAAACCTACGTAGGGGAATTGCAGACGGTGTAAATAAAAATCTATCTTTTTCTCTCCTGAAAAACCTGATTTCTCGCGACGCAAGGTTTTGAGTATTAGAGGGTAGAGCGGGTGATGGGTAGGAAATCTTTCTTCTAAACTTAGTGCCTGCAACAGCTTTTTTGGTGGATGATGCTCCCGTATTTTCAACACAACAACTCCTTTTAGCAAAATAACTATTATTATACATGAAAAAGACTTCCAGCGTTCACTGGAAGTCTTCATATTTATTGCGTCACTTTTCCGTTCAAATTCTACTAAAACAACAATAGTGCTAATGCGATTGGGACGAAGCTCCAAATTAGTATTACCATACAGAAGCCCATGATGTCTTTAACTTTAAGTCCCGCGATAGCGAGTAATGGTAGGGCCCAGAATGGCTGGATCATATTCGTCCAAGCGTCACCCCATGCTACTGCCATTGCAGTTTTAGCAGTGTCTACTCCAAGGTCTGAAGCTGCTCCAATCATGATTGGACCTTGTACAGCCCATTGGCCTCCACCTGAAGGGACAAAGAAGTTTACAATTCCTGCGCTTATGAATGCAAATAATGGAAATGTTACTTCATTCGAAATGTTGACGAACCATAATGACATTTGTTCGGACAATCCTGAAGCGACCATCATGCCCATGATCCCAGCATAGAATGGGAACTGAATGATAATTCCTCCAGCGTTTTTAACGGCGTCATTGATTACATTCAAATAGCGTCGAGGGTTGACGTGTAAGATGATTCCAAGGAATAACATGATGAAATTAACGATGTTGATATTCAAGTCAAAACCGTTGTTGATGAAATGGATAAAGATGAACGTAAGACCGAGTAAACCAATAATCATTGATACGGCTTTACTGTTCTCTAGTTTTTCTGCAGGAGTCATCTCCTCTTTTTTCGGTGCATCTTCCACTTTAGTTGACTCTGTTTGTGCATTTAAAAACTCAGGATCCAATGTGCCGGTGTAATCACTTGATCGGTTCATCAACCAGTTCATTAAAGGCAATGTTACAAGTAATACAAAAACGATGAATAAGTTCATTCCACTGAATAATGTTTCAGTGATAGGTATGCTTCCCACTGAGTCCATCAAAAAGTGATCATCTGTTGCAATCGTGAGGGGAATGGACCCTGATAGACCACCGTGCCACAATAAGAAACCACTATACGCTGCAGCAATTAATAAACGATAATCTACAGAAGGGATTCTCTTTGCTACGTGCAAAGATAGAAGTGCCCCTACAATCAGTCCGAAACCGTAGTTGATCAAACATGCAATTGACGCCACGATTGTAACAAGGACAATCGCTTGGCCGGGAGTATTAGCTAGATTGCTTAATTTTTGCAGGAACCCTTTCACTAGCGGGGTGTTAGCCAATATGTAACCCGTCACAACGATTAGCGACATTTGCATGGCAAATTGAAGCAAGTCCCAAAATCCGGTACCCCAATGCTCGACCATTTGTACAGGTCCACTATCAGTGAAAAGAACACCTAGAATGTACACGATAAACGTTAAAATAAGTGCAAATAAGAATGCGTCCGGTAAATAGCGTTGGACGATTCGGTTAAAAAATGAGGTCATTCCTTTTAACATAATATTCCTCCTTATTCTATTTTAGTAACCAAATTGAAGCATAAATAACAGAAAGCGCTTACAATTTGAAAACTCAAGTTTCATTATATTTAAAAATATTACTGAATTCAATGAATTATTACAATATTGTGAACTAAATTAAGCTTTATAATGAGAAAAAACCACCCAACTTTTAACGGTCGGGTGGTTTTTGCATTTTCCTAAAGATATTAGTGCATTCAAGCTTTTCAGTCATTCTATTTTGTCTCTTTCAACTCCTCAAAATGATTCCGTTTATACTTAAGCGGCGTCGTGTCCATATATTTACGGAAAGTTTTGATGAAATAGCTTTGGCTTCCATAGCCGTATTTTATCGCTATTTCAGACAAAGTGAGTGAAGTATGTTTGATATCATATGCTGCTTCTTGGATTTTTCTCCGATTAATAAATGAACTTAACGTCTCATCCATATCTGTTTTGAAAATATTACATAAGTGAGATGGGGAGATTTTTAGTTCAGCAGATATCCACCTAAGTGACAAATGATTACCTTCGAGATTATCATTTATTAGATTTAGAATTCGACCCATAGTAGGTGTAAATTCGACAATCGCTGTTTCAGCAATTACATATTTGATAGCTTTGTCGACAAACCATGGAATCGAGGATAAATACTCTGCTACTGTTTCCCAATTCTCCACGGTTGCAATGACTGCCCAGCCGTTCGATAGGTGCTGGGATTGCAACCTTCCCCTAAGTGTGAATCTTCGGATGATTTCAGTAATCAGGCTCGTGAAATAAATTCTAAATGTAAATAAATGATCTTCCTCAGGTATATCTAATAAACGGAAACACAGCTCGGTAAGATAATTCTCAGCCGCAATCTGATTCTTTTGTTCCAAGCTGGCTAAGACCTTTGGATCGAATTCCTCGATCGTTTCCTTGATAGCGAACAAAAGGTAAAGCTGCGAATCCTGTTTAGTGTTTGCAGTGTACAACAGGTCATTTGACATTGTTAGTATCACCTCGATACACGCTATAGATATTTTCCCCTATAGAAAGACCACCCAAGCCAATCCGTAAAAAATTCACCTCCTAATCTTGTCGAAATAAAAAGATTCTCTTTTTCCGGTAATTATTTCAGTTTTCGAAGTAAATAACTGAAAATTACCAAAGTTCACAATATTGAAACTTTTGTACCACTATTATATGCTATTTTGTCCCTATTTTACAACTTATATTTTCTGAAAAATCTAAACTTAGCACTATGAAGGGGAAAATAATCCAATTTTATGAAAGGAGGAAGAAGAATGAAGAGTTTGAAGGTAATTTCTTTGTTTTCGATTTTCTTTCTGATGGTGAATCCGATATTACCGTCATTCATGAATTCTGCGTCTGCTTCATCAATGTATAGTTCTGATGCCAGCAAATTCAAAGTGCAGGTTCAAGAAAAAAACAACGATTCAATCAGATGGAAAGTCACCGTTTTTTTGCAAGAGGAATTGGACGAACCTGTAAATGGATCATTGAATCTATCCTCAGGTCTAGGGCACGGCCAAGTCGGAACTAAGCTATTAAACGGTTCACCTTCAGATTTCGGAGTACATTCATCGTCTAGTGGCTATCAATTTTCTCTATCAAATGGACCTGGCACTTATGAATTTGAAATTACGACTCTTATTAACCAGCCAGACGTGATGAATTACAGACTCTTAGGTAGAGCCGAAATAGCTGGTCAAACTTATGAAGCGTTTGATGAAGTATTTATCGTTCCGGATACAAAAGTGGAGCTAACAGTACAGCAAAGTTTCTTAAATGCTCCAACAGACTTAGCACTTCCTAGCGTGAATATACATGTGATGGATAGTGCAGGTCAAGTGGTTGACTCTTCGACCATATCAAACGGTCAAGCAAGTCACACATTTAACGAACTACAAAAATATGCTTCAGATGGATCTGTTAGACAATATTCCGTCTACAGCGAACCACTCGAACAATTCGATACGGTCCAAAATGGTACCACTTTTACACACACATATATCGTCCCGAAAGAAGAACTTCAAGAAAATACGTCAGGTGGTGATGATGGTGGAGAAGGAACGTCAGATGATGACCCCGACCCGGAAAGAGAAAATTCTGAAGAAGATCAACCAGAAGAAAAGAACGGAGATGAGGGAGAGTCGGAAGGAGAAGATTCTGAAAAAGATCAATCTAGAAATCAGTCAGGATCTGAAGACTCCACAAAAGACAATGAGAAGAAAGATGCTGAAGAAGTAGCAAAAGATAACTCTGAGGAAAAACAGGAAGATACTCAGGAAAGTAGTAAGAAAAAAGACGAAGAAAGTAATGACTCAGAAGAGATTTTGTCTATGCAATCGACAGGTAATTTCGGTATTTTGACACATCAAGCTTCGAACGAGTATCACATAGATTCAAATGCAATTGTAGCAGAAACTGTTCTTAGTGGAGCATCTCAGAATCAGCATACGTATCCTGAGTTGCTTTGGTCCTACCAAGGAACTGTCTATATAGCTGTTGAATCTACTCATGGTGTAGAAGAAGTCGTTATTAATGGTATTTCCTCCACAGATATTGATGAGTTTGCACCAAGTGTTGACTTGATAATAGGCGGTACCACTTACGAACACGTCGACCCTCAAGGAAACAAGAAGGATGCACACTGGGCGGTCGCCAAATTTCCACTTAGCAGTCTTGGACTACTTGATGGAGGGCAATATGTCATAGAAATAAATAGTCAAGTCGGTAAGGGCCATGATGTTGAAGGAACCATAGAGATTATTGTCCCGAAAATCGATGTTACTGGTGAAAAATTATGGGTTGGTGGAGATACAAGACCTGCAGTCGATCTTGTTTTATTCCACGGGGTGGATGGTGAACCGGCTGTGGAAGTGGCTACAGGGGTAGTTGACGGTACGGAAGACCCTGCTTGGAGCTACACTTGGGAAGATGTGAATAAGTATGACCCTTATGGTCGTTTATATGAATTTTTCGTAGATGAGGTAGAAGTGCCAGTGAACTATGATAAAACGTTAAATGGTATGACTGTCACCAACACTTACAACCCTGATCAAATAAGTATCCCTATCACCAAAGAATGGATTGGTGAAGGTTTAGAAGAAGCCACGTTCAAGCTTTTTGCTGATGGTATTCATACTGGACTAGAGCTTGTATTAAATGATTCAAATAATTGGCAAGGCTCATTCGAAAACCTGAATAAGTTCGATGATGCGACTGGTGTAGAGATTCAATACACTGTTGAAGAAGTCGAATTGGATGACTACTCAACAGAGGTTGAGGGTTCGGTTGAGGAAGGATTCGTTTTCACGAATACGAATGACACTACTACAAGTTTGCCAGTTGAAAAGGTATGGGAGGGGCCAGAGTTAGAATCAGTTACGGTTGAATTGTTGGCTAACGGAGAAGCAACCGGAGTGACGATGATTCTTAACGAAGCTAACTCGTGGTCAGCCACATTTACTGATTTAAGAAACTTTGATGCCACAACAGGAGAATCGATAACTTATAGTGCAATAGAATTAGATGTTTCAGATATCTATGACGTAAGCTACAGTGCTGTATTTGGAGGAAAGCTTACGATCACAAATACAATAAAAGCCGGTGGAGACGTTACAGCAAAATACGAGGATGAAGATGGGAATGAGATAGCTGATTCGGAAGTCTTCAGTGGTAACATAGGGGATTCTTATAACACTGAGCAAAAAGAAATCGATGGTTATAGATTTAAAGAAGTGATCGGTGATCCTTCTGGAGAGTTTACTGAAGACCCTCAAACAGTCACTTACGTTTATGAAAAAATTATCGGTTCACTGACCGTAACAAAGGTGGATGAAGAAGGAAACGTAATTACAAGTGACTACGCGACATTCGGTCTTTACGACCTACAAGGTAATTTGATTGAAACAGTAGACACTGTAGATGGAATAGCAGTTTTCGAAGATCTTGAACTAGGAGATTACGAATTATTCGAATTGAAAGCTCCTAGTGGTTACCGAAAGCTTATTTCTCCAATCGACGTGTCAATTACCGGAGATGAAGTTGGTGACGAGCACGTAGAAAAAGATGTAGTCAATACGCTTCAAGGATGGGAAATTCCAGCTACTGGTGGAATAGGCTCCGTTGGCTTCTATACGATCGGTATCATCATCATGATGCTAGCCATGTGGGCATTGCTCAGACGAGGAAAGCACGTTGATTAAGTTATTAACACAACTACGAAGTGACAACACGAAGCCAAAACTTATTAAAAAATTGGGAGGGAAGATAATGAATAAAAAATGGTTTTCCGTGTCGATGATTCTAGCGTTGATTTTCAGTTTGCTAGTACCTGTTGGAGCATTGAGTGCAGTTGATAATGACAATGTGTACCAGAGGGAAACCGGAAGCTTGATGATTCATAAATATTCTTTGGAAGCTGATGAAATGGATGATGGTGTTGAAGGAAATGGGGAGGTCGAACAGTTTGTACCTTCAGATGCAGAACCTTTGGAGGGTGTCACGTTCAAAATAACCAGAACCCATTCTTTTAACCCTTTCACAGATGAATGGAGTGAGGATCCAGGGGCACCTATTGAAGTTATAACAGACTCTACGGGAGTTGCGCTTTTCGGTAACCTTCCATTAGGGCGATATATGGTAGAAGAGACGGATGGTCCTGACTTTGTGAACCTTAATGAGGATACCTACTATGTGGATATCCCTATGACTAATGAAGAAGGAACCGAACTGAACTACGATGTTCATATTTTTCCTAAAAATGATGTGATCAGAGGTTCAGTCAACTTGTTTAAGATGGATAGATACGAAAGTGCATTAGAAGGTGTGAAATTCGCCCTTTATAAAGTTGTTGATGATGGAGAAGATCAGTTGATCAACGGCGAACTGATGACTGATGCCTACGGAAAAATTCATGTGGATGAATTGATGTATGGGGATTATTATTTCATTGAGTTAGAACCAGCAAATGGTTATGTCGGAACTGGAGAAACAATGCACTCTTTCAGTGTTGAATCTAGTGGTGAAGTTGATCCAGTTTGGGTTACAAACTACAAAATCCCTGAGATTGATAAGCAAGTGAATGGCGGTGACTCTTTAGAAATCAATAGAGAGGAGAATTTCACATATACACTTCACATTGATTTGCCGGGAGATATCGGATCCTATAATTCCTTTGTCATTTCAGACCAGTTAGACCCAATGCTTCACTTTGAAGGTGTTAATTTTGTAGAAGCAGATGGTGTGGACGTTGAAAGTGCACTAAGCTTTGATAACACGAATAATTTACTAAGCTGGAGTGCGACAGATTTCTCAGCTTTATCAGGAAAAAGCGAATTAATCATTAGCTTTGATGCATCCATCATGAACGATGCTGAAGGGGCCATTGAAAACAAAGGTGAATTGGAATTTGAAAATGAATATGAAGTTGATGGTGACGTTGAGTCTGACATTACAACCGTCACTCCAACAATCGGATCGATCCAAGTAACGAAATTCGCAAAAGATGATGATCCAGAAACAGCTAACCCATTAGATGGAGCTAAATTCCAGCTAAAAGACTCTGAAGGGAACGACGTCGATGGAGTTCACTCAGGTGTAAATGGTGTCTTCAATTGGGATCGCTTAGATTATGGAACTTACTACCTTCATGAAGTAGAAGCTCCAGATGGCTATCGCTTACTGACACAACCGATTGAAATTATTGTCGGAGAAGGCGATGGAGCTGATGGTGTAGATGTAGAGATGAATGTCTTTAACTCAGAAAGTGACTGGGAACTTCCTGCAACTGGCGGTATCGGTACTTCGATCTTCACAGCAATCGGTCTAGCTCTGATGGTTCTTGCTCTAGGTCTTTATCTTAGAAGAAGAAATCAAATGGCTTAACTGAATGAAAGAAGGAGGGCTTCGGCTCTCTTTCTTTATACATACACTATTTGAGGAGGTTGGATAGGATGAAATTCAAAATGGTATTAAGTCTGATATTCATCATAGGCCTAGGTGTTTTTTTCTATCCAATCATCGGAAATTGGTTAGCCACTCAATCTCATTACGAAATTATCGAAAATGATGAAAAAGTTATAGAATCACTCGATGAAAATATCATTAACGAGGAAAGGATTCAGGCTGAGGAGTATAACCGGGAAGTTGGAAGTTTATCCGATCCAATTCTAGATCCATTTGCAGAGGACTACGAGGAGGAAAACTATCAAAGTTATTTTTCCGTATTAAATTTGGGTGAATCTATGGGAAGCCTTGAAATCCCAGAAATAGACGTAAAACTACCAATCTACCACGGGGCGAGTGATGAAGTGCTGCAAAGAGGAGTAGGGCACCTATCAAATACTTCTCTTCCGGTCGGTGGAGAGGGTAATCACTCTGTCCTGACAGGGCACCGGGGGTTACCGAGTGCTAAGCTTTTCAGGGAATTGGATGAATTGGAGATGGAGGATAAATTTTTTATCAAGACGCTTGGAGAAACATTAGCCTATCAAATCGATGATATTCAAATTGTTGAGCCTCACGAAGTTGACTGGTTGATTTATGAAAAAGATCAGGACTATGTCACCTTGATTACCTGTGACCCTTACATGCTCAATACACACCGCCTTTTGGTCAGAGGTCATCGTATACCACACGATCCTATGGTCAATGATGAGGAATGGGTGATGGAAGCGCCCGAGGGATTGAGTCAGATAGAAGAAGAGAACGATTATTTCTGGTATGTAATGGGCGGAACTTTCGTAGTCGGTTCAGTAGGAAGTGTCTATTTTTACCGCAGACGAATCAGAAAGAATGTGGGTGAATAATATGAAAAGAAATTTACCTATTATCCTGATATTTTCGGTGGGGCTTGTTCTTCTGACTTATCCTTATATTGCGCGATTGGTCAATGAGGAAGTTGCTGAAGCAAAAGTGTTCGAATTACAGGAATCGTGGACCGAACTTTCTGACAAAGAAAAGGTGGAGCGATTCGAAGTAGCAGAGCGTTATAACGATGAATTGTCTGCCCGTGGAAGGTTAGGAGTTGAGCTTACGGATATTGATTTCACCGATTCTGACGGTGTGGAGCAGATGGCAACTAGTCCGAGCGAAGAGAATGGAAATGATGATAGTGCCACAAATGCTTATTCATATATAGAAATCCCACGACTGAACCTGAATTTGCCTATTTACTTGGATTCTAGCCGCTGGTCTTTGGCGAACGGGATTGGACTCGTTCCGGGTTCCTCTATGCCAGTCGGTGGTGATAGTACGCATTCAGTTTTGGCCGGCCACCGTGGCATGGCGACAAAAGAGATGTTTCAGCATTTGGACCGCCTAAGAGTGGGAGATGAGATCCACATCCATAGCGTAAATGGGAAAATGACTTACCGAGTCTACCGGACGGATGTTATTTTGCCGAATCAAACAGGAGCGCTCGAAATTCAACCCAGCAAAGATTTAACCACTCTTGTGACGTGTCATCCATATGGATCGAATTCGCATCGATTGATCGTGCAAGGTGAGCGAGTAGATTAGTTTATTGCGTCATTATTAGCTTCATTTTTTAAAAAAGATGTCTTTTCTACTTGAATTAGAAGTGAATTAAGAGATATTGTGCCAATATTGTTATTTATTGCGCCATTATTTTATTCGAACCGATCGATTCTGAATGGAACAATATCGAGCTTTGTCTTCTCATCTAATACGATTTCGCTTAAAATTTCTCCGATCACACTTGAGAACTTGAATCCGTGGCCGGAAAAGCCGCATGCTACAATGATATTTTCTCGCCCTGGTAAGTGATCGATAATGAAATCTCCATCAGGTGTGTTCGTATAGGTACACACCTTTCCTTCTGTAAGCTCGTGGCTTTGTGACAATAAATGACTTTGTATGGTTTCTACATCATCCTGGTCGGATTCGAAAGTACCGAACTCCTCCAAATTGTCAGCATCTTCAACCACTTCACCTTTGTCATGTCTCCCAATCTTCAGACCTTTGCCTTCAATGCTAGGGAAGCCATAATACGTCTGGTTTCCATTATCGTAAGCCCATCCTGGGAATTCGCTAGATTGGTAAATCGCTTCGTTTGTTTCAAACCAAGAAAACGTTTTGCGAACCGTCGTTAACGGGAGTTGTTCGTTTAGAAGTGAAAGAACTTTATTAGTGCCTTTCCCAGCAGAAATAATCAACTTAGATGCGTTAACTTCCATATCATTGAATGTTATTCGAATGCCTTCTTCATCTGAACAAATCGATTGCACTTCAGTATTTGGTAAGTAGTCGATTTCGTATTCCATCGCCAACTTTTTATAAGATTCGATGATATTTTCACTCATCAACACGCCAGAATCCGGTTCAAAATAACCCATCAAGTTTTCGTGTAGAGCGAATCCCGGCCAACGATCGTTCACTTGGGAATGTGTCAGTTTTTCCAATCGTAAATTATAACTCTCGGCACTCTGTGCGACATTTTTGAGGAAAGAAGAATTCTCTGTTCCAACATTCAACACACCAGTTTTGTGAAAAATATTTTTGTCGGAAATTTCGTTTAGTTCTTCCCATAATTCTTGTGCACGTAAAGCCATTGGAACGTAGCTTGAACCTTCGCCATACGCATGTCTGATGAGGCGTGTGTCTCCATGATGGGCCCCTTCAGAATGTGGTGGATCGTACCGGTCAATCATTAATACGCGAGCTCCCCGTTTTGCTAGATAGTAACTCGCGGACATCCCCATCGAACCAGCGCCGATGATTATTACATCGTAAGCCATGTTATCGCTCCCTTTACCGCTCAGTATAATTTCCAAAACTATTATCTTGTATTCTACAACTTTTTAAGAGGAGGTGCCAAATCAAATCAACTATTGTTATACTAATAGAAACTTTAATGTGATAGGAAGGAATTTTTGATGAGTGAATGGTGGAAAGACTCGGTAATTTATCAGATTTATCCTCGTAGTTTCAATGACTCTGATGGAGATGGAATCGGAGACCTTCAAGGAATCATTGAAAAGCTGGATTATCTGAATGAGTTAGGGATTGATATCATTTGGTTAAGTCCAGTTTATGATTCACCGAATGATGATAATGGTTATGACATAAGGAACTATTACGAAATCATGGAAGAGTTCGGGACAATGGAGGATTTTGATCTACTATTAAGCGAAGTACATGCTCGAGGAATGAAGTTGATCATGGACCTCGTCGTCAATCATACATCGGACGAGCATGAATGGTTCAAGAAGTATCCTGATCATTATTTCTGGCGCGATCAGCCGAATAACTGGAATTCTGTATTTGGTGGTCCTGCTTGGGAATATAGTGAAGAGCGAGATCAGTATTATCTACATATTTTTTCAAAAAAACAGCCGGATCTGAACTGGGAGAATCCAGTTGTTCGAGAAAAGATATACGAAATGATGCGTTGGTGGTTGAATAAAGGGATTGACGGTTTCCGTATGGACGTCATCAATTTCATATCAAAAGATCCGACACTTCCAGACGGACCGGATGGAGATGGTAGCCGCTATTTCATGAACGGGCCGAGGGTACATGAATTTTTACGAGAAATGCATGAAGAAGTTTTGCAGCATTATGATTGTATGACGGTTGGCGAGATGCCAGGAGCGACACCTGAAGATGCGCAAGTTTATACGAACCCTGATAATCATGAGCTCGATATGATCTTCACTTTCGAGCATATGGATTTGGATCAACATTCACATGAGAAGTGGGATTTTAAGAAGTTGGATTTAATAGATCTGAAAGAAAATCTAGAAAAATGGCAACATGCACTTCACGGTTGTGGTTGGAATAGTCTTTATTGGAATAATCACGACCAGCCTCGCGTCGTATCCAGGTTCGGAGATGACGGGAAATACCGCAAGGAGTCAGCGATGATGTTAGGGACATGCTTGCATTTTTTACAGGGAACGCCTTATATTTATCAGGGAGAAGAACTTGGAATGACCAATGTCACATTCGACCATATTGATGACTATCAAGATATAGAGACATTGAACATGTATGAAGAGAAAAGGGCTGAGGGGATTTCTGAGGAGTCTATCATGCAGTCGATCCACGTAAAGGGAAGAGATAACGCGAGAACTCCTGTGCAGTGGTCAGATGCACCGCATGGAGGTTTTACCACAGGAACTCCTTGGTTAAAAATGAATCCGAATTATCATGATGTTAACACGGAAAAAGAACGGACGGATCCTTATTCTGTGTTCAAGCATTATCAGGAACTGATCAAGCTTAGAAAAAATTATAGTCTTATAAAAAATGGAACGTTCGAATTGTTGCATCGTGATCATTCTGAAGTATTTGCGTACGAACGGTTAATTATAGATGAGAAAATGACTGTTTACTGTAATTTCAGCGATTCACATCATAAGTTCCAACGACCTGAAGGAGATGTAATTCATTCGAATTATCAAGGGGCGGGAGATGGAGACGAAGTATTCGAATTAAGACCATATGAAGCAGTTGTTTTTTATTACTTTAAGAATGTTTAACTTTGTTAAAGGACAAAAGTATGTGAAAAACTAAGGCTTTCACCATTAGGATTTGGTGAGAAGCCAAGTTTTTCTCACAATAAATCTAGGGGTTGAAATGATGAAAGTACTAGGAGTGGATATTGGCGGTACGAAAATTCGTTTCGGGATCGTCGATGAGAAAGGGAAGGTTTATGTAGATGAGCGAGTGGAAACTACTTTTCCACTTTATGAATTGTTAGAACACCACGTCATGCGTTTAATTGAAAGTTACCCTGAAATTGAAGCGATTGGGATTGGTACAGCAGGGTTCGTCGACGCAAAGAACGGCAAAATCATATATATGTCAGAAACGCTACCTGGTTGGACAGGCACTGAAGTGAAAAAGCAATTGGAGAAGGCAACGAACTTACGTGTTGAAGTCGAAAATGATGCCAACTGTGCGGCGCTTGCTGAAGCGAAGTTCGGTTCAGGTAGAGGGTATGAACGGATGGTATGTCTGACGTTAGGCACTGGGCTTGGTGGCGGAATTATCATTGATGATGAAATCTTATCCGGCGGGCCGAATGGTGGCACCGGTGAAATCGGTCATATGATCCTTTACCCGAATGGACAGAAATGTTCTTGCGGGCGTAATGGTTGCTATGAGCAATACGTGTCTGGCACAGCGATCCAACGTCGGATTAAAGAAGCGGGTCTCGAATTGAGTCCGTTTGAATTATTCCCTAAAGCAAGTGAGGACCCACAAGCAGCAAAAGTTGTAAAAGAGTTCACTTTTGACCTAGCAGTGATTATCAGTACACTACAGGCAGCACTCGATATGGATGCTGTAATCATTGGTGGCGGTGTGTCAGAGTCAGCTTCCTATTGGATGGATGACTTGATGAATCAAGTGAAACCACTGCTATTGAATGATTTAGATATCGAATTAGCTTCATTCGGTAATGAAGCTGGAATTTTAGGTGCGGCATTATTAGTTTTGCCGGAATAAAAAAGCGCGTGGCTCTTGGTTAGAGTTCACGCGCTTTTACTGTGTTAAGTTGGTTTTCGATGGGTATGTTGATTAACAGGTCACTTGTACTTTCCTAGTAACCTGGTTTTTTCAACAGTTTGAAAATGTTCGTCTTATAAGCTTCTACACCTGGCTGGTCAAAAGGATTAACGCCAAGCAAATAACCACTGTAGGCACAGGTCAACATATAGAAATATAATAAATACCCTATGTTATATTCATCGATTTTCGGTAGGCGAATTGTCACTTGTGGTACTCCACCTGATAGATGAGCTTCTGATGTTCCTTTGTAAGCGACCTCATTGAATTCGTGTAAAGAAAGCCCTGCAATATAATTCAGCTGATCTTCATCTGTCTCAGAAGAAATTAAATTCAAGTCTTCATCCACTTGATCTACCATCAAAAATGTTTCAAACAAGTTCCGTTTTCCATCTTGGATGTATTGTCCAAGTGAGTGTAAATCGGTCGTGTACGTCACGGAAACAGGGAAGATGCCTTTACCATCTTTACCTTCGCTTTCCCCGAATAATTGTTTCCACCATTCTTGGATGTAATGAAGCTTCGGCTCGAACGAAGCGAACACTTCGTTGGTCAGACCGTCTTCATACATTGAATGACGGATGGTAGCGTATTGGATAGCGGGATTGTCTTCAAGTAACGTTTCTTCTAACTCTTTTTCAGCATCCTTAGCACCGGCTAATAATGTTTTGATATCATAACCTGCGACTGCGATCGGAAGAAGGCCGACCGGAGTGAAAACAGAATATCTACCACCAATGTCATCCGGTACGACGAAACGTTTGTAACCTTTTTCTTCAGCGACTTTCAATAAGGCGCCTTTTTCAGCATCCGTTGTAGCAAAAATGCGAGAAGATGCTTCATCTCCGTAACGCTCTTCCATGTATTTTTGCAAGAAGCGGAAAGCCATGGCTGGTTCGGTCGTTGTGCCTGATTTCGAGATAACATTCAAAGACACATCTTTGTCATCGATATACTCGATCAATTCTTTTAAATAGGCCCCACTCACTTGATGTCCAGCGAACAATACCTCTACATCATTTTTTTGAAAATAGGGGTTCATCGCTTCAATCACTGCACGTGCCCCGAGATAGGAGCCTCCGATCCCGATCACTATTAGTACCTGTGATTGCTTTCTGATTGTTTCAGCAGTTTCTATCAACTGGTTAACTAGCTCCTCATTCGTTTTAGAAGGAGCATCCACCCAGCCTAAAAAGTCTGAGCCTTCACCTTTTTTCTCATATATATTTTGATGGATCTGTTGCAATTGGTTTCTGTGTTCTTTTGTAAATAAAGATTTCATATTGCCCGAATATTGTACGGTCAGCATACTAGTTCTCCTTTTGAAAAAATATTGTACCTTTTATCATACTAGATTTTTTGCCGAAATTGAGAATATTTTAGAAAGTTTCCTTAATTATTGTAAATCCTTTTCCACCTAAAGTTAAACGTTTTTCATTGATTTGGCAGCCTTCACTTATCAAAATATCTGAGTGAGAATAAGGAAGTTCAACCACTTTTTCATCATCGTCTGGGTTTATGACAACAATGATCGATTCGTCTTCAGTTGAACGTTCGTATGAGACTATTCTTGGTTGTGCTTCCAAGGTTAGAAATCTAAATTTACTAGCAGGATGCAAAGATTTCTCGTCTTTTCGTAATTGAATCAAGTTCTGTACAAAGTGAAATAAATCAAGGTCCTGCTTCGATTCATCCCATTCCATACATTTTCTGCAACCAGGGTCTTGGCCGCCTGTCATACCAATCTCATCTCCATAGTAAACACAAGGCGTTCCGACAAACGTCAACTGAAAGAGCATCAGTTGTTTGGCTGATTGAACATCGTCATTACACCTCGTCAACAGGCGAGGGGTGTCGTGGCTTCCTAACAAATTAAAGGCTACTTCGTTGACGTTCTGAGGGTAGGAGGCCATCACATGATTGATTTGGTTTTTGAATTGTCCTAAGTTCATGTTTCCTCTTGCGAAAAAATCTAGAGAAGCTTCGGTGAACGGATAGTTCATGACTGCATCAAATTGGTCTCCTCTCAGCCAAGGCATCGAGTCGTGCCAAATCTCTCCTAGAATATAAACATCTTCTTTAACTTGCTTGACTTCTTGACGGAACTCCCTCCAGAATTGGTGATCAACTTCATTGGCTACATCTAACCTCCATCCATCAATATCGAACTCTTCCACCCAATATCTTGCAACATCTAATAAATAACGTTTCAGCTCAAGGTGTTCTGTATTAAGTTTTGGCATTTTCGGCTCATAAGCAAAGGTATCGTAATTCGGGATTGGTTCTGTTTTAAGTGGAAATTCGTTGATGTAAAACCATTCGACATATTTAGAGTTCTGACCATGTTCAACGACATCTTGGAACGGTTCGAAATAATAACCGCTATGATTAAATACGGCGTCCAACATCACCTTGATGTCGCGATTATGACATTCTTTTACCAGGCGCTTGAATGTTTCTTTATCTCCGAACTGAGGGTCGATCTCGAAATAGTCCATCGTGTCATACTTGTGGTTCGTTGTTGCTTTGAAAATAGGAGTGAAGTAGATTCCGTTGATTCCTAATTCCTTCAGGTAATCTAGCTTCTGGATGACTCCTTCAAAGTCACCACCAAAAAAGTTGTCATACTCTGGTTCTGTACTTCCCCATGCTAGGGTTCCAGGAGGGTTCAATTTTTCATCTCCATTATTGAAACGTTCAGGGAAAATTTGATACCATACGGTGTTTTTAACCCATTCCGGGGCTTGGAACACATCTACCGCATTCAAGAAAGGAAATTTGAAGTAAGCTGTCGGAATGTCATAAGGAATTTCTTGAAGAAACCCTTTTTCTGCAAAATATACTTGTTCGTTATGATGATCTTTCAAGGAAAAAAGATAGTGTGTCCGATACCTGATCGGTTCAATTGCAATAAACCAATAGTCAAAGAACTCGTCATGGCGAATAATGCGCATTTCTGAATGGTGAAGCACGGGTTTATCTTCGTAGTATTCGAAAGGATCTCCGTGAATCAAAGTAACTTCGTTCAAATCACCTTTTTTGGCTCGAAGCTGGATGTGCAGGGTGTCTTTATCATAAGCATAGGAATAATTATCTTTCGGGCGATGATGAATCGCTTCTTTAAGCATAATACTACCTCCAAGTTAATTAATTTTGTGCAACCGTTTTCACTTCGTATCATCATGCCATAATTTTTTTGATAATTCAATAAGATGTTTCGGGCCAGTGTTGATGGTGCTTGCGGAAGTTCAGCCGATTTATAGGATTGAATTTTTTGAAAAATCATATTGCATAAGTTGCTTGTAAATGATTTAATAAGAATAATTAGTGCAAACGCTTTCATTGAAGAAATTGGAACGTAACTTCTTGAACAAGGCGTTATTTATTTTTTGTAATTTGTGCAAACGGTTGCGCAATTTACATAACCAAGCAATAATCAATGAGCGAACGCACTTAATTAAAATCAAGGGGGAAAAGAAATGTTGAACAAGCGTATGTTACTTCTGTTAGGTATCATTATGTCCATGGTGTTAGTTTTAGCAGCATGTGGACCTGACCGTGAATCTTCTGATGATTCAGAGTCGAACGATACAGAAGACACGGAAGAAAGTGAGAATTCTGAAGAAACATCTGATGATAGTGGGGAAGAATCAAGTGACGGAATCTCAGCTGAAAAACCTGAAAAATTAGTGGTTTGGGCGGACGAGGAAAAATCTGTCGGTATTGAAGATGCGATTGCTGCTTTTGAAGAAGAGCATGGAATCGAAATCGAAGTATCTGAATTAGAAATGGCTACAAAACAAAAAGAACAATTACGTCTTGATGGCCCTGCAGGAACTGGCCCAGATGTATTGACTCTACCTCATGACCAAATTGGGCAAATGGCAAAAGAAGGTTTGGTTGATCCAATCAGCGTTGATGACGAAACACTTGGAATTTATACTGATTCTTCAGTCCAAGCAGTGACGTTTGAAGGTGAAACTTATGGTATTCCTAAAGCGACTGAAACTCCAGTGTTAATTTACAATAAAGAACATATGGAAGAAGCCCCTGAATCAATGGAAGAGCTATACGAAATGTCTCAGGAATTCAATGGTGATGGGAAGTACGCTTTTCTAGCACTGTTCGATAACTATTATTTCGCTCATTCCATTTTAGCCGGCTATGGCGGATATGTATTTGAAGAAAACGATGGAACAATGGATCCAATGTCACTAGGGTTAAATACTGAAGGTGCCATCGAGGGTGGAGAATACATCCAAAAGTGGTACGAAGAAGGTTTATTCCCTGAAGGAATCATCGGTGAAAGTGGTGGTTCTACGAAGACAGGTTTAATGGAAGACGGCCAGGTGGCAGCAACTATGGATGGACCATGGGCAGTTCAAGGTCTTCGTGATGCTGGAATCGATTACGGTGCAGCACCAATGCCTAAACTTCCGAATGGTGAATATCCTCAGACATTTGTGGGGGTAAAATCATGGAACGTAAGTGGTTATTCTGAAAATAAAGAATGGGCTACTGAGTTCATCAAATTCATTGCAAACAAAGAAAACTCTAAAGCTCGTTTCGAAGCAGTAGGGGAAATCCCTCCAGTTCAATCATTGATTGAGGATCCTGTAATTGCAGATGATCCAGTATCAAAAGCAGTTGCGATTCAATCAGAGCGTGGCGTACCAATGCCGAACATTCCTGAAATGGGTCACGTTTGGGAACCGATGGCAGGTGCATTACAGTTGATTGCAACAGGAGAACAAACTCCTGAAGAAGCTTTAAATGAAGCGGTAGATACAATCAAAACAAACATTGAAACCAATCAATAATAGTCAATAAAAAGATTGGCAGTGCACGAGCTTAAATGCTTATGCACTGCTGATCATTTATACATAATCTTTTAGGTGTTCAGAAAGGAAGTTACCCGATGGAAGGAAATGAAGTGAAAACGAATCATCGCAAAGTAGCGCTGTATTTATCAATCTTTCCTGGCGCTGGACAATTTTATAACAAACAATACATAAAAGGCTTCTTTTTTCTCATTCTGGGGGCCTCATTCCTTGCAGTGTTTTATGACCTACTGAACATCGGTTACTGGGGTTTGATCACTTTAGGTACAATTCCGATGGAAGACCATTCAATCTTTTTGATGGTCCAAGGTATCATCGCTTTATTGGTGACTGTTGTAGGGTTAGGTATTTATGCTTTGAATCTATTGGATGCTTACAGAAATGGTAAACGTCGGGACGAAGGTACAGAAATTCAGTCTGTATCAAAGCAATATCACAATTTGGTTGATTCTGGCTTTCCTTATTTAATGATTACTCCAGGTTTTCTGTTATTAATATTCGTAGTTATTTTTCCGATCTTATTTGTCATTCTATTATCGTTTACGAACTATAGCGCGAATAATTCGCCTCCAGCGAACCTGGTCGACTGGGTTGGCTTTAAAAACTATATCGAGCTTTTCCAGTTGGATATATGGCGTAATACATTTTTAAATGTATTTTCTTGGACGATTGTATGGACTTTCCTAGCAACTACTTTGCAAATAGCTGTAGGGATATTCTTAGCTGTTCTTGTAAATCAGAAAGAGCTAAGGTTCAAAAAGACAATTCGTACTATTTTTATTTTACCTTGGGCGGTTCCAGCGTTCGTTTCTATTTTGGTGTTTGCAGGAATGTTCAATAATACATTCGGTGCAATCAACACAGACATACTAGCCTTTTTAGGAATGGATCCTATTCCTTGGTTGACTGATCCTTTTTGGACGAAATTCGCATTGATCATGATTCAGTCTTGGTTAGGGTTCCCATTCATATTTGTAATGGTGACAGGTGTACTTCAATCGATTCCGAATGATTTGTTTGAAGCAGCAACAATCGATGGCGCTTCCATGTGGCAGAAATTCAAACAGATTACGTTCCCGATTGTTATGTATGCAACTGCGCCAATCATGATTACGCAATATACATTCAATTTCAATAACTTCAATGTCATCTTCTTATTTAATGGAGGTGGCCCTGCTGTTCCAGGGCAAAATGCTGGCGGAACTGATATTTTGATTTCGTGGATATACAAATTGACGTTGCAGCAGTCACAATATGGAAAGGCTGCAGCTATCACAATGATTCTTTCGTTGATCGTTATCACTGTTGCGATTTGGCAATTCAGAAGAACTAAAGCTTTTCAAGAAGAGGATATGATGTAAATGGATATGAAAACGAGTAAGTGGATCAGACTGACAATAACATATTTCGTTATCTTCATGGTGATGGTCGTTATTCTTTATCCTGTACTATGGGTCTTCGGCTCTTCATTGAATCCAGGGAACAGTTTATCTGGCTCGAGTATGTTTCCTGAGGATGCAACGTTCAAGCATTACAAAGAGTTATTCGATCCAGAAAAAAGTGATTATTTGATTTGGTATTGGAACACGTTGAAGATTTGTTTCTTAACCATGATTATCACCGTTGCCATGATCGCTTTCATGGCATATGCGTTCTCGCGTTATCGATTCGTTGGTAGAAAGTATGGATTGATGACGTTCTTAATCTTACAAATGATCCCCAACTTTGCAGCATTGATCGCGATCTATGTATTGGCTGTTGTTTCAGGACTAATCGATACACACATCGCACTGATTTTGATTTATGTTGGTGGATTGTTACCGATGAATACCTGGTTAGCAAAAGGTTATTTTGAAACAATTCCTAAAGAATTGGATGAATCAGCGAAAATGGATGGCGCAGGTCACTTCAAGATTTTCTGGAGTATCATATTGCCATTAGTTAAACCGATCTTGTCGGTTATAGCGTTGTTCGCATTCATTACGCCATTTACCGACTTCATTCTCGCAAGAGTAATTTTGAGAAGTGAAAGTAATTATACGTTAGCAGTAGGACTTTACGATATGGTAGCTAACAACTTCGGTGCGGAGTTCACTAAATTCGCAGCAGGAGCTGTTCTGATTGCGATACCGATCTCCATCTTATTCTTATCTCTGCAGCGTTACTTGATTTCCGGTTTAACATCTGGAGGAACTAAAGGGTAAAAAAACAAACAAACGACTAACAAAAGTAGGTGAAGACATGGAAGATACGAGCTTTGCAATCCATCCAGGAAATGATCCAGAAAACAACGTACAAGGCTTTTACGATATTGGTGATGTTCTCTCGACTGACATCAGCGATCAAAAGCTATCATTCAAGTGCCAACAAGGCTATATATCAGTCCTGTTTTATAAGAATGATATTGTTCGAATCATCATGAATCCTCAAGAGGAACCACTTCTTGAGGAGAGCTTCGCCGTTGATCAGGCGCCAGAAAATATAAAAGTACATATTGACGATAGCCCAGAAAAGGTTGAAGCATCGACAGATTATATGAAACTGACCATTTCAAAGCACCCATTCCGAGTAAGTGCGTTTGATATGAAAGGAAATTTATTAGTATCAGAAACGGACGATGGAATGGCTGTTGGCAAAAAAGAGGGTGTCATTTGTTACAAAGATGCGAATGAAGAAGATCACTATTTCGGTTTCGGTGAAAAATCAGGCTTTCTAGATAAGCGTGGGGAAAAACTAACGATGTGGAATAGTGATGTTTATGCTCCTCATAACCCTGAAACAGACCCTTTATATCAGTCGATTCCTTTCTTTATGACTTTAAGAAGAGGGTTGGCAAGTGGAATATTTTTTGACAATACATATCGGACGACTTTCGATATGGAGGTTGAACAGTTAGGTAAGTATTCCTTTCACTCGGAAGGTGGTCAACTAGATTATTATATTCTTGCAGGTCCAACTCCTAAGAAAGTCGTTGAGCAGTATACTTCGTTGACTGGAAGAATGCCATTACCACCTAAATGGGCAATTGGATATCACCAATCTCGTTATAGCTATGAATCAAAAGAAGAAGTTGAAGAGCTGGTAAGAAATTTCAAGGAAAAAGATATCCCACTTGATGCTGTTCATTTCGATATTCACTATATGGAAGGATATCGTGTTTTCACTTTTGATGAAGATCGTTTTCCTCAAGCTAAAGAATTGATCCGGTCGCTTGATGAGCAAGGTGTAAGAGTCGTACCGATTGTTGATCCTGGTGTGAAAGCTGATGCTCAGTACTCGATTTACCAAGAAGGCGTTCAGAAAGGTCTATTTTGTAAATATTTAGAGGGAAATATCTTT
The DNA here is from genome assembly GCF_002844535.1 of Halalkalibacillus sediminis. Lineage (NCBI taxonomy): Bacteria > Bacillati > Bacillota > Bacilli > Caryophanales > Bacillaceae > Halalkalibacillus > Halalkalibacillus sediminis. The sequence goes on from NZ_PJNH01000002.1 coordinate 425,370, forward strand.
TTTGGAGATGTTTGGCCAGGAAAAAGTGCTTTTCCGGACTTTCTAAATCCCGAAGCGAGAAAATGGTGGGGAGACAAACACCAATTTTATACGAATCTTGGCATTGAAGGAATATGGAATGACATGAATGAGCCTGCTGTTTTCAATGAAACGAAAACAATGGATACTGATGTGATGCATCGTGGTGACAAGAAGAACCGTTTGCACATAGAAGTTCATAATGTTTATGGGAATTTGATGGCGCAAGGTACATATGAAGGTCTAGTGAACCAGTTAGATGGCAATCGTCCCTTCTTGTTAACACGGGCAGGCTATTCAGGAATTCAACGTTATGCGGCAGTGTGGACGGGTGATAATCGGAGTTTTTGGGAACATCTAGAGATGGCCATTCCGATGTGCCTGAACCTTGGCGCATCTGGAGTTCCATTTTCAGGCGCTGATATCGGTGGGTTTGCTCACGACTCCAATGGAGAGCTCCTTGCAAGGTGGACACAACTCGGGGTCTTCACACCTTATTTTAGAAACCACAGTGCACTTGGGTTTGCTCGTCAAGAACCGTGGGCATTTGGTGAAAAATATGAGAAGATAATAAGTAAATATATCAAACTTCGTTACAGATGGATGCAACACATGTATAAATTGTTCAAAGATGCTAGTGAAACTGGTGTCCCGGTGATGAGACCGATGTATATGGAATATCCATCCGATCAGGAAACGTATAAGCTTTTCGACCAATTCATGATTGGAGAAAGTGTGTTAGTGGCACCGATTTTACGTCCAGGAATCAAGGATCGTTTGGTTTACCTACCAGAAGGAACATGGTATGACTACTGGACTGATGAGACATTTGAAGGCTCTCGAAAACATATCATCCATGCTGAATTGGACCAATTGCCGATCTTCATCAAGCAAGGTGCGGTTATTCCTGAGTTAGATGCTACTTCATCAACTGCTAAACCGTCTAAGAATTTGACCGTTCATGTTTACCCAGGTCAGGATTCTTCATCGTATAAGTTGTATGAAGATGATGGGCGTACTTTCGAGTATAATGATGGTAAGTTTTTTGAATGTGAACTTGTGATTCGTAAGGAAAATGGAAAGCTAGATATTCAATCCCATATTATAAAAGATGCTTTTCAACCTACTTGGGAACTCGTTGAGTTCGTCGTTCATTCTGAAGACTCTGATTTGGATATTAGTTTTAACGATCAAGCAATTGAATCGAAATTGAAAGATAAGGTAAGAACCTTCGGGGTTGAACCTTCAAATCTTTTTAATAGGTAAGATAGTATAAAAGTTTGGCACATAATTGTTTAGCTTGAGCGCTCTTCCTAATCAATAAGTTCTCAATTGAAAAATTGATAAGAGAGCGCTTGCGCTTTTCTTATCCTTTAAGAATGTTTAACTTTGTTAAAGGTTTAAAGTATGTGAAAAACAAAGGCTATCGCCATTAGGACTTGGCGATAAGCCAAGTCTTTCTCAAGATCAAGGAGTATTTCTCATGACACCAACAATAAAAGATGTAGCTAAACTAGCGAAGGTTGCACCCTCTACGGTTTCCAGAGTTATTGCGAATAATCCAAGAATTAGTAGCAAAACAAAAGATATCGTGAGGAAAGCAATGGATGAACTTGGGTATCATCCGAATTATACAGCAAGAAGTCTCGTCAGTAAGAGTACGCAGACAATTGGTTTAGTGATGCCAAGTTCGGCTGAAAATGTATTCCAAAACCCGTTTTTCCCAGAAGTTATTCGTGGGATCAGTACGAAATCCCATGAGAAAAAATACGGGCTATATATGACCACTGGTGATTCTCAAGAGGAAATCTTCGAGGGAGTTTGCGACATTGTCCGAGGTAGAAGGGTCGATGGGTTGATTCTCTTATACTCTGCAGTGGACGATCAGATGATGGACTATTTATTGGAGAAAAAATTTCCTTTTACCGTCATTGGTAAGCCTTATGAACATGAAGAAGAAATCACTTTCGTCGATAATGATAATAAAAAAGCCGCTTTTGATGCTACGTCGCATTTACTTGAGTTAGGTCATGAAAAAGTCGCCTTTGTTGGTGGTGGGATGGAGCTTGTCGTTACGATCGAACGTATTGCGGGCTATGAGAAGGCATTGATGAGTCAGGGCATAGACATGGTGGACGACTATATAGTTCACCACGAATTCTTGCAAGAAGGTGGACGTGACGCGATTCAAGAGCTCATGAACCTTGAACAACCACCAACTGGATTGGTTGTTTCGGATGATGTCATGGCTTTCGGTATTGCTAGTCGCTTAGATGAAATGGGGCTGGATGTTCCTGGAGATATTTCTATTGTAAGCTTTAATAACGTAATATTTTCTGAGTTAGCAACTCCATCATTGACGTCAGTCGATATCAATATATTTCAGTTAGGATATGAAGCGGCGGAATGCTTATTCGAAATTTTAGGGGAAGAAAAAGTTCTTCCTAAAAGAATTACGATCCCTCACAAGCTGATCGTGCGAAATTCATGTAGCCAATTAGATTAAAAAGGAAGCCAACTCTAATGAGTCGGCTTCCTTTTTTTCTTGTGGTTTTTTAATCAACACTTTATCTTAAAGAATATATTACTTTTCAAAAACAACTTTTCCATCAATTATGGTTTTCAATACTTCAATATCCTTGATTTTCATCGGATCGATGGTTGTAGGGTCATCACTCAGCACTGCGAAGTCTGCTCGCTTGCCAACCTCGATGCTTCCAACTTCATCTTCCTCAAAATTCAACCGGGCCCCATCAATGGTCATTGATCTTAAGGATTGAAGCGGTGTGATCTGTTGCTCCTCACCTAATACTTCACCATTTCTCGATTGTCGGTTGACGGCAGCCCAAATGCTGAATAGTGGGGAAATAGGTGTAATCGGGCAATCCGAGTGTAAAGTAAATAATAGGTTTCTATCAACGGCATCTTTCAATGGATTCAATCGTGCTGTACGCTCTGGTCCAAGAAAGATATTCTTGTGCCTGTCACCCCAATAGAATACATGATTAATGAAGAAAGAGGCGATGATGCCTTGTTCTTTCATAGTATCTAAGTCTTGTTCGCTTGCCGTTTGTAAATGTTCAATTCGGTGTTGGTGATTCTTCTTCGGTTGTTTTTCTAAAGCATTTTTATAAGCTTCGATAATGGAACCGATTGCGCGGTCACCGTTCCCATGGGTCGCTATTCTAAAGCCCCTAGAGTGAAGATCGAATATTTCTTGGTTGAAGTCTTCCTGATCATGAAGGAGCTCGCCGTATAAGTTCTCATCACTATAATAAGGTTCGCGTAGAGCTCCAGTTAGTCCTTGTATAGAGCCGTCCTGAAACATTTTTGCACTGTCCAGGCGTGCTCGCCCGTTAGTTTCATTTCTGATAAGTTCATCGAGTTGTGAAGCTGAATATTCTTCAAAACGTCCATTTTTCCCTAGTAGGTGATGAAGAACCAAGAACCTCATATGCAAAGGGTTGACACCTTTTTTAAGTGATTGGATGTGTGCGTCGAATTCCTTTGCACCATAATCCAAACCAACTCCAGCATCTGAAGAAGTGGTAATCCCCTCAACCAAATAATCCTCTGTCGCCTCACCAATATATTCTGCAAGTTCATCAGTAGTCGGAGTCGGTATATGCTTTTGAATGAGTTCTAGTGCTGGCAATTCATGAAAGACCCCATCTAGTTGCCTGTTCTCATACCTACCAAGGTGTCCACCTTTAGGATCTTTTGTGTTTTGATCGATTCCAGCTATCTCCAGCGCCTTTGAATTGGCGACACCGAAATGGACACTGATATGTCTTAAAAAGACTGGGCGATCCGATACGACTGAGTCCAGTTCTTCGCGAGTAGGGTGACGATTTTCTTTTAATAAAGTATTGTCGTAACCCCGTCCGAGAATCCATTCTTTTTCATCAGTAACTTCGGCTTGTTCTTTAACCCGTTCCAAAATATCTGCAATAGATTCGTTTGGTGGGGTGCTACAATCAGCCTGCTTTCGGAACTGTGCGTACATTAATAAGTGGTTATGCGTATCAATAAATCCTGGAATTAATGTTTTTCCGTTAAGATCGATTGTTTCTTGTGCAGAAAGGGAGGGAGCTGACTCAAGCCAGCACCCAATAATTTTTCCGTCTTTTATAGCAACAGACTGCGCGATTGTATTTTTTTCATCAAGCGTTAAAATATTCGCATTTGTGATCAATAAGTCTGCTTCAGTCATTGTTAGTCTCCTTTTTGTTGGGGTTCAAATTTCGCAGAGTTCAAATCTTTCCAAAATACAGCGCGAATTTGTTCCGTCTTATCGTGTTGTGTCAATAAACTGATGATGATCAAACTTGAAATAGATAGTAGGAATCCGAAAATGGTATGGTTAATCGGAATGTTCAACCATGGCCACAGCAGGGTTCCTATTAATGCAATAAACATACTTCCAAGTGCCCCGATTTTAGTTACCCGTTTCCAGAACATGATTGCTAGGAATGGGAAAAGTAATACGGTTGCTGACAGTCTGAGTGCCCATCGGTAGGTTGATGCAATGTCGGTTAATCCGTAGGCCACAATCAGACCGAGAACTGAAATGATTACAACGGTCAACCTAGAAGTGAACATCAATTGTTTATCGGTTGCCCCTGGTTTCATCAAACGCTGGTATAGGTCACGAGTTAGGTTCGAACTACCTTGTAGAATGAATGAGTTCGCACCTGTCATAAGCGCAGCAAGTAAACCGACTAGTACGATACCACCGACTGCTGGCGGTAATAGTTCAGCTGTTACATATGAGAATAGTAGGTCTGGATCCATATCAAGAGGGACATATTGTCTAGCTATGACCCCGATCGTGAATGGTAAAATTGATATCGCTCCGGCAATCAAGAAGCCGGTTGTTCCCGCACTTTTTGCAACCTTTTCACTTTTTGAAGCGAAGATACGTTGCCAAGTCGACTGCCAAATCATATAGAATGGCCCGACGGAAAGTGCATATAATAACACTTCTCCTGCCCCGAAAGGACCAACTGGGCTCAGATATTCAGTAGGAGTATTTTCCAAAATAGCTCCGAAGCCATCTGCGTACATGACACTGGCTACGAATAGAATGACGATACCAATGACAACTACTACTGATTGGATGGCATCAGTAATAATAGTAGCTGGCAAACCTCCTAATATAGTGAATCCTAAAATGAGAACGAATGATAGAAAGATTCCAGTACTGAAGTCCATACCAAGCGCGATGTTAAAAATAGTAGACATACCAACGATTTGTAGTGCAAGTGTCGGTACAGAGTAAATAATAGCTGATAGAATCGAAGGAATTATCCCAGTTCTACCACCGAATCGTTCACCGAATAAATCAGCGAGCGTGTATAAGCGTTGTCTTCTTAAAGGCGCTGCGAATAATAGAATAAGAATTAAACAGAAAATAATTCCTGGTAGGGCGAATTTGAAAAATCCTGAAAGCCCAACGGTGAAACCCATGCCAACCCAACCGATGAATACGGCTGCGCCACACCATGTACTAACAATCGTACCAACAATTGACCAGAAACCCATGTTCCATGAACCGATTAGGTAATTGTCGTACGTCTTTACCTTAGTGAAATAATAGAATCCCATTGCGAACATGAACGAAAAATAGACGATCATGTATGTTAAATACCAAGCCATGCTGAAATCTCTCCTATTAATTTAGTTTTGTAGAGTTGATAATTTTTAAACAAAAAACATCAAAATTTACATAAATTAGTGCAAAATGTCGACTGATTTTGCAACTATATAGAAAACATGTTACATGAAATGGATAATAGATGAAAGAAATGTTGCTATTTTAATAGTATTGAATTTAATAGAAGAAAATGTAAGGAAATATTATTCCTTAATAATTGTTAAAAATATGCTGAATTGTAATCGTTTATCCGTAATAAGCTAGCAACGCATCAAAAAAGCAGCCGCTCTCGTGCGACTGCTTTCCTCGAATATTATTATTTCCATACATATGCTACTTTTTCTAATTCTCGGCTGATTTCTTGTTTATGTGGTTGACTCGTAAACAAACTTACGACTATTGCGAAAAAGAAGGAAGCTACGAATCCTGGTACTCCTTCAACGACAATACTACTCAAACCTGCCTGGTACCAGATCACTACTGCTAATAAACCTGCAAGCATTCCTGCCATTGCTCCTGCGTTCGTGAGCCCTTTCCAATAAAGTGACAAAATCAACACCGGTGCAAAGGTCGCTGCAAGTCCAGCGGAAGCGTAGACAGTGAGCCAGAATACGGACTCGGGTGTCGTCACAGCTACAATGGTAGATATGATTCCGATGATGATGACGACGATACGAGTGATCATGACGTTCTGTTTTTCTGTCAGAGAACGATTGAAATATTTCGAATAAATATCCTCTGTTAAAGTTGAAGAAGCTGATAGTAATTGTGAGTCAGCGGTAGACATGAGAAGTCCAAGAAAGATTGCTAACAAAATTCCACCGAAGATCGGGTGGACTAGTTCAGTCAGTGCCATCGGGAAAATCATTTCCGGGTCGGCAACTTCTGGGAAGATGATTCTTCCAGCATATCCAACAAGGAATGCTCCCCAATAAGTGATCGTTAAGGCTGCTAAACAGATAGCAGCTGATTTTTTAACCTCAGCAGAACTTTTCAAAGCGAAAAAGCGAATCGTGTCATGCGGTCGACCGATTACGTTCAAGCCTAAAGCTAAGAAACCTAAAATTGCACCAAGTAATGCTGAACCTGTAGCACCCATGTTGGCCGATACCATTGTCGGACTGATCTCAGCTGCTTGGCTGACGACTTCTCCCCAACCTCCAGCAAAAGATACCATGAAGATTCCGAGAATGACTGTTCCAATTACTACTCCAAGGCCTTGGAAGTAGTCGGTCAAAGAGACTCCCATGAGTCCACCGAACAAACAATAAGCTGTGACGACAATTCCAGATATAATGATTGCTGTAATAGGGGTGAATCCAAAAGCTGTCTCTAATGTTTTACCAGCAGCAGCTAACTGGGCTGCAGTGTAAGCGGACATGAAGATTACGATAGAAAGAGCGGCAATAATACGGATCATATGTGGATTGCCGCGCACTCTCTTCACAAAGAAGTCTGTATATGTAACAGAATCAAGTAGTTGAGAGTAATTACGTACTCTTTTAGCAATAACGACATAAGCGAAAAGGAAACCCAAGTTGAACCCGATTAAAATGTAAAATACGGAAGGTCCGAGTGCATATACGAGTCCTACATACCCGATCAGGACCCAAGCGCTCATTCCTGAAAAGGCATAGCTGATTGCTGATACCCAACTACCTAATTGTCTTCCGGCAATATGGAAACCTTCTTTCGTTTTCGTAAAGCGGAAAGAATAGACCCCGATACCGACCATCAATAGAAAATAAATAACGATTGGAACGATTAATGCTAAGTTCATCGCAATTCACCTTCTTCCGAATTGTAGTGTTTGAAATAGTGCTCATCTCTCTTTGATGCTTTGTTTTCTCTGATAAGTTGCACGATTGGAATCGCCGTCAAAATGGCAGGGATGACTACGACTACCAACCATGCTCCAAGGGTCCACCCAAGCATTGTCCCACCTCCGTATAATTATCTGAACATTCTTAATTAGAAGAATATAATTAAGTATTATAAACGCAATATTCGACAATGTAAACGGGATATTTTTAAAAAAACAAATTATATATGATTTTATGAAAAATATTATCTTTAAATGATGAATTTATGATAAATTATATAAAATAACCACTTATTATTAATTTTTTTATAAAATAAACTACAAGTTGAAATAAATTCCTCAGGAGGGGTTGGATGACAACAAAAAGTTTGATAGGTGAAGTCGATCAACATAGGTTGATGGAGTACACTTCTTCGATTGCACAATATGAACGTTTATCGGGTACAGAAGACGAAATGAAAGCGTTCGAATACATAAAGGAAACGCTCGAATCATTCGGGTTATTTCCAAATCTTGTCGAACAACAGGCTTACATTAGCCTTCCGAGAAGTGCTAGTTTATCCTGCGATAGTGAATCATTCGAATGTATTACCCACTCAATGGCTCCGTCGGCAGACCGCTGGAACGGGCGCCTAATCAGAGTGGATGCTGAGAATTTGGATGAAAGGTTGCCGGCTGATCGTTATGAAAGTATTGCACTTATAGATGGAATAGCTACACCTGGAGTCGTCAGAAAAATTCAAAATTTAGGCTTTATTGGTTGCATTTTTATCAATACTTCATTAACTTATGAGATGATTGTATCGCCTGTCTGGGGAACACCGACCCCGGAAAAGTTGAAAGACTTACCGAAGATTCCAGTCGTTTCAGTAAATGAAGAAACAGGAAAGAGATTGATCGAGTTATCTGAAAAGGTGTCCTTTGTAGAAATGACGACAAGGGTTGAAACGCGGGTCAGACCGATTCCTCTTTTGACTGTAGATATTGAACCCGGAAAAGGTGATGATACATTCCTTTTGTTCAGTGGTCATGTAGATTCATGGCATTTTGGTGCGATGGATAATGGAACCGCAAACGCTACCATGCTAGAAGTGGCTCGTATTTTTTCTAATAAAAAGGACGAACTTTCACGGACATTACGACTAGCCTTCTGGTCGGGGCATTCTCATGGTCGATATGCTGGGTCGGCCCAATACTGTGATGAAAACTGGCTAGAATTGCATAACCACTGTGTGGGGCACGTCAACATCGATTCTGTAGGTGGAAAAGGTGCAAGTATTCTTTCTCAAGCAAATACTATGGAAGAGATGAAATCCGTTGCATCTTCATCAGTTAAAAAAATAAGTGGTCAAGACTTTGAAGGGAAACGATATGGAAAAGCGGGTGACCAATCTTTTTGGGGTGTCGGAATTCCTTCTTTATATATGGGGCTTTCTGAACAACCTCCTTCAGAGAGTGATGAGCTGGATGCCCGTGAAAAAATGTTCGGCGGCGGAGGAAAGTCTGCTGGCTTTGGCTGGTGGTGGCATACTGTTGAAGATACGTTGGATAAAATTGATCCAGATAACTTGAAGAGAGATTGTGAAGTATACCTAGACTCTATTTCACAAATAGTTTGTGAGAATAAGTTGCCAATCGATCAAGCAGCTGCTATTGATGACATATTGCTAGGTTTGAATGAATGGTCTTTGAAGGCAGGTAATGCACTTGATTTTGAAGAAATCATGAGTCGGCTGAAAAAGGTGAAATCCCTATATCAGGAAGCAACTTCGAATCTATCGGATCAAGTGTTCAACCAATTAGCTATGAGGATGTCGCGAAAACTTGTTCCGTTCAATTATGTCGCAGATAGTAGATACGAATATGATACACTCTTCGCCTTACCTAAAGTCCCGGCATTGATGGATTTCAATCGTTTGGTAGAAATGCATAAAGGCAATGAGGATGAATTTTTCCTGAAAACGAAACTCAAACGGAAAATGAATGAATTATTGCACACTGTTTATGAACTAGAAAGAGATATTTTATTTTACTATAGGAGTGGAGAAAATGACGAAATTACTTAAACCATACAATTTAAAAGGACTAGAGTTGAATAATCGGGTGATGTTGTCACCGATGTGTCAGTATAAAGTCCAAAAGAATGACGGAACACCGACTGAATGGCATTATGTACATTTAGTCAGCCGCGCGGTTGGAGGTGTTGGGCTGATTTGCTTTGAAATGACCAACGTCGAATCTAATGGACGTATTACTGAAAATTGTCTTGGACTGTGGAGCAAAGATCAAGTTCCAGCTTACAAACGAATCGTAGACGAATGTCATAGTTACGGTTCTAAGGTTGCGATCCAAATCGCACATGCAGGGAGAAAGTCTACGGTCAAAGATGAGGAAACAGTCGGTCCGAGTGCGATTGCTTTTTCTGAAAAAATGGACACTCCACGTGCTCTAGAGATAGAGGAAGTCGAGGAGATGGTTCGGAAGTTCGGTGAAAGCACGAAGCTCGCTGTTGAAGCGGGATTTGACTCGATTGAACTGCACGGAGCTCATGGATATTTACTTCATCAATTTATATCGCCAAGAAGTAATCTGCGTGATGATATTTATGGAGAATACGACCGCTTCCCTCTTGAAGTAATAAAAGAAGTACGTAGTCAAATGCCTGAAGACATGCCATTAATCCTTCGTGTTTCAGCAATTGAACACGGGGAAGACGGCTATGGTCTGGACCACTTGATGCCGATGCTCAAAAAGTTTGTCGATGCAGGTGTGGATGCTTTTGATGTAAGTACTGGAGGAAATTCTACGAATAGACCTGAAGTCTATCCTGGATATCAGGTTGATTATGCTGAGGCGATAAAAAAGGAAATAGGCGTACCAGTTATAAGTGTCGGCGCCTTGGAAGATCCGGAGGTGGCGGCAAAAGTTGTGGATGAAGGTCAAGCAGACATGGTAGCGATTGGAAAAGGTCTTCTACGTCAGCCATACTGGCCGAAAGAAGCGGCTGAAAAGTTAGGCGTGGACTTTGATTTACCAGGAGTCTATAACGTAGGATATTAGGTTTTGAGTTGTTAACGTTTATTGTTGCTTTGGCAAATCATATATAGGTGATCGCTTATTCGCTAATAACAACAATGAACTTTAAAAAAGCTTAAATTTTTAAAAAGTGGAGGGGATCAGTTGAAATTCACATTCATTGGCGCCGGTGCTATTGGAGGCGTGGTTGGTGCGTATTTAGCAAAAGCAGGTGAAGATGTCACACTTGTTGATATTAATGAAGCTCATATTAAAGCCATACAAGATAAAGGATTAGCGATCGAAACTCTAGATGAAACTTTTGTTGTTGATGTGAAAGCAAAAACTGTAAATGAGTTACTTGATGAAGGTGGAGAGCTTGATGTGGTAGTGCTGGCGGTGAAAGCCCAGCACACACAAGCTGCTGTAGAAAATATTGTGCCATTATTGACTGAGAATTCCGTAGTTGTTTCGATGCAAAACGGGCTTACAGAAAATGTTATTGCTGAAATAATCGGAGAAGAACGCACAATTGGAAGCTTTGTGAATTTATTTGCGGATTACCAAGAGCCAGGGCTTATTCAATATGGAGGAGTCGGAGCTATGTATATCGGCGAATTAGACGGTGCTCGAACCGATCGAATCGTTGAAATCGAACGTCGGCTTCAAGCCTGGGGTAATGCTGAAGTCACCGATAATATCTATGGATATCTTTGGAGTAAGCTTGCGTATGGTGCGATTTTGACTGCAACCGCTACAGTGGACGAAAAAATGGCAGACACATTGGATCCGATTGATAACCGAGAGATGTTTGTTGAAGTAGCAACGGAAGTATTGAAAGTTGCAGAGAAGGTAGGAGTGGAACCATTAGGATTCAACAACTGGGAACCGAACACAGTTTATCCCAAAGGCAAAGAGAGAGATTGGGATGCAATTAATGAACAATTCGACCGAATCGTTGGGCTACTTCGCACATATAAAAAGGTCAAAACCGGTATTTGGAGAGATCTTGCCGTCCATAAAAGAAAAACGGAAGTACCCTTCCATCTAGGACCTGTCATTGAGAAGGGTGAAAAATTCGGTTTGGACATGACATTGACCCAAAAAATTCTCGATATGATCGTTGAGTTGGAAGAAGGCCGCCGTGAAATGACAAAGGAAAACATCGAAGAGCTAAAAACGTTATCAGAAGAAAAATATAGTTAATATGGTAATAGAATGTCTTTTTTTAGATTTATAGCGACTTATTTGGCTGATTATGGTAATATAGATGTTGAGTCAATATTGAAAAGATAGGTGGTCACTCAAATGTTTGGTGAAGTACGAGAAGACTTTACAATTGATCAGTTAGATAGTGATATTGTCAAACTACTACAAAAAGACGGTCGTTTGTCATACACTGAATTAGCAGAAATCCTAAACACAACAGCCAGCACGATTCGTAATCGTGTGCAGCGTTTAACAGAAAATAATTTTATTAAAGTCGTAGGTGTAGTAAATCCTTTCATGACAGGCATGCCAACAGTGGCTTTCTTAGGCTTGAAAATCGATTTTCATCGCTACGATGCAATTGTCGAATCATTGGAAGCGATTCCAGAAGTTCGTTTCATCGCTGGTTCTTCAGGTGGTTATGATTTATTCACTCAAGTAATTACTTCAACGAATATGAACCTCTACAAAATCATACGTGAACAAATCGGACAAATTGATGGAATCCTTTCAATCGACACAAATATGCTTTTCGACATCCACAAGCAGACATATGATTGGGGTGCCGGACAAGGAGCTACAAAAGAATAGTTTAACTAAAGGATTCTCTATTAAGAGGATTCTTTTTGTTTAATAAATAAAAATTGAAAATATTAGAGGTTATAAATTATCTGGGAGGGATTCGATGTTGGAAAATCTATTAAAAGACTTGACTAACATTCATGGTCCTTGTGGCTTTGAAGAAGATGTAGCTACATACATAGCTAAACGTTTGAATGATTCAGTTGACTCCATAGAGGTTGACGGGGTAGGTAATCTTACTGTTCGCAAAAAAGGAAGGAAAGACGGACCTAAAATAGTTGTGGCCGCCCATATGGATGAAATAGGATTTATCGTAAAGAAAATAGAAGAGAACGGCTTGCTTCGATTTGAAAAGCTAGGTGGTCATGATGACCGAATTCTACTTTCACAACGTGTGCAGTTAAACACAAGTAAAGGTCTACGTAATGGAATAATTGGTACGATTTCAGCTCACATGAAAAAATTTGACGAGCCGAATAAAATACGGTCTCATCAACAGTTATATATTGATATTGGTGCTAACTCTAAGCAAGATGCAGCTGAACTAGGCGTCAAAGTGGGAGACACGGTTACTTGGCATCCTTATTACGATCGATTGACTGAGAATCGAGTAATGGGTAAGGCTTTTGACGACCGTGCTGGCTGTGCTGTATTGATTCAAGCGTTTGAAGAGCTGGAGGCAAACGATTTTTCTGGGGAAATGGTTGGTGTCTTCACGGTTCAGGAGGAAGTTGGATTACGTGGAGCCCGTGTAGCCAGCCGTCAGCAGAATGCAGATGTCGCTATCGCCTTAGATACAACTGCTGTAAGCGATACTCCCGAGGAAATGATGGATCAGACGTTGGCGATTGGTGGAGGTACAGGGATCAAGGTGTTAGACTTCAGTTTAATCGCTAACAAAAAGGTTAGGAATCATTTAGTGGAAATTGCTGAGAGAGAAAAGATTACTCATCAGTTGGAAGTCTTTCCGGGAATCGGGACAGACGCAGGTGAGCTAAGCTTGGCGCACCAAGGCGTACCGACAGGAGTGTTATCGATTCCCTCCAGATATGCTCATTCTTCGGTAGAGGTCGTTGATTTGAATGATATTGAGGCAACGAAGAATCTATTAGTTGCTTTTGTAAAAGAGATGAAGGCAACTGTGGAATATAAGTTTAATATTTAACAAAAGGAGACTTCCACCAATAGCGGAAGTCTTTTCATCGTGAGGTAAGGGCTCACTTAGTAGGTGATTAGTTAGACCAACAATTAGTTTTAACAATCAATTAGGGGTGCAAATTGTATTTTTTACATCAAAACTGAATCACTCAGCAACGATTCAGGTAGCTTTGTTAGGTTTGTTTTAAAGTATTCAATATAGTTGAAGTCAGAATATCAACTGCATCCGTTATCGACTCATGATTAAAAGTCATATTTGGATGATGCAATCCAGGTTGGAGGTCACACCCAATTCCTAACATCGAAGCTTTTAAATGTGGACGTTCAATTGTGTAAAAATGAAAGTCGTCCCCGCCTGTTGTTGTTATCATCGGACTTAGACGCTGTTCCCCGAATTTATCCAAAATTCCTTGCTCTATAAAATTAAGGGCATCCTCATTGACTTTGGCTGCAGCTACGTTGGCACCTATAGACAAATTGATTTCTACTTGGTGTAACTGTGCCAACAAGGTTGTGATCTGTTCTAATTTCGTCATCATCGCGTCCATCAAGTCATTGTTTTGAGCACGCATATCGATAGCGAATTGTGCTTTTCCCGGAATGATATTAGTGCTTTTTCCACCACTTTGGAATGAAGTGACTTTCATTGAATGAGGCACCATCGGGTCTAGGTGTGTATTATTGATATGCTGAACTAATTCTGCACCTATCTGAATCGCATTCACATTCAAATGAGGGCGTGCACCATGTGCATCCTCACCTATAATTTCACCTGTTACAAAGCGAGCGGCCCCATGTTGGATTCCTGGAGAGAACTGACCATAGGAAAGTTCTTGTATTGGTCTTAAGTGCATCCCATATAGATAGTCAACATCGTCGACGATCCCTTTATCCACCATTTTCAACGCACCTGTACCTTTTTCTTCAGCAGGTTGAAAAATAAAACGGACCGTTCCTTCGAATTCATCCAATTGATTAACTAGTCGTTGAAATACTCCGAGTACGATGGTCATGTGAGCATCGTGTCCACAAGAGTGGTTCGCTTGTAACTGTCCATTTACTTCTTGCCAAAGTGCATCAATATCTGCTCTAATTGCAACGACTGGTTTGCCAGAACCGATATCAGCGGTTAAACCGGTACAGTCCTCAAATGTAGTGATGGCACATGGGTATTTCTCAAGTTCTGTTCTCAAATATGAAGTTGTCTCAGTTTCTTCCCAACTGAGTTCAGGATTGTTGTGTAAATGTTGAAAAATTCCTTGTAATTTCTCTTTATTATTCATAGCCCCAAACCTCACTTTCTGTTTTTCCTATTATACTAAACTATTTCGCAAGTAGAAATAACGAGTATATTTTTATATATATGAAAGTACTATCTGATATACTAGGCAATAAGTCAGGGGGGAGATGGTCTTGTCATTTGAAGAAGTGAATGAGGAGATAGAGCAATTGAAGCTCAAGTATCGTAGAGAACGACTGCGGCATCATTCCTATGAAGAAGAGAAGCATTTTTTCGATTTATTCAAAAAAGGTGACCCTGCTGCATTGAGTCTTTTAGATGAGTTCGATGACTACCCACACGTAGATATAGGCGCCGGTGATGAAGTGCGTAGTTATAAAAATAGAATGATTATTGCGGTCGCTTTTATGACTCGAGCAATGGCTGAAGTAGGCGTAGATCATGAAGACCTTTTCATCGAGAGTGATGGATGGATTGATAAAATTGAACGGACAAACAACTTGGACGAACTAAAGTCATTAGAAAAGTTCTTTTTCAAACGTTGCCTGTTACTTGTTCAAAATCATCTAACCGGGAAGTATGGTGAAATAGTTCAGAATTGTATACGTCTAATAAATCAACATTTGTCAGAGCCAATGCCTCTCACTTGGTTAGCGGATCAAGTAAATGTACACCCTAATTATTTGTCGACTCTATTCAAAAAAGAAGTAGGACAGACGGTGACAGAGTATATAACTATGACAAGAATAGAAGAAGGAAGACGTATGCTTAGATACTCTAACGATTCAGTCGCAATGATTGCTAATATTCTGGGCTTCTCTCAACCTAGTTATTTTTCCTACCAATTCAAGAAACATACCGGTCAAACCCCAAAAGAGTACCGTACCAATATGACGTGACTTTCTAAAGCGTGAACGAAATAAAAAAATCGATGATAGGAAGTCACCGACTGGAAGTCATGTACTCAAATTCTTATGGGGTGTACATATCCCTTATATAATCCGGAAGAGGATCTATTTCAGCTAAATCTTTGTGAATTTCTATCTTTTTCCTTTTTGGAAACCGGACCAAGCCTTCGTTAGATAGCTTCTTTAGTGTACTTGAAACAGCCTCTCTACTCACGCCGATCATATTGGAAAGCTCTTGTTGGGTCAGTGGGAATTCGATGCAATAAAATTCATCGTTTTTTGTTGGCTTCCCATAACGGTTGAATAACGTCTGTAATAAATAAATCAATCTCTTCCGAACATCCCCTAATGCTAAGTGTTTCATCATCTCCTCACGTTCATGAAGTCGTTCTCCTAACAAATAAACTATTCGTTGTAGTAGAATTGGGTACTTTTCTGAAAGATACTCAAATGAGTCCTCTTTCAATGTACATAGATGAGTTTTTTCGAGAGTTTCCACATAGAGTTCTTCTAATCCCAAACTGAAAGACCCAATCTTCCCATATGTGCTACCGGGACCGAGCATGCTATATGTAAACTGTTTCCCGTCCTCATCCACTGTATAAAAGCGTATACTTCCAGATTTAATGAAGTATAATTCATTTACTGGATCCTCTGGTCGTTGAATAACCGTATTTTTTTCTAAATATGAATGTTCAATATGTTCAAGCGCTTCTATGCTGGCAGGTGAGGGTAGTGCTTCCAAAAAGCCGATTTTCGATAAGTACCATAACTTACTGTAGATCATTAACCTCACCCCCATTATTCGATGTGATAATTAGTATACGAAATATCTGAATATTTTGTCATATGATATGCGTTAAATAGTGGGAAGTCCTTAAAATAATGATAGTTTTATTAATATGCTGATATAACGAACAAAAATAGTAAAAAAATACCTGTATTACAGAAAATTCGAGGAATTTCTTAAAAAAAGTTCGTTATTGTGAACTAGATAACAGATTTTTCGTCAGTTTCCTTTTATTATGAATATACAGATCACCCCAGCAAGTGATTTGTAGCCAATTGAATAAGTTTTCTTCGGTGCCTGCCAATTCCCCTAATTCCGCTGTCACATATGTGCCAGTCCGCAGGCGCTATTTTTTTGTATAAATTTCCTGTTGACAGTAGTAGGTTATACATTTTAAACTTTTGTGTAACGGGTTACATAAAAGATAAACCCTTTTTATTTTCTGACAAATGTAAACGGTTACACATTTGGTGAGGAGAATTCATTATGACCACAATCAAAGATGTTGCCAAAGAAGCAAATGTTTCTGTTGCAACAGTTTCACGGGTGCTTAACCAATCTGGATACGTGAATAACAATACTAAAAAAAGAGTAGAACAAGCGATTGAACGACTTGACTATCAACCTAATTCAGTCGCAAGAAGTTTATTTAAAAAAGAGTCTAAAACGATTGGCTTCATCGTACCTGACATATCAAACCCATTCTTCCCGATGCTTGTCCGAGCCGCGGAGGATTATTTGAACAAGAAGGGGTTCACAATCATTTTGTGCAATTCTGATGAAGAAATTGAAAAGGAACAGGAATATTTGAATGTGATGAAACAAAAATATGTAGACGGGGTCATCGCTGTCTCTAATCATCTAACAAAAGAGCAAGTTGAATCATATCCGATGCCGATTGTTGCATTGGATAGGCCGATTGAAGGGGATATACCTTCTTTTTCAGTTGATAACCGAGCAGGAGGCGTAATGGCAACTGAATATTTGAAGGAAATAGGTTGCCGTAAAATTGCCCATATTCGTGGACCGGAACAGGTGCTGAATGCCACTGAACGCTATAAAGGTTATGTAGATGTGGTAGGAAATGAAAAATGGTTTTCATCGAGCTTGGTAGTCCACGGCGAATATGATAAAAAAATTGCAACACAAGTAGCGAAAAAATTACTTCAAGAGCAACCTGATATTGACGGGGTTTTCGCAGGAAACGACATGATGGCCCTCGGTGTTCTCAAAGCGGCTGAAGAATTGGAACTTCATGTCCCAGAGGATGTGGCTGTTATAGGGTTCGATGGAATTGATTTGACTGAAATGACATCACCAGAATTATCGACTATTTCCCAACCTTTATTCGATGTTGGGACGAAAGCCGCTATGGCTTTGGTAGATATGATTCAAGGAAGAAACCTATCAGAAACAAAGAATCTATTTCCACTCACATTAATGAAAAGACAATCGACCATTTTCAGAAAGGAGGTCTAAAAGCATGAAGCAGCCTAAAATCACTGTCATCGGGAGTGTGAATATGGACCTGGTGACTGCAACAGACCATTTTCCTTCCAAAGGTGAAACGTTATTGGGTAAGTCGTTCTCTACAATTCCAGGTGGTAAAGGGGCGAATCAAGCTATCGCAGCATCCAAATTAGGTTCCGATGTGACGTTTATCGGGTGTATAGGTGACGATACATTTGCAGATCCTCTGATCGAAAACTTTCGCCATAACAAAATACATACAGATTTTGTTGAAAGAATTAGTACTGAACCGACAGGGATTGCATCAATTACGATAGCAGAGAACGATAATACGATTATTGTTGTTCCTGGTGCGAATCATTCAGTTTCTCCTACGTTCGTTGAGAAAAGAGAGGATGTGATCGCCAGCAGTGATGCGATTATCGTCCAGCTTGAAATACCACTAGAGAGTGTGAAGAAAGCAGTAGAGCTTGCGTATCGTAATGGAGTGAAAGTCATTCTTAATCCTGCGCCAGCTCAGCAGGTCGATTTAGAAATACTTCGGAAGGTAGATTTTATAACACCGAACGAACATGAATTGCCGATTTTATTAAACAATGAGGCAAAAAGAGAATTCTTCAAAAATAATAAAGAAAAATTCATTGTAACTAAAGGTTCTAAAGGAGTTCAGCTTTTTTGGGGGGAGACTTCCCTGATTCCTGGATTTACAGTGGATGTCGTTGACACGACTGGGGCTGGAGATACATTCAACGGTGCTTTTGCGAGCGCGATCAGTTCAGGTCAAAGTATAGAACAGGCTTGTTTATTCGGGAATGCTGCTGGTGCTCTTTCAGTTATGCAATTGGGAGCACAAACCGGAATGCCAACTCGAGAAGATGTGTTGGATTTCATGAATGAAAGGGGCGTCAAACATGAAACGTCATGGAATTTTGAATAGCGAAATTTCATCATTATTGTCCAGTTTGGGTCATACCGACACTATCGTCATAGCCGATTGTGGTTTACCTATACCGGACAATGTAAAAAGAATCGACTTAGCGCTGAAGCAAGGGACGCCTGGTTTCATAGAAACGTTAGAAACAGTTTCTGATGACATGGCTATTGAGAAAATGACACTTGCAAATGAAATTAAGATGAAGAACTCTAACTTGCAGGTGAACGTTGAACAATTAGCTGAGCAAGAAATCGAATATATTTCACACGAAGAATTGAAAGAAAAGTGCAAAGAAGCGAAAGCGGTCATTCGCACAGGGGAAGCAACACCGTTTGCGAACGTCATTCTGCAGGCTGGAGTGATCTTTTAATGAGCGAAAAACCATTAGTTGAAATGAAAGGGATTTCAAAATCATTCGGAGCCGTCAATGTTTTGAAGGGTGTAAACCTTGAAGTTCTACCAGGGGAGGTACACGCTCTCCTAGGTGAGAATGGAGCAGGAAAGTCGACACTGATGAAAATATTGACTGGTATATATAGTCGAGATGATGGACAAGTTTTCGTAAAAGGTGAGGAAGTTCGTTTCAAGGAACCTAAAGAATCTGAAGAAGCTGGTATTGCAGTCATTCACCAAGAGTTAAATATAATTCCTTATCTATCAGTTATGGAAAATATGTTTCTGGGACGCCCAATCACCTATGGGAAAACGGGTGTAATCAATGCAAAGAAGATGAGAGAGAAAACGAAGGAATATTTAGAGCGCCTTGGTGTTTACTTAGATCCTATGGCCAAAGCGGGTTCTTTATCTGTAGGTCATCAACAGATGATTGAAATTGCCAAAGCTATCTCTACAAATGCTCAAGTGATTGTAATGGATGAGCCAACGGCAGCTCTAACCGACCGTGAAATTGAGCGGCTGTTTGAAGTGATTGAAAGACTTCGCTCCCAAGGTGTTGGGGTTGTTTATATATCCCACCGTATGGAAGAAATATTCAAGATTTGCGATCGGATTTCAGTTTTAAGAGATGGTGAATATATAGGCACCCGTGAGGTGAAGAGTGTCGAATATGATGAGATCATCCGGATGATGGTAGGACGTCAATTGGGAGAGCTTTTCCCAGAACGTGATGTCACTACTGGAGATACGCAATTCAGGGTAGAGAACTTATCCTCGGATGTATTCAATAATGTCAGCTTCGAAGTGAAAAAAGGTGAAATATTCGGAGTTGCAGGACTGATGGGCGCTGGCCGCTCTGAAATTATGCAGACATTATTCGGCGCTAGAAAGCTGAAATCCGGAAAAATTTATATAAACGAGCAAGAAGTGAAAATAGATAGTCCTCACGATGCTATTAAAGCAGGGATTGGATATGTAACTGAAGATCGAAAAGATGAAGGCTTAATCCTAGGAATGACCGTACGTGAAAATACAACGTTAACAAACTTAGGGGAGGTCTCTTCCAAATCAATCATTTCAAATAAGAAAGAGAAAATGATGGCAGACGAAACGATCAAAAAGTTCAATATCAAGGCTTCGAGCATGGAACAAGAGATAAAGTCCCTAAGTGGTGGTAATCAACAAAAGGTCGTCATCGGAAAATGGCTAAGTCTTAATCCGAAAATTTTGATCTTAGATGAACCAACTCGTGGAGTAGATATTGGTGCAAAGAAAGAGATTTATCAAATCATGAATGAATTAACTGCTGCAGGAGTCAGTATCATCATGATTTCGTCTGAACTACCAGAAGTATTGGGGATGAGTGACCGAGTGATGGTTGTTCATGAAGGTAGCGTTTCTAAAATAATCGATCGAGCAGATGCTGACCAAGAGAAAATTATGCATGCTGCGACAGGAGGGGAGTAAGGTGTCAAAACAATCTGTCGGTAACTTATTACAAAAACTAGGACCGCTACTTGGTTTGATTGCTATTGTTATCGGTCTAAGTATAATGAGTCCTAACTTTTTAGACCTTGGAAACATCTTAAATGTTTTAAGACAGGTCACAATCATTGCTTTGCTGGCATTTGGAATGACTTTTGTCATTTTGACAGGAGGAATTGACCTATCCGTTGGTTCAATACTAGCTTTGGCTGGTGCATTAACGGCTGGGTTCATTGCTAGTGGCATTGACCCTATTTTGGGTGTGTTGCTAGGTGTCTTAGCAGGTGGTTTGATGGGTGCTTTCAATGGATTTATCATCTCAAAAGGGAAAGTGGCACCCTTTATAGCTACACTTGCTACGATGACGATATTTAGGGGGCTGACCTTGGTTTATACAGATGGTCGCCCAGTATCAGGTTTCACAGATAGCGCAGCCTTTGAAATGATCGGACGTGGATACTTCTTAGGTATTCCTATCCCGGTGATCATTATGTTTATTGTTTTCTTCATTTTATTCTTTGTATTGAAACAGACAGTATTTGGTCGTCAGGTTTACGCATTAGGTGGCAATGAAGAAGCGTCTATTTTATCAGGTATCAAAGTGAATCGAGTGAAAATTTGGGTTTATTCTTTAACAGGAGCTTTATCCGCTCTAGCTGGAATCATATTGACTTCAAGGTTGAACTCAGCTCAACCCAACGCGGGTTTTACGTATGAATTGGATGCGATCGCAGCGGTTGTTTTGGGTGGAACGAGCTTATCCGGAGGAAGAGGTTGGATATTCGGAACGCTAGTTGGTGCCCTTATTATCGGGGTTTTGAATAATGGTTTGAATCTGCTGGGGGTATCATCATTCTACCAGCAAGTTGTTAAAGGGGGGGTTATCTTACTAGCTGTCTTACTAGATCGCCAGAAGTCATCGTAGGTTAAGTTAATTCCCAGTTTCTAAAATTAAAGGAGGAAAATTAAAATGGCTAAAAGCTTAAAGATGTTATTCACTTTATTAGTTTTATCGGTATTGGTAGTGGCATGTTCTACAGAATCACCTGCATCAGATAATGGTGAGGAAAGCGAAGGGGAAGATAGTGGTGAAACGACAGTAGGTTTATCTGTTTCCACGCAAGGTAACCCTTTCTTCGTAACATTAGTTGATGGTGCTAAAGCAAAAGCAGAAGAGCTAGGTGTAGAGTTGACAGTTGTTGACGCTCAGAATGATGCAGCAACACAATCAAATGACATTGAAGATTTAATCCAGCAAGGCGTTGATGTATTGGTAGTCAACCCAGTTGACTCATCAGCAATCAGCTCCACGATTGAATCAGCTAACGATGCAGATATCCCGGTTATTACAGTAGACCGTAGTGCCGAGGGTGGAGAAGTTGTGACACATATCGCATCCAATAACGTATCAGGCGGCGAAATGGCTGGAGACTACATTGTAGAGCAACTCGGTGGAGAAGGTAAGGTAGTAGAACTAGAAGGTATTCCTGGATCTTCAGCTGCGAACGAGCGTGGTGAAGGGTTCCATAACGTTGTTGATGAAGAAGATGGAATTGAAGTCGTTGCTCAACAACCAGCTGACTTTGACCGCTCAGAAGGTTTGTCGGTAATGGAAAACATCATTCAAGGTAACCCTGATATCCAAGCTGTATTCGCTCATAACGATGAAATGGCATTAGGTGCGGTACAAGCTCTAGAAAGTGCAGGTATGGAGGATGT
This sequence comes from Halalkalibacillus sediminis, assembly GCF_002844535.1. Lineage (NCBI taxonomy): Bacteria > Bacillati > Bacillota > Bacilli > Caryophanales > Bacillaceae > Halalkalibacillus > Halalkalibacillus sediminis. The sequence continues at coordinate 447,772 of NZ_PJNH01000002.1, forward strand.
CATGGTAGTAGGATTTGATGCTACTGATGACGCTGTTGCAGCCGTAGAAGAAGGTACAATGGCAGCAACGATCGCTCAGCAGCCGACAATTATCGGTGAAGAAGGTATTCAAGCTGCATATGATGTGACTCAAGGTGAAGAGCCTAAAGAATCCATCTCAGTAGAATTGGAATTAGTTAACGAATAAAAAGTAACATTCTCCCAGTAACTTTATAGTTGCTGGGAGTTTTTTTATTTTTAACAAATGTTAGCTGATTTAGCGCCCCTCTATTAAAATAACTTTCCCACTTCCTTTTTAAAATCTTTCATCGCGAAGTATTCGTCTTTCATGAGAGGTTTAAGGTCATACATTCTACCTTTTTCCGTTTCAGTGATTTCTAAATAAAGGGATTCAAGTATTTGATACGCATTGGAAGGTGTATCGAGTTGGAGGAACCATTGAGTTTGATCAATGGAGATGTACTGGTCGATGAGTAAGCAATATTCAACTAAGGAGTCGATGTGAGCAGATCCGTCAAATGTATGACATTGTTCACAAAACCAACCGCCATTATCTTGTTCCTTCATTGATGGAACTTGACATCTCGGACAAACCACACCAGGCAAAATTTCTTCTATTAATATATCAAGTTCTTCAAAAATATTTCCTCCTCCATAAGGTTCACGGTTTACTCGGAGTGTTTGGGCAATCATTTCACTATTCAAATGCATAACCTCTTTTCTGTAGTTTTTCAAATTATAATCTAAGTAGGAGGTTCAAAGGAAATAGGCATAATTGCTAAATACATAGGATGCATGGAGGTTAATGATCGTTTTTTTGTAAAATTGACAAAATTAAGTAAGATAATTTAAAATCGATAGTTTTTCTCAAATATTTATATGAAAAAGGGAAGGTTCTTCTCATATTCAATAGGTAGGGAGTTATCATTTAATACTTGAAGATACTCTTGTTTAATAAAAAAAAGTCTGATACCAAAATGTATCAGACGTTATATCACATTATTTGTATTCCTCTAGTTGGTCAGTAATGAGCATGTGTCCAGGAGAATGGCTGATCATTATTGATGGCTTTGCGCTTACTCCGACATTTTGTGGAGTGACACCACACGCCCAGAATACTGGAACTCTATCTGAACCGAACTCCACATTCTCACCGTAATCAGGCTTTTCTAAATCACTAATGCCAATTTCTTGAGGGTTACCGATATGTACGGGTCCACCATGAGATGATTGGAACCGTTCAGTTATCCGCACACTGTCATCAATTTCATCTTGAAGGAGAGGCCTCATACTAACGACCATATTCCCTGAAAAAATACCTGCTTTCTCACAAGGGATATTCGTTTTATACATTGGGACCACTTTGTTCTGTTCATGATGAAGCATTCTCACACCTTGATTTAGTAGAGCTTTTTCAAAAGTGAAACTGCACCCGATCAGAAAGGTGACAAAATCATCCCGCCAATGACTCTGGATATCCGTCACTTCTTCTTCAAATACGCCATTTCTGTATATTCTGTACCTGGGTAGGTCTGTTCGTATATCCGAGTCCTTTGCTAGCTTGGAAGTAGTTTGTCCACGCTCCATAACTTCAACAAGCGGACAAGCTTTTGGGTTTCTAGTACAAAATAACAGAAATTCGAAAGCGTATTGAGAAGGTAATGTGATCAAATTGGCTTGTAGATAGCTCAGACACATGTTTGCAGTAGTTTCGGAACTGATTTTATATCTGAACATTTCTCTTGCTTCTTTTGGATTCATCACTTTATGATTCCTCACTTATTCAAATAATTCCACAGGGAATAAAACAACGTCTGGTAGGTATGTGATGATCAGTAGAACAACAATCAGAATACCAACCTGCGGGAATAAAAACTTTAACATTTTAGGTACACTTATTTTTGCAATTGAAGAAGTTACGAACAAGCATACACCTAATGGTGGTGTAACCATTCCGATAGACAAATTCACTGCTAAAATAATACCGAAGTGAATAGGGTCGATGCCCGCACCTACCACTAATGGTAGAAATAGTGGTGTGAATATGGAAACAGCACTTATCGTGTCAATAAACGTACCTGCTAGTAACAGAACAATATTAATAATCAGTAATAATAGGATTGGGTTCTCAGAAACTCCACCTAGAACCTCAATTAACTGATTCGGTATTTGGTTGAATGAAAGGAACCAAATGAAAAGTGACGCACTACCGATCAAGAAGATGATAGCAGATGTGGTTTTAGCTGTAGCTAAAAGTATAGGTAGGAAATCTTTATAAGTAATTTCCTTATAAACGAACATACCTATGATGATTGCGTAAAATACAGCAATCACACCTGATTCAGTAGCCGTAAAAATTCCAGAAACAATACCACCGATAATTATAACAGGCATGATCAGTGCCAATACAGCATCTTTAGCCCCTGTCAAAACTTCTTTGAGCGTTGATCTTCTGGAACTGGAGCGATAATTGTACTTCTTACCGATGATGAAGCTGTATATCATCAGCCCTACTCCCATCAGGACACCTGGCATCACTCCAGCTATGAATAAATCACCGATCGACACACTGGCAATTACTCCGTACAAAATCAAGACTATACTCGGAGGTATGATAGGACCGATCGTTGCAGAAGTAGCAACAAGGCTTGCAGAGAATCGTCTATCATAGCCTTCTTTATTCATAGCAGGGATCATCATTCCACCAATAGCAGCAGCTGCAGCGATTGCAGTTCCTGTTAGAGCGGAGAAGAATATACTTGCTAGAACAACTACCATAGCCAGTCCACCTGGTAAAGGTCCTACTATGGTTTTAGAAAAATTGATTAACCGTTGTGAAATGCCACCCTTTGTCATGATTTCCCCAGCTAAGATAAACAAGGGTACGGCTACTAAAGTAAAATTATCTACACCATTAAAAATATTTCTAGGTACATTGATTAAAAGATCTGTATTACTTAAAACGATACCTAATATCGAAACAAAACCTAGGGCGAACGCGATTGGGATTCTTAAAATAATTAATATGAATAGTAATACTATCAGCCAGATCATCTAAACACCTTCTTAATGTGAAAATAAAACATGAGAAATGCACTTATTGGTATGATCAAATAAACATATGCTTTTTGAATCTTTAAGAATCCTAGTGTTTGTCCAGAAGCGAAATTGTTTGATACTAACTCTAAACCGAAGTAAAAAAGTATGACAATGACTACTCCTACAACGATAAACTCTAGAATACGAAGAATTGTTAAAAGCATTTTACCAGCATTTTCAAATAGATCCACAGTAAGGTGTTCTCTACTATTAATAATCAATGCTGCACCTAAAAGGACGCTATAGACGAAACAGATCATCAGTACTTCTTGAGACCAGCTCAGAGGGCTGGAAAGTACATAACGGAATATGACTTGAAGAAATGTAACAACAATAGCAGTTGCCAAAAATAAAACGGTCAAAACTTCAATTGACTTTACTAAAATCGCGTCTATCTTTTTTAAAAGCAAAAGAGCTCACCTCTTTTAAAATAAACTAGTCCACTAGCCATCAAGTGGTGTGGACTAGTTTAACCTATTATTCTTGAATACGTTCGATCAGATCAGAAGGAACCTCTTCAGATAATGCGTCTTTAACATCTTTCGTAGCTTCTCTGAATGCGTCACGATCCGGCTCTGTAATGGTTACATCATTTTCTTTAAGCGTTTCAACGATTTCTTCTTCTTTTTCAGCAAGTGTTTCTCTGTGGTATTCAGTTGTTTCTTCAACTGCGCTTTGTACAGCTTCTTGCTGATCTTCATTTAAGCCATCATATACGTCTGAGTTCATAACGACGATTGCAGGTGAATAAGTGTGTGCAGTCATTGCTACATATTTTTGAACCTCGTAGAACTTCATCGAGTCAATCGTTGGTAATGGATTTTCTTGGCCATCAACTACACCTTGGTCTAAAGAAGAATATAATTCGTTGAAGTCAACTGGTGTGGGGCTCGCTCCTAGTGCTCTCATATGCTCCTCCCAGACAGGTGAAGGTTGAACGCGAATCTTAAGACCTTCTACATCTTCTGGTGTTTTGATTTCTTTTTCGTTATTTGTCAGGTGACGGAAACCAACTTCCCAATAACCTAGACCTTTCATATTGTGTTCTTCTGTTAAATCTAATAATTCTTGGCCGATGTCTCCATCTAATGTGCTATAAACATGCTCTTCATCTGTAAATAGATATGGAATACCGAAAACATTCATTTCTGGAACTGTATTAGCGAAAGAACTATCTGCAGCAACTGTCGTCATTTCAATAGAACCATCCATTACTTGTTCGATCGCTTCTGCCTCACTACCTAATGTTGCATTTCCATGAATTTCAACTTCAACAGATCCGTCAGTTTTTTCTTCTACTAGATCCTTGAACTCTGTTGCAGCAATGTGGTACTGGTGTGATTCAGAACCTGAGTGTGCTAATTTGATTGTAGTTGCATCCTCAGAAGATCCAGAACCTGAGTCAGAACCACAAGCTGCAAGGATTGTAAGCAAGATTGTGAACATTACTAAACTTAATTTTTTCATCATGTGAAACTCTCCCTTGAATTATTGATTATTTTTGTATATATGAGGTACTCTGCTAGAAAAGATAGGAACATCTTTTCTGACCTGGTCAACTTTACTGATTTCTAATGATGTGGAAATCGTTTGTTCGTGGTTCTTACTTCCTTCAAATAAAATGTTTCCCCATGGATCTATGCCCATCGATGTACCACTGAATTCCACGCCATCATAAGAACCCACTCTATTCGCAGATAAAACAAACATTTGATTCTCAATAGCTCTTGAGATTAAAAGGTTTCTCCAGTGATCGCGACGAGCCAACGGCCATTCTGCAACCACGACGAGTACTTGCGCACCTTCAATCGCGAGTGGTCGAATCAATTCAGGGAATCTTAAATCATAGCAAATGATTGCCCCGAATTTTAAGCCATCCAATTCAAATATTTCTGGGGGCTTACCACCTCCTGTTAAATAGTGATGTTCTTGCAACATAGGCACTAAATGTGCTTTGTTATATTCATAGACTAATTGACCCTTTCGATCGATAACATAAGTCGTATTGAAAATTTGCCCATCATTTTTATTTGCAATGGAGCCACCGATGATATTGATGTCATGTTTGGTAGCTTGTTCTTTTAGAAAGGAAAGAGTCGGTTCACCATTAACGTCTGATAATTCCTGTAAATCCTCCAATGTGTAAGCTGTGGTCCACATTTCGGGTAGGATGATCGTGTCAGGATTGTTTTTCGCTACATCTGAATCTATCCAAGTTTTCACATTTTCTCTATTGGATTTTGGGTCTCCAGGAACGATATCCATTTGATAGATTGAAAATTTCATTTTATTCAACCACCTCTAAGTTTTTAATTTCATAAGTAGAAGTAATGGTGCGTTTTCTTACAGGATCTATAAATTTCATCTCAAATTTTTCTCCGAATTTGAATCCATTCAATAACGGAACGGTTCCAGCGAAAATGATTGTGTTCTTCATCTTGATATTCTTTTCTTTTACATAATCTATTATTTCTTCTAATGGCATAATGGCTGAAATCGCATGATTTTGATAATCTACCCATTCATCATTGATCTGAATAGAAGAGGACAATTCAAGTTGATCCCAATGGTCTTTGATGTCATCCAGCTTCCATACCTCTTGTGCAAAAGGCTTATCACACACTTGTTTCGATTTGTTTATGTCCACTGTTTCTAATGAACGATCAGTATGGTCACTTCCCACTGTAATGTAAATGTCGTTCTCGTCTTCACCGAAAATTATGGCAATTTCTGCTTCACCGCTGGTTTCATTCCCTAACACGTCTATTTTTCCTGAGCGATTTAAACACGATTGCCTCACAGGATAAAGAGCAGGAATTTCTTTAGGTTCTGGAACGCCGATTTCTTTCAATTCTTTGACGTGTTCCAAGGTCTTCTCTTTATTTCTCCCTGTATAACCGATGCAGTAGGCTTCGTCTAATTGCACGGTAAAAGTGTTACCTTCATGTTCTAAGTTGAATTCTTCTATCATGATCAACCTCCTAAGGATTTGTTAACGCTTTCATTTTGATAAAAAAATTATTTACCTATTCGATTTACGACTTCTTCTGTATGTCCTAAGTGATAAAGGAGGGCAGAGGCGGCCTTTTCGGCATCTTTTTCTTTCAAGCCAATGATGATGCCTTGGTGCTCTTCCAACACTTCTTCCATTCTGCCTTCTTTCATAAGAGCTTCATGGCCTATGACTCTTGTTAAGTTATACAAGTCCAAGAAGATTTTTTTGAACATACTTTGATTAGCGAACTCTAGCAACGTCTTATGGAATAGTTGGTCTAACTCAATATTTTCTACGCGATCATTGCGTTCGGTTGCACTTTTCTGTTGCTGTAAAATATCTTCTAGTTCATTGATTTGTTCTTGCGTAATTGTGGAGGCGAGTTTCTTTAGACCTTCAGCTTCCATCGTTTTACGTAAGAACATAATTTGCCTCTTTTCTTCGTCAGTAATTTGACGAATCTGAAAACCTTTTCGTGGAATGTGTGTTAAAAGGCCCTCTTTAGCCAGTTCAGCTAAACTTTCGCGAATTGGGGTTCTTGAGGTATCAAAAACTTCCGATAAAGAAATTTCCGTCAAGACCTCTTCCGGTTTGATCGCTCCATTAAGAATCGCCTTTTTCAGTTCATCGTAGACTAATTCCTTAGATGTTTTTTTCTTTTTAATTGGCTTTAAATTAAAATTATTCATTTTCAACCTCACCTAATGTGTGATGTATACATTACACACAATACATAAATCGACATGAATTGTCAAACTACTTTTTATATTTTTTTATTTAAAGAATTTGAGTGTATAATACTAATTACTAAGGAGGGCGAACGGATGAAATTCATTTCTTTTGAGTTAGACGATTCAATCTATTGGGGCAAGTTACAAGGTGGTTATATTTATTACTCGGAACGGCTCATGACACATTTTCCTACACTATTGGTAGCTATAGAGAATTTTCGATATTGGGAAATTGAAGATGAATTGACAGAGAGCGTAGCGCTTAGTGAAGTTCGAGTGGTGGCACCGTTTATTCCTAAGAAAAATGTGATGTGCATTGGGAAGAATTATCGTGAGCATGCTTTAGAAATGAGTGAGGGGGATCCTGGAGCTATTCCAGATGAGCCTGTCATTTTTACAAAATCACCAACATCTGTAATCGGATGTGGAGAATCGATCGAATTAAATTCAAGTATTACTAAACAACTGGATTATGAAGGTGAATTGGCAGTTGTAATCGGTCGAAAAGGTAAAAATATATCACGTGATCAAGCGATGGAGCATGTTTTCGGCTTTACAATTATTAATGATGTTACTGCTCGAGATTTGCAAAAGAAGCATAAACAGTTTTTTCGAGGGAAATCTTTGGATACCTTTTGTCCAATGGGGCCGGTGATTGTTCATCGAGATGCTATTCCTGATGTTCAAAATTTATCGGTGCGAACCATTGTGAATGGAGAAGAGCGACAAAATGGATCAACGAAAGACATGATTTTTTCTGTGGATGAATTGATTGAAGTTCTATCTGACGGTATGACACTTGAACCTGGTGATGTAATTGCTACAGGAACACCAAGTGGAGTTGGGAAGGGATTTAACCCTCCAAAATTTTTGAAAAGTGGCGACGAGGTACGTATATCAATTGAATCTATTGGCGAACTCGTCAATAAAGTGGAGTAAGTGAAATGAATTAAAACGGGGATGACAGTGTGAGTGTTTTCATAGAGGTTGTTTTACCAATCATTAGTATATTTATAATCGGATATGCGTTGCAAAAGTGGAAGAAGTTAGATGTGCGATCGGTTTCCGCTGTGACGATCTATGTCTTCATTCCTGCATTAGTCTTCCAAACATTTTTGGACGCTGAGTTGAACGAAGATTTTCGTACAATTATTATATTTTGTTTTCTGCTATTATTTTTCTTGATTTTATTAAATAAATTGATAGCACTTATTTTCAAGTGGGATCAGAGTAGTGAAGGAGGCATGATTCTCGCTACTGCTTTCATGAATGCTGGCAATTATGGGGCTCCTGTGGTTTTATTCGCTTTTGGTGAAGAAGCGTTCGTATTAGCGGTCATCTTCATGTCGATTCAAACGATGATTATGAACTTTTTTGGTGTTTATTACGCTTCGCGTGGAAAAAGTGGAGTTCGTTTCGCCATCATTTCTGTTTTGAAGATGCCTGCAACTTACGCAATGATTATTGCGCTGAGTATGCAATTCCTGAACGTTGGAGTTCATCCAACAGTGATGGAGATGGTTGATTTCCTTGCTGCGGTAGCTATTCCGTTGATGATGATTGTTCTTGGAATGCAACTTGCGAACATTTCATTTAAAGAGTTCGAGATTGGACACGTGGCATATGGTACGGTAGTTCGTTTGATAGTATCTCCACTTGCCGCTTGGTTATTGGTCACGTGGATGGATGTCGATCAACTGCTAGGGAATGTAATCATTCTTCTTTCAGCTATGCCAGCTGCTGCAACGACTACGATGTTTGCTTTGGAATTTCGGGCGAGGCCAGATCTTGTATCGAGTATAACCCTAGTAACAACCGTGTTGAGTGTAGTAACAGTCTCTGTTTTGCTGATGATTCTTTAGATTTAATGGGGTCGAGGAGGAAATGTTAGTCATAAGCTGAGGTTTACTAGTCGCGAGAAGAAAATTGTATAATAAATTAAACTCCGAACTGATCCAATCATACAAGTGGATCTCGTTCGGAGTTTTTTGTGTAGAGAAAATATGATTCTCCAACTCTTTTGCTTCAATATAATTACCACCCGAATTGATCGAGCTTCTTATAATAGTCCTGCAGAAATCCGAAGAAAATCTTTTCTGAGGGAGCTAGTTCCCGGTTACGAGGAAGAATCAATCCGACCGTACGTGTAACATCTGGCTCAATGATATCGAGGGCGATGGTGTCACGCCTAGAAATATCGCTTAATGTAATCTCAGGCAATAAACTTACACCCAAACCAGCAGACACCAAGCCTTTGATGGTGTCTACATCCTCACCTTCAAACGCAATCCTCGGATTGAACCCCACTTGTTCGCAAGCTCGAGTGACTAAATCTCTTAAAATATATCCTTGGCGAAAGACCACGAATGCATCTTGGCGCAGTTGGCTCAATCTTATATAAGGTTCATGAGCCATGATGTGATTTTTCGGCAAGAGAGCTCTTATATTTTCTGTAAAAAAGATATGCCCTTCGATATCTGAAGGATTTTCTGGAACTGGTGAAACGAAAGCGAGATCAATCAGTCCTTGTCTCACAGATTCGGTCAATTCATTAACGGTTCCTTGTTCGAGTTGGAAACCAATTTGTGGATGCTCGCGACGGAAAGCTGCGATAACGGTCGGAAGTGTCTTAGCCGCTAAGCTGGTTGGAAAACCTAGGCGGATGGTTCCTGTTTCAGGATTCAAGAATTCATATACTTCTTGTTCTGCTTTTTCAACTTCAAGTAAGGCAATTTTGATTCGCTCTAGAAAAACCTTACCAACAGGTGTCAGTCGGATCTGTCTTCTACCTCTTATAAATAGCTGGACGCCCAATTCTTCTTCTAGGTTAGCTATTTGTCTACTGACAGCGGACTGTGCCACGTGTAATTCGGCAGCGGCATCACTCATATGTTCTAATTCAGCCACTTTTTTAAAGTAATGAAGTTGTCTTAGTTCCATTTCTGTACACCTCAAAATCCTCATATATCAATATGAGATCAATTCGATCGAATATATATATTGAAAGCATAACAGAAAGAGCATAGAATTAAAATAGATGAATGTCTGAAAATTTAACCAATTATTTGGAAGTATATACGAAACTATAGATAGAGGTGATCGCATGATTCGAACGGGAATACCTAACAAACAAGGCTTGTATGATCCGAAGCATGAGAGTGATGCTTGTGGAATCGGATTTGTTGCACAGATAGACGGTAAGCAAACGCATGAGATGATTCAAGATGCGATAACTATTTTAGAACGTTTAGAGCACCGAGGTGGTCGAGGTTCTGACCCGAATACGGGAGATGGTGCAGGTATCATGATGCAAATTCCTGACCAGCTTTTCCGTGAACAGTGGAATCAAATGCTTCCAGATCAGGGTGAATACGGCGTAGGGATGGTCTTTCTTCCTCGTGATAAATCCCTGCGAAATAAAATAGAATCGATTACTGAACAGGTTTTAGAAGAAGAGAATCACCCATTAATAGGGTGGAGAGATGTTCCTGTTGATGAATCGATTGTGACATCTGATGCGGCACGTACGATGCCGTATATCCGACAGCTCTTCATCAAGCGTCCAGAACATATTTTTACTAAAAAGAAGTTCGACCAGTCGCTATATCTGGTAAGAAGAATGATTGAGAAGCGTGTACTTAATTTAGACGACCTTGGAGAGGGTCCTTTCTATTTTGCCAGTATGTCGCCTGACGTCATTGTTTATAAAGGAATGTTGACGCCTGAGCAAATGGACCGTTTTTATTTGGACTTGGCTGATGAGCGAGCGAAAACCGCTTTTGGTATGGTGCACTCACGATATAGCACGAATACCTTCCCGTCCTGGGAACGAGCGCATCCGAACAGAATGGTCATGCACAACGGTGAAATTAATACGATCACGGGTAACGTGAACTGGATGAAGGCTCGCCAGGAGGCAGGTGTATCGCATGTTTATGGTAAGCGACACCATGAGTTACTGCCTGTCATTGCGGAGGATTCGAGTGATTCGGGCATGCTAGACCAAGCATTCGAGTACTTCGTTATGAATGGTCGCTCGATTTCACAGACGGCGATGATGATGGTTCCAGAAGCTTGGGATTTTAATCATCAAATGAGGGATCCAGAACGTGCTTGTTATGAATATTTGAGCTGTATCATGGAGCCGTGGGATGGACCGACAGCTATTGCATATACAGATGGTGATCAAATCGGTGCGTCTATTGACCGTAACGGTCTACGTCCTGCACGTTATTATGTGACAGATGACAACCGAATTGTATTTTCTTCAGAGGTTGGTGTATTAGACATAGATCCAGAGCGTGTTGTTCAAAAAGGACGTTTGGCTCCTGGACAAATGATCTTAATCGACTTTAATGAAAAAGAAATCGTATTAAATGATGATTTGAAGCGGAGACTAGCTGAACGTGCGGAATTCCGTAAATGGTTAAATGATTCACTGATTCAATTAAAAGGTGATACGGAAAGTGATCCTCATGAAGATCTGACAGATGAACAATTATTAGAACAACAATTAGTCAATGGATATACAAAAGAAGAATTAATGAAGAATTTACTACCGATGGTCAACGAGAAGCGTGATCCGATTGGTTCGATGGGGAATGATACGCCACTCGCGGTGTTATCTGACCAACCGCAACTATTATTCAATTACTTCAAACAGTTATTTGCGCAGGTGACAAACCCACCAATCGATGCGATTCGGGAGAAAGCTGTGACATCGACGACTTCCTACTTAGGACCTCGTCCGAATGTGCTGGATGATGGGCCCGAACATTGTAGAAGAATTCGTTTATACACACCTATTTTAAAGAAACAGGAATTTGATACAGTCGTACACAACAGTCGTAGTGAGTTCCGTTTCGAACGAATTTCTATTACTTATCCGGTTAGCCAAGGTGGAGCTGGATTAGAGTCTGCTTTGGAAAATCTTTTCTCAAAAGTACAAAACACAATCGAGCAAGGTGTTTCGATGATTGTACTGACTGACCGCGATATTTCTGAAGAGCGTATTGCGATCCCTTCACTATTAGTCGTAAGTGGTCTACATCACTTTTTAGTGAAAAAAGGATTGCGTACGAAGGCTAGTTTGATTGTTGAAACTGCTGAAGCTCGCGATGTCCACCAGTTTTCAATGTTGATCGGTTATGGGGCAGATATGATTTACCCTTATTTAGCATATCGTTCGATTGAGCAACTCGTCGAAAAAGGGCACGTTGAAGAAGAATTTTCTTATGAAAAAGCTATTGACCGTTATCGCGATGCTGCCACATCTGGAATCGTCAAAGTCATGTCTAAAATGGGGATTTCGACCATTCAAAGTTATCGTGGAGCCCAGACATTTGAGGCTATCGGTCTCGATGAAAAGTTAGTCGAACGTTATTTCAAAGGAACTTCATCTCAATTAGGCGGAATTGATCTGGCAACGATTGGTGAAGAATCAGTCATGCGACATCAAAATGCTTTTGTGAAAAAGATGACGCGTCTTGATTCAGGTGGAGCGATGCAGTGGAGAACAGATGGTGAATATCACGCCTTCAATCCACGCACGATTCATACACTGCAACACGCAGCTAAAACAAACGACCGTGAAAAATATGATGAGTTTGTCCAGTTAGTCTCGAAGGAGAAGCTTACATTTTTAAGAGATTTAGTAGACGTGAAAATAGATGAATCAAAATCAATTCCACTGGATGAAGTAGAACCTGTCGAGAATATTTTCAAGCGCTTCAAAACAGGTGCGATGTCATATGGTGCATTGAGTAAAGAAGCGCACGAGATGCTAGCTGTAGCTATGAACCGTATCGGTGGTAAAAGTAATAGTGGTGAAGGTGGAGAAGACACCGATCGCTTTACTAGAGACGATAACGGGGACTTGCGTAAGAGTATGATTAAGCAGGTTGCCTCTGGACGCTTTGGTGTCACGAGTCATTACCTGACGAATGCAAATGAAATCCAAATCAAGATGGCACAAGGTGCGAAACCAGGTGAAGGTGGGCATTTGCCCGGAAAAAAAGTACACCCATGGATTGCTGAAGTACGTAAATCAACACCAGGTGTCGGATTGATTTCACCGCCGCCACACCATGATATATACTCAATCGAGGATTTGGCTCAATTGATTTATGATTTGAAGCATGCGAATCCTGAAGCGAAAATCAGTGTGAAACTAGTTGCGAAATCAGGAGTAGGTACGATTGCAGCTGGTGTAGCAAAAGGTAAAGCTGATGTCATTTTGATCAGTGGTTATGAAGGTGGAACAGGTGCTTCGCCGAAGACGAGTATCCGTCATGCTGGGTTACCTTGGGAGCTTGGATTAGCAGAAGCTCACCAGACGTTGGTCTTGAATAATTTGCGTGAAAAAGTTCGTCTCGAAACGGACGGGAAGTTGATGACAGGTGAAGATGTCGTAAAAGCAGCTCTATTAGGTGCAGATGAATATGGATTTTCAACCGCACCACTCGTGGTACTTGGTTGCATCATGATGAGAGCGTGTCATTTAGACACTTGCCCAGTCGGTGTCGCAACACAAAACCCTGAACTACGTAAAAAGTTCATGGGTGATCCAGGCCATGTTGTCAATTACATGCGTTTCATAGGCGAAGAAGTTCGTGAGTATATGGCTAAACTAGGTGTTCGTAATTTAGATGAGTTGGTCGGTCGCACTGAATTTTTACAAGTTAGTGAGAAGAAAGAGTCTCACCCTAAAGCAAAACAATTGGACTTGAAGCCATTGCTCGTAGAAGTGGACCATAGCTGGATTGAATTAGAACGTCCAGACATTAATAAATATGACGATGAACATCTAGATGAAGTAGAGTTGATTCCAGCTGCTAGGGAAAGTATCGAAAATGGTACGAAGACTCAATTGGATCTTCCTATTAAAAATACGAACCGTACAGTTGGAACCCAGTTAGGGCATGCTGTGACGAAGAAATACGGTGAAAAAGGCTTGCCTGAAGATACGATTGACATCCAATTCGAAGGGTCTGCTGGTCAAAGTTTCGGTGCTTTCGTACCGAAAGGTATTACACTCCGTGTTAAAGGAGATGCCAATGACTATGTGGGTAAAGGATTATCAGGTGGTAAGCTGATCATCCAACCTCATCAGCCGCCGAGCATCCATCGAATCGCCGAAGTGAGCATCGGAAACGTTGCTTTATTCGGTGCAACAGATGGAGAAGCTTATATCAACGGTGCAGCAGGTGAACGATTTGCGGTCCGTAATAGTGGCGCTCGAACAGTGGTCGAAGGTGTTGGAGATAATGGATGTGAATATATGACAGGTGGTCGCGTAGTCATTTTAGGAGAAACAGGTAAAAACTTCGCTGCCGGAATGTCAGGTGGAATCTCTTATATCTGGACGTCAGATCGACGCGCGATGAAGAGTCGATGTAACAAAGAGTTAGTCTCTATTGAAGGGCTAGAAGATTCTGATGAACAAAATGAAGTTCAACAAATGATCATGAAGCATTTGAAATATACAGGAAGTAAACGCGCGAAGTATGTGCTGAATCACTGGGAAGAAGTGGTTGGCCAGTTCGTGAAGATCATTCCTAAAGAATTCAAGGAACAACTGATGAAAGAAAAAGAGGCAGAAAAAGAAGATCAGCCAGTCGTTTAATGGGAGACTGACGCAATTAAGACTAAAAGTGACGCAATTAGTCATTAAACTAACAACAAAAGGAGGGTGATCATGGGATATATTAGAGGATTTCTTGAGTTTGACCGTAAAGAAAATCCAAAGCGTGATCCAGTCGAACGAATTAAAGACTGGGGAGAATATGTGATGCGCCATAGCGATGAAGATATGAAAGAACAAAGCGCTCGTTGCATGGATTGCGGAACCCCGTTCTGTCATACAGGCGCAGAATGGGATCGCGATATGGTAGGTTGTCCTGTGAACAACCTGATTCCTGAATGGAATGAACTTGTTTACGACGGACAATGGAAAGAAGCGCTCGACCGTCTAGAAGAGACAAATAATTTTCCGGAATTCACTGGTCGTGTTTGCCCTGCTCCGTGTGAAGGATCATGTACACTAGCAATCAATGACGATCCTGTAACGATCAAGTCCATAGAAAATGAGATTATCGAACGTGGTTTTGATAATGGGTGGGTGACACCTAACCCACCTCAACATCGTACGGGCAAGAGGGTAGCGATTATCGGTTCTGGTCCTGCGGGACTTGCTGCTGCAGACCAGTTGAACCAAAAAGGTCACACTGTCATCGTTTATGAACGTGATGACCGTGCTGGCGGTCTATTGATGTACGGAATTCCGAATATGAAGTTAGAAAAAGAAACAGTAGAGCGCCGAGTACATCTTTTAGAAGAAGAAGGTATTGAATTCAAACTGAACACTGAAATTGGTGAAGATGTGACTTATGAAGAATTGAAGCGGAATCACGACGCTGTCATCGTATGCACAGGTGCTCAGCAGCCACGTGATGTACCTGCTGAAAATCGTGAAAGTCAGGGGATCCATTTTGCGATGGAATATCTGACTGAATCGACAAAAGCGCTTGAGACAGATCCTCAAAAAACACCGATTTCAGCAAAAGGTAAGAACGTGATCGTGATTGGTGGGGGAGATACGGGGGCAGACTGTGTGGCGACAGCATTACGTCAAGAATGTAAACGTGTCGTTCAGTTCGGTAAACACCCTGCAAGTCCCGAAGATCGTGATGAGGATAATCCGTGGCCACTTTTCCCGATGACCTATACCTTGGAATACGGGTACAAAGAGTCGTTAGAAGCTTATAATGAAGACCCTCGAAAATATGAGGTTCTGACTCAATCATTCCAAACGGATGATGAAGGGAATGTCACTTCACTCAACACGTTGAATGTTGAAAAAGTAGTGGAGAATGGACGATTAGTCACTAAAGAAATCCCAGGTTCTGAGCAAGAATGGGAAGCTGATCTCGTATTGATCGCAATTGGATTCACTGGTCCAGAACCTGAGTTACTTGAACATATGGGGCTTGAAACAGACGAACGAGGACGTGTTTGGACGGTGGATGGAACGAAAGACTACACCACTTCCGAGCCCGGGGTATTTGCCGCCGGAGATTTGCGAAGAGGTCAAAGCTTAGTCGTTTGGGCTATCCGAGAAGGCAGAGAAGTCGCTGAACAATGTGATGCATACCTTGAAAAAGACAGCAGTCTTAAATCTTCTTTTGCTGTATAAAATTATATTTCAATTTTTCAAAAGTGGGGGGTTCCCCACTTTTTATTTTTATACCGTTCAGTTGTTATTCGCTTCAAAATCATCTACAATTAGATAACAAAAAGCCATTTACCAGTGGTGAAGGAGGGACCGAACATGACAAAGAAGATAGGTTTTATCGGCTGCGGAAAAATGGGCCAAGCTATCATTAATGGAATGATTGAATATGGTGGTATTTCACCTGACCATATCATTGCTACAGCAGTTACTGATAAAACGATTGAATACGTAGAAGATACCTACGGAGTGCAGGTGACCCACGATAATAAGAAGGTTGCATCAGAAAGTGATGTGCTATACCTTGCAGTGAAACCTTACCATTACCCGAAAGTAATCGATGATATTCGCAAACATGTACGTGAAGAAACAATTATAGTAACGATAGCATTAGGTGTTTCATTAAAAGATACGACGCTCATGTTCGGAGAAAAAGCAAAAGTCATCCGCACGATGCCAAACACACCATCCCACGTTGGGGAAGGGATGACAGTCATTTCGCCTAATGATAATATAACTGATTCTGAGTTGGCTGACATGAAATCATTATTCCAAGGTTACGGACAAGTGGCTCAGGTAGATGAGAAAATGATGGATAAAATCCCAGCAGTAAGCGGTTCGTCACCTGCTTATGTGTACGTATTTATTGAAGCAATGGCTGATGGAGCTGTGAAACAAGGAGTACCAAGAGATCTTGCATATCAGCTATCCTCACAAGCAGTGCTGGGAGCAGCTAAGATGGTCTTAGAAAGTGGAAAACATCCAGGCGAGTTGAAGGATAATGTATGTACACCAGCTGGTTCAACGATCAAAGCAATCGACGCTTTAGAACAAAGAGGTTTCAGAGGAACAGTTATGCAAGCCATGGAAGAATGTCTGAAAAAATAAATAGTGTTTAATAAGCACCATGCTCACTTCTTGCCCCTGACTTTATGTTCGATAAGTTAGGGGCAAGTTTTTTATAAAGCAAGTGTCCAAACAATATTAGGATAGACGTACAAAATAGAATGAAGACGGCCGAATTTGAATAGACCTTTCTTTGAAAGGCCTATTTTTTAGTAGAAAAGTAATGTGGAAAAATTAACTACTTTTGGTATTATGATTACTGAACAAACAGATTTTAAATCGCAGGAACTAAGTTGAGATTTCTATAATAGAAAGTATATTAGATTGATCGAGATTGAGAAAAGGAGGTGTTGATTAATGCAAAAGGAAGTAACCTTCAAATAGTAGGATTATTCAAACCTCCTTCTTAATGTTTATGTGTGGATTTATTTTTAGCTTTATCCCTCAAGAAAACTATACGTTATTAGGCATTAATCTGGTGCTTGCAACCTTTTGTTCAATTTTGTTTTTAGTTATTTGGAAGTTAAATCGAAACCACAGCAAAAGATATTTCTCTTTACTTAGCCACGTGATGATGAATGGACTAGGAGTATTTTTTGCTATACCTCTTTTCGAACACTGTATGGTCACTTTGCTTTTTGGATAGGTGTGGTAGCAATTTCAATTATGCTGGTTTTACCATATTTATTTAACGAAGAGATTGCCTTTGGTGCGCAAAAACCTTATAAGTCTAAGCTAGGTAAAATTTATTTGGTCTATTCTATGCTATTTATACTTTTTGCAGGGTCAGTTTTTAGTAGCTCTCTATTTACGCAAAACCCTTATCCCTTAATAGGTAGCTTGATAGCTTTCTTTGCAGCCCTTCTATTCTTTTTCTTAGCTCCGATATTACTCATTAAACCTAAACGAATGGATGAAATTATGGAACGAGTGTGAGGTTCCGTGAATCCTCTTATATGAAGAGGTCTGAGAGAAAAAATTTAAAGTGTAGGTGAGCAACTTGTCCACTAAAGAAGTAACTTTTAAGAACAGTAGAATTATACAAACATCTCTTATGCTCTTTTTTATTGGTTTAATTGGCGGTTATCTTCCCGAAGAAAACTTTACGATAATTTTCCTTAATTTTGGTATAGCATTCATTTGTACCATCCTCTTTTTCTATATTTGGAAAAGATACAGATATGAAAGCAAACGTTATTTTTCCCTATTTAGCTATGTAATGATAATTGGAATTTCAATCTTTTTTATCATACCTATTTTGAGGACGACATATAGTCATTTTGCTTTTTGGATTGTCTTACTGTTAATTAGTATAATGATCCTTTTACCACACTTATATCACGAGCACATCTTTAAAGTTGTTCATAAGCCCTATAAATACAAGCTTGGAAAGGCTTTTACAATTGGTTTGTTTCTCATCTTTACTTTTGGTGGGGGTGTTTATATGGCGATTTTGACGTCGGAAAGTGTAAGTGGATTGATTGCGAGCATCGCGACTTTTTTAATATCAACCCTTTTATTATTTCTAGCACCTATTTTGTTGGTGAAGCCTGATAAAGTTGAAGAGCTTAAAGCTCGATAGAATAAGATTGTAAGGTAGGAGAGTTAGACAGGAGAATTAACAGACCAAAGCTGTTCCAAAGTATTTGTTTGGAACAGCTTACTTATATTTGATACATTTTATATAAAAATATTGATATCTGTATTAATATTAAATATAAGATTATGTGTTACCATAATTAAAATGGTAGTTTCTTTTTTTAGCTTAGGGTTTAGAGTAATAGTATGGAATTTGGAAATCTTTAATAAGATTATTGTATCAGTTGAAAAAGTATATATTTAAGTAAAAGATTATAGTTTTATTATACTCCCAAGGGTCAGGAGGGGACGATATGACGTTTGAAATGGTGTTTGTAGGCTTCGTCATTTTTGTGATGTTATTGGCATTGCTTGCTGAAGCAGCACGCCCGGACGTCATTGTTCTTCTGGCTCTTGGGATTTTTATTGTGACCGGAATTTTATCTCCCCAGCAAGCCTTAAGCGGATTTGCTAATGAAGGGATGCTCACGATCGCCCTGTTATTTATCGTGGCTGGAGGGATTCAAAAGAGTGGCATCATTAACCGGTTCATGATCCAGTGGCTCTCTTCTTCACAAACAAAAAGTGGGCTGGTGACCCGTTTCTTTGCACCAGTTTCATTGGCTTCTGGTTTCTTGAACAATACACCAATCGTTGTGACATTTGCACCAATCATCCGTGAGTGGTGTGAAGAAAATGATATCTCTCCTTCTAAGTTTTTGATTCCTTTATCGTACGTGACGATCTTAGGTGGAACTATTACATTGATCGGGACTTCTACTAACTTGGTCGTACATGGTTTGTTACGTAGAGAAGGGTTAGAGGGGTTCTCTTTTTTCGAGTTAGCGATCATAGGTGTGCCCATTACAATAGTAGGATTCATCTATCTTTTTACAATCGGGTTGAAAATTTTGCCTGCTCATCGTGATTTTGCTCAAAAAGTTCGTGAACAAACGAAAGAATATTTAGCTGAAATGGTGGTCGATGAAGGGTTCCCTTATATAGATCAACCTGTCCGAGATGGGTTGTTTCAACATCTGGAAGGGATTTATCTAATTGAAATCATGCGAGGGAATGAGAGAATTTATCCGATTTTACCCTCTACGAAAATAAGAAAAGATGACCGCTTGATTTTCTCAGGACAAATCTCTACTATTGCAGACTTGGAAAAAATAAAAGGTTTATATGTAGAGACGGGTTCAGACCTGAAACTGGATGACTTGAAAAAGAGTAACGGTGATACGCAGTTGATAGAAGCCGTCATTTCACATGAATCATCCCTGAGCAATCGCACGATTAATCAGTTGAATTTCTTGTCGAGGTTCAACGCAGGTGTCATCGCGGTACACCGGAAAAATAAGCGGATTAAAGGGAAGATAGCAGATATTATCCTGCGCCCAGGTGATACATTGCTGCTACTCACCAATAAAGACTTCGTTCGCCGCTATCAACATTCAAATAATTTTTATGTATTATCTTCTTTGGAACCTCCAAAAGAATTACGCGAGGATAAGCGGAAAGGTATGTTTTCTATCTTTCTATTAGTCTCAATGATTATTCTAGTATCTTTAGGGTTCCTGACAATGTTTACTGCAATGACTTTTGCTGCAGTAGTCTTGTTTTTGACGAGAATAGTTACCCCGGAAGATGCAAGGGAATACATTCATTTCCCGATTCTTCTTTTGATAGCGGGAGCGATTGGCGTAGGTGCTGCTATGACTGAGACCGGGCTGGCTGAATTGGTCGCTGAAAGACTCTTATTATTTGCTGAGCCGTTAGGGTTGTTCGTAGTCATTCTATTAATATATTTTCTAACGAATGTATTTACCGAGTTGATCACCAATACGGCAGCAGCAGTATTGATGATTCCAATCGGTCTGGACATTGCTAGTATGCTGGATATTGATCCAGTGGGCGTGGCCGTAACGATTGCAATAGCTGCATCAGCTAGCTTCGTGACACCAATCGGTTACCAAACCAACCTGATTGTTTACGGGCCAGGGGGCTACTCTTTTTTGGACTATGTTAAAGTTGGTTTACCATTAAGTTTAATCGTAATGTCTGTTACGACAACCATCGTATATATTGGTTGGTACATGTGAGAATAGGTGTGATTTTTTGAAGAGAAATGTTTTATATTGGTTGCCGCCCATGGTATGGATGGCGATTATTTACTATACATCTTCACAGTCTTCTAGTGAACAAGACGTGAAACCATTCATCTCGGAAAACTTTGATTTAACAGTAATAGAGCCCTTGGTTAACTGGATGTCGTTCAGTTACTATGGAAGTGAACGCAGTGTCGAAGCGATGGGATTAGAGCCTTTTTTAGAATTCCTTATACGTAAAGGCGCGCACTTAGGCGTATATTTGGTGGCGGCTTTTCTTATTTATTTTGCGATTGCTAAAACGACTAGACTAAGAGGAAACTACAGGGTGGTAATAACTTTCTTTCTAGTTATTCATTTCGCGCTGGTCGATGAACTGAACCAAAGTTTTACAGCTGAACGCACACCTTATATTTATGATGTGATGCTCGACGGTTTCGGTGCGTTGGTCGGACTAGGGATGATTTTATTGTTCAGAAGAGTGAAAGTGAAGAAGGTTAGTAGGTAATTCATTTTGGTGTTCATCAATAGGATTGATAACTTATAAAAAAAGCGATTCATATAATTAAAAATCATAGATCAAAGATTGCCTGTAACTTATAGTGAAAGGAGTTCAAAATGTGACGTATTTGATAGGCATTGATGGTGGAGGAACTAAAACAACTGCTATTTTAGCAACAAAGCAAGGTGAAGTGTTAGCTGAAAGCAAGACTTCATCTACCAACCCGAATTTAATTGACAACGAAGAACTGGAGAAAAGAATCACACATTTATTAAATGAATTCAGAAATCACGACAGAAAAGTATTCAGTAAGGTTTCTAGTGTGTTCGCTGGTGTATCAGGCGCAGGTAATAGCGATGCTAAAAATAATTTCGCTACTATTCTAAGGAAAAAATTACCTCGCACTAAAAATATTTCTGTAGAAGCAGATACAATTAATGCTTTGTATTCTGGCACATATGGGAAGCCAGGAATCATTCAAATTGCAGGCACTGGGGCCACCACTTATGGAATTAATGATGAAGGTGACAGTTGGAGAGTCGATGGGTGGGGTTACTTATTGGGCGATGAAGGTAGTGGATATTACATAGGTGCGGAAGGCGTCAAATCAGTATTAAAATCTGCTGATGGAAGAGGTCCAGCAACGAATCTGAGTGAAAAAATAAAGCATTACTTCAACTGTAAGAACGAATTTGATCTTGTTAGAAAAATATACAGAGCTGAATATCCAAAAAACCAAATTTCCTCTATTGCAGTATTGGTTTTTGACTCTTATAGAGAAAATGATGAGGTTGCAATCAATATTATGGAGGGTGCTGCGCAGAAGTTGTGTAAAAGTATTCAAACAGTAAATGCAAAAGTATTTCAAGGATATGAAGATGTCCCAGTAATTTTATGCGGTGGTTTATTCGAGAAATCCAATAGTCTTTCTGATTTGTTGAAGAAACATTTAGCAAAGAATAATATCTTGAAACCATCAATCCCCACTTTTTCCCCTGTAAAAGGCTCCATTATAGGTGCAAAATTAAATATTAGTCGGAATATTGATGATGAATTTATTGAGGCATTAAGAGCGAAATAAGGTTAATGCCTTTTTTTTATGTTCATTGAAATATTATTACGAGAATTTTCAAAATAATTTGACACATTATAACGATGACATTATAATAAAGAAAATTACTAATCGTTCAACCTAATATTTTTTATGAAAAAATGTAAGCGCTTTAATTTGTGAGCAAGGAGAATTTAATTTGATGGAACTTTCAAACTTGGTTACGGAACAAAGAAACGAAAATAGTAAAAAAATTGATCAGATGTCCACGACTGAAATGTTGCGAACGATTAACCAAGAAGATCAAAAAGTGGCTTTGGCAGTAAACGAAGTGTTATCAGAGATTGAAGAAGCGGTAGATGTAATTACAGCACGCCTTAAGACTGGAGGAAGGTTATTCTATGTGGGGGCTGGTACAAGTGGAAGATTAGGGATATTGGATGAGGCAGAGTGCCCTCCTACTTTCATGACCTGCCCAGATATGGTTCAAACTTTGATGGCTGGCGGTAAACAAGCTTTCTTTGAAGCCATTGAAGGCTCTGAGGATAATGAGACACAGGGTAGACTGGATTTAAGAAGTAAAAACATCTCAAATAAAGATGTGGTGGTTGGTATTACTGCTAGCGGAAGAACCCCTTACCCAATTGGGGCCTTAAAGGAGGCGGGGGAAACTGGTGCATATACAGTATCACTATCTTGTAATCCCAATTCTTTTATTAGCCGATATGCTAGAACTCCAATTGAGGTAATTGTGGGCCCAGAAGTTCTTACAGGTTCTACCCGTATGAAGGCCGCTACCTCTCATAAAATGATTCTTAATATGATAAGTACTTCAACGATGATAAGGCTTGGTAAAGTTTTTGAGAATTTAATGGTTGATGTCCAAGCGAGCAACTATAAGCTAAAAGAACGAGCAAAAAGTATAATTATGGAAATTACTGGAGTAAATGAGAGTGAAGCGCTGAAAACTCTATCAAAAACAAACAATCGTGTGAAGCCTGCAATAGTCATGTTGAAAGGGGGAGTAGATTTAGGGGAAGCTCAAAAAGCACTTGATAAAAATGAAGGTTACGTGAGAGAGGCAATAGAATACACTTTTCAAGGATAATATTGAAACCATATTAATTAGGGTTATCTAATTAATATGTTTCATATAATTATTAATATTATTAAGGGGGATTAATTTGATGAAAAAAGTGAGTTGGAAATGGCTCATAACGTTTTCAGTTTTACTCCTTCTAGTCTTCTCGGTCGCATGTGCGCCGGATGAAGCACCAGTTGGTGAGGACGATGATGAAAGTGAGGAAAGTTCTGGTGAGTCTGAGGATAACACTTCAAGCGATGGAGAAATTAGTGGCGAATTGGAAATTCAATATTTCGTAGGGGGATACGGTGATTCCTGGTGGAAGGAAGTTATTGGTGACTTTAAAGATGAATACCCAGATGTTGAAATAGTCGAACACGCCGGTCCTAATATCAACGATGAAATGAGATCTCGTTGGGTATCGGGCGATCCGCCTGATGTAGTGTACATTGACGGAGCTGGATCAAGTGAAACTCAAATGGTTGAAGATGGTCAGCTTATGAACTTGACTGATTGGGCTGGAGAAATTGAACTTGAAGATGGTAGTTCATTGGTGGATAGTTTTATTGCTGAGCCTGCAACATATGATGGAGAATTATATAGTCTGCCTCTAGTTTTTGATACATGGGGTACATGGTACGATATGGCATGGTTTGATGAGGGAGGATATGAAGTACCTTCTGATTTTGAGAGTTTCATGAGTACGATGGGTGATATCCAAGATTCAGAAGATATTGCGCCTTTCGTAACTACTGGTCAACACCCTTATTACTTCTTAAGAGGAATGCTTTACCCAGCGTTTGGAGCCCAAGGCGGCAATGAATTACTTGAAGATGTAATCACTGGAGCGGAAGGTGCTTGGTCAAGTGACGAGGTTGCAGAAGTGATGAATAAGGTCGCAGATATGCAAGAAGCAGGTTATATCGATTCAGATTTTGGAGCATATAACCATACTCAATCTCAAATGAACTTCTTATTGCATGATAATGCGTTCATACCTGTTGGTTTCTGGTTACCAAATGAAATGTCAGGGGATACTCCAGAAGATTTCCAATATGGTTTCATTCCATCACCAATGAACGATGCGGGTGAACCAATGGCGATTGTTCCTGACTTAAGACCTTTAGCCATTGCTGAAGAAGCAGAGAACCCTGAAGCTGCTAAAGCATTTGTGGACTTTGTTTTTACTAGAGAATACGCACAGTTATTCTCTGAGCATACTGGGGCAATTATGAATGTGGAAGGTGTAGATTTATCCGCCTCAGATGAAGTACCTGAATATCTAATTGAAGCGAATGAAATGATTAATGACCCAGAACAAGTTCAGATCTATCACAAGCCGCATCCGATGAGTTCTGACCTAGAAACACCAATAAGTAATGCACTTGTTTCTCTTATGTTAGGTAATATTACGGTTGAAGAATTTGCTGAAGAAGCAGAGGCTGCCGCAGAAGAATATCGTGGTGAATAAATTCTGACATTGGTAAAAAAAGTATGGAATGCAGGGTAGATAATCTACTCAGCGTTCCATACATTTATTTACACTTAAAGAAAGAGTGATCATATGGTACAAACAAAAAAACAAAGATATTTATTTTTAGCCTTTTGCTTAGTCCCTACTTTCATTATGTTTAGTATCTTTACACTCTATCCTTTATTCAGTGGTTTGTATTATTCCTTTTTTGAATGGTCTGGTGCCTCGCAAACAAGGGAATTTGTGGGTTTCGATAATTACATAAAATTGTTTAATGACGATATAATTCCGGCTACGATTTGGCATGATTATTTCTTAGTGATTACTAAGGTGATCGGGATTATGGCCATGGCCATGTTCATAGCTGTTGCCTTAACACAGTTGAAAATTAAAGAAGCACCTTTCTACCGGATTGTATTTTTCTTCCCTAACATCATGTCTGTGGTAGTAATAGGTATTCTTTGGATGTTCATTTACAACCCTAGTCTAGGTTTAGTGAACTCAGGTCTAGAATTTATAGGATTGGAGTCATGGACCAGACCATGGCTAGGTGATGAGGATTGGGCTCTTACTAGTTTAGTGCTACCGTCTATTTGGGCTGGAATCGGCTTATTTATGCTTTTATTGATGGGTGGTATTGCTAACATTTCTAAAAGTTATTACGAGGCTGCTAGAATTGATGGCGCGAACGAATGGGAGCAATTTAAAAAAATTACTCTTCCATTAGTTTGGCCCCAGATCAAAATATCAATTTTATATATCGTTATAACAACTTTGAACGGTTCATTCATTATAGTGCAAGTAATGACAGGTGGTGGACCAAATAATTCTACCCACGTTATGGGTTCCTATTTATATCAGCAAGCATTCAACCAATATAATTTTGGTTATGGAGCTACGATAGGTGTCATGATATTGGTCATTTCACTAATAACGGTTTTCATTCTTCAATTTTTCCTACGCCGAGATCGGGTTGAGTACTAGAAGGGAGTGTAAAAAATGAAACGGACTGTCGGTCAATTAATGGCCAGAACTGGAATCAGAATCCCTTTAATTTTATGGTCTTTAGCAGTATTGTACCCTATTTTCTGGATGTTTCTCGGGTCTTTTAAAACGAATGCTGAAATCTATGCGAATCCCTGGGGCTTCCCAGAAACGTTCAATTATCAAAACTTCATCATAGCTTGGACTGAATACAATATTGACACAAGTGTTTTCAATAGTTTGATTGTGACCTTCTTAGGTGCTCTTCTGTGTCTGGTCTTAGCGGTTCCGACTGCGTATGCATTGGAAAGAATAAGGTTCAAGGGCAGTTATATGTTATTTACTTTATATATTTCTGCGATGATGATTCCGATGGTGCTAGGTTGGATTCCTTTATTTTTCTTATTAGCTCAGTTTAATATGCTTGATAACATATTTGGTTTAGCAGTAGTTTATGCCATTTCCCAACTACCGTTTTCTATATTTGTGCTTACCAGTTTTATGGGGACCATACCCAAGTCCTTAGAAGAATCGGCGGCAATCGATGGGATGTCACCTTATGGAATCTTGTGGAAAGTGATTACCCCTTTGTCTATGTCGGGAATAATTACAGTGACTATTATGAATTCCATCCAGTTTTGGAACGAGTATTTCATGG
Organism: Halalkalibacillus sediminis; assembly: GCF_002844535.1. Classification (NCBI taxonomy): domain Bacteria; kingdom Bacillati; phylum Bacillota; class Bacilli; order Caryophanales; family Bacillaceae; genus Halalkalibacillus; species Halalkalibacillus sediminis. Next base: position 474,111 of record NZ_PJNH01000002.1, read on the forward strand.
CATTGATCTTTTTGCAGTCAAGCGAAAATTATACATTGGCTTTAGCAATTGATTTCATCAGTAGTGAAGCACAGTACACAAATGCTTGGGGTACGTTGTTTGCAAGTCTGGTAATAGCTATAGTACCAGTAATCATACTCTATGCAATTTTCCAAAGAAGAATTTCCCAGGGAATGACGGAAGGCGCAATAAAAGGTTAAAACGCAGAAAAGGTGTTTCGATTATTATTCGAAACACCTTTCTTAGTATGATTCATCATTTCAGTACAAAAATGAAAGACATTGGTTGCTTTTTTTCTGGATGGACAGGTTCGAAAATATCTACTAAATCTAAATCAGATTCTTTGAAAGTTCTGTACCATGAACTGACTGTTCTGAAATACCATGGCATTGACATTTCATAATCGTCTCCCATTTGATCGAATGTTTCTACTCTCCAACCGTCTTCATATGTTTCTGAGGAGAAGGGATGCAGAGTTTGAATAACGATGGTGCCATTTTCTTTTAAGACTTTTTTTGAAGCGTTCAGGATTGGTAGAAGGTCTTCGGAAAGTAGTGAAAAATTATAAGCAATAACATCATAGTTTTTACCGACTAATTCAGGGTTAGCTGAAAATTCCTCGAAACTTAATTGATGAAAGGTTTCACCAGACTTTTTCGCTTCAGATATTAAGGATGCGCTGTAATCCACCCCTGTAACTTCTATCCCAAGAGGCGAAAGCTGACGGGTCATCCATCCCTCACCGCAGCCTAAATCTAATACTTTATTAGGGTTCAACTCCACAATAGAATCGAGAATCGCTTTATTCGTTACCAAATTTCTGCTTTCAATTTTTTCTTCTCTTACAGATCGAGTCCACGCTGGTGCGTTTTTCTCCCAACTTTCTCGTAACTGGTGATTATATTTTTCCATACTTAAACCCCTTCCATTTCAAGATTACTTTCTATCTATCCTATAGAGAATACAAACACTTGTCTATTATTTTAAAAAAATATTTCAAAAAAATTATATAATTATTGATATATTATTTTAATTCACTTAAAATATGAATAAGCGCTTACATAACGAAGGGATTGTGGTTATGGGAAACAACAATCGAATGTTAGTTTGTGGGGTGATGTCAGGTACTTCACTTGATGGAGTTGATGTAGCGATCGTTGAATTTGAAATGAAAAACGAAGATATACTTTTCAATCTGAAATTTTTCACAACAGTTCCTTATAGTGATGAACTGACTGAACGCCTACAAGCAATTGTGCAACCAACAAGTGAATCTCCAGAAATTTCATCCATGAATATGTTACTGGGCGAAACATTTGCTGAGGCTGTTAACCAAGCGATTGAAGAATCGGAACTGTCTAAAGAGGAAATCGATTTAATAAGTTCACACGGACAAACGATTTTTCATGACCCTGTACAAAGTGAAAAGGATCCTCTACATCGACCGAATACACTTCAAATTGGTGATATTAGTGTAATTGCTGAACTGACAGGAATTACGACGATGGGAGATTTCAGAACAAGGGATATAGCAGTTGGCGGACAAGGAGCTCCTTTAGTCCCTTTTGCTGATTTCAAGCTATTTCGTTCAGACGACGTAGGTAGGATATTAGTGAATATCGGCGGAATTTCGAATCTGACACGTTTGATGAAATCTTGTTCTTTAGAGGAAGTCATTGCGTATGACACAGGCCCTGGAAACATGTTGATTGATGCTTTTGTCAATTGGCATACAAGAGGGGAACAAACTTTTGACGAGGATGGCAAACTAGCCGAAAAAGGTCAGGTTCATGAAGAATGGTTAAACCAATTATTGAATCATCCATACTATTCAAAAGTCCCTCCTAAAAGTACAGGTAGAGAGCAGTTCGGAATGGATTATGCTAAGTCCATGTGGTATGAGGCTGAGAAGTTAGGGATTTCTGAGGTAGATAGAATATCAACGGCCACGGCCCTTACAGCATACACTCTCGGTTCGTCTTTGAGGAATCATGTTGAAAAAGACGGTGTTTCAGAGATTTATATCAGTGGTGGTGGTTGGAGAAATCAGTATCTTATGAAGATATTAAAAGAACAATTACCTGAACATATCACTATGGAATCCACTGAAAGCCTTGGTATCGATAGCGATGCAAAAGAAGGTATTGTGTTCGCATTACTTGGTTACTTAGGAATCAATAAAATCACAAATAATTTACCAGCAGCCACTGGGGCTAACAAAAATGTTGTGATGGGGAAAATAGCTTGGTAACTAAAAATTTTAATTTACTAGGAAGGTTTTATGATGGATCGACTTACAAAATTAACTACAGAATCGCAGAACTCCAAATCATTGAACTTGGATATGATGACAACAGAGGAAATGTTGCAGCTTATGAATGAGGAAGACCAATCGGTACCTTTTGCTATCAATGAGAGCCTGCCTGAAATCGTAAAAACGGTGGATTTCGTTTATGAGTCCTTTATGAATGAAGGTAGATTATTTTATGTAGGCGCGGGCACTAGTGGAAGAATTGGATTATTAGATGCCGTGGAATGTCCACCTACGTTCAGCACTTCTTCAGAGAAAGTTCAGGCATTATTAGCTGGTGGACCTGGTGCGATGATGGTAGCGGTAGAAGGTGCTGAGGATGATGAAGATCTTGGGGCACAAGATTTGAAAGATAAAAATCTGACTTCAGACGATGTCGTCATCGGGATTGCAGCTAGTGGAAGAACACCTTATGTAAAAGGTGCTTTGAAATATGCTCGATCGATTGGTGCTAAAGCGGTCAGTCTTTCAAGTAACAAGGACTCTGAGATCAGTGAATCAGCAGACGTTGCTATAGAAATAGTGACGGGACCTGAAGTGCTGACAGGATCTACTAGACTTAAAGCTGCTACAGCTCATAAGATGGTTCTTAATATGATTTCAACTGCATCAATGGTCAAATATGGAAAGGTTTATCAGAATTTAATGGTAGATGTAAGTGCAAGCAATTTTAAGCTTAGAGAAAGAGCAAAAAAAATTGTCTGTGAAGCGACCGGTACAACCTATGAGGAAGCTGAGCAAGTCTTGGAACAAACTGATTGCGAAGTAAAACCGGCTATTGTAATGATTTTAGCAGAAGTAGATTTCCAGACTGCGAGAGAATTATTAGAGAAAGCAGATGGATTTGTAAGAGAAGCAATCAAAAATAAAACAAACATAGCGGACAAATAATCTAAAATATAATTTCACAATAAACCATTGTTATTTGTAATAAAATTTTATATAATGTAATTGTAATTGTCAGAAAAATAAAACTGTTATTCGTAAACGCTTTCACTATTTGAGGTGAGTCAATGAACAACCTGAAACAAGAACTGAACGAATTATTGGAAGAACACTTGAATGAAGAATTCTATACTGGTGCCGTTTGTTATGTGAAAGTCGGGGACGAGGAAATATACCTTCAACCCTTTGGTTATACTGATCGCTCAATGAAGCAAGAAGTTACAAATGAAACGGTATTTGACTTAGCAAGTCTGACGAAGATTTCCTCTTCCACACTAATTTTAAAATTAATTACAAGTGGCAAAATCAAGTTGGATTCCACTCTAGGTAATTGTTTGCCTCAAGTGAAAAATCACCCTGCATTGTCAGGAATAACGATTTTTCAGCTTTTGACACATTCATCTGGTTTGAAAGCTTGGCATCCATTTTATTCACACTTACCAAATGAAGATTTGTTTGAAATTCTGGAAGGGATAGAATTGTTACACGAAGAATCTACTGAAGTCCTATACAGTGATTTGAATTATATCTTACTAGGTAAGGTTATTGACTCCCAGTATTCAAAAACGATTGACCAAGTTGTCAAAGAAGAGTTGGCAGAGCCTCTTGAAACTGAAACTCTATCGTACGGGCCTGTTTTTTTAGACAATATTGCTGCTACGGAATTTGGGAATCGCACAGAGATGAAAATGTGCCAAAAAAGAGGAATTGAATTTAATGGCTGGCGTTCAATCTCTGAAGAAATCATCGGAGAAGTGAATGACGGCAATACTTATTATTTCCTGAATGGTCGATCAGGCCATGCAGGGTTATTTGGAACAGTCTTCGATGTGAGTAAGTTAGGTGAGTTGTATCTGAAGGATGGTACTTTTAATGATAAACAGCTTATAAGCTCAACGCTCACTCACGAATCAATGGTTCAACAAATTGGAGACCGGGGATACGGTTGGCATATGGGCCGCCCTTTTCCTTCAGGGGCAGGACATACTGGATTTACCGGAACTTCATTGTGGGTCGATCCAGATCTACAGCTCAACGTTGTTCTCCTTACAAATAGGTTGAACGTCGAGGAGCCGAAGAATATCCAAGAATTTCGTTTAAAAGTGTTTAACACTATTAAAAATAATTTAAATTAATTTTTAGGGGGATAAGACATGTTGAAACGTAAATGGTTTTTGGTTACATTAATTTTGTCGCTTGTAGCTTTGCTATTAGTAGCATGTTCAAGTGATGATGGAGAAGAAGCAGATGGAAATGAGGGCTCTGATAACCAAAGTGAAGAAACTGAAGGCGAATCAGATGCAGAGCAAGTATTGAAAATAGCGAATGACCAGGAACCAGCTGGTTTGGACCCGCATAAAACTCCTGCTCATTCATCCGTTCGTATTTATTCTCAAGTATATAGCGGACTAGTTGCTTTTGATGAAAACATGGAAGTAGTCGGTGACTTGGCATCTGAATGGGATCAGCCAGATGACACTACTTATGTATTCACTCTTCGTGAAGGAGTTAAATTCCATAATGGGAATGAAGCTACTGCTGAAGATGTGAAATATAGCTTTGAAAGAATCCTAGATGAAGAAACGGCCTCTCACATTGCTTCATATTTTTCAAATGTTGAAAGTATCGAAGTAAATGGTGATTATGAAGTACAATTCAACCTTAGCAGTCCAGATGCAACATTCTTATCGAATCTGACAAATGCTAGTGCAGCGATCGTAGATCAAGAAGTTGTTGAAGAAAACGAAGATTTACAGCAAGTTGCTATTGGAACAGGACCATTCAAGTTTGATGAATGGGTAGCAGACAATAGAGTAAACCTTTCTAAAAACGAAGATTACTTCATGGAAGATTTACCAAAGCTAGATGAAGTTATTTATTATACAATGACAGAAGAATCTGCAAGACTATCAGCTATCCGTACTGGCGAAGTTGATTTGACTACTTTGACAGCTCAATCATCTGAATTATTAGAAGGTGAAGAAAAACTCGAAGTAATGGATTATCAATCTCTTGAGTATAGCTATGTGGGCTTCAATAATGAATCTGAACCATTGAATGATGTGAAAGTTAGACAGGCTTTAAGTTTAGCTACTGACCGTCAAAGCATTGCTGACATCGTTTGGAATGGAGATGCGGTAGTATCAGGTCCAATCGCTCCTTCAATGGGTGAATGGGCAATTGATGTTAAAGAACATGAATTATACCAAAATGACCTAGATAAAGCTAAATCACTATTAGAAGAAGCTGGTTATCCAGATGGTTTCGAAATTACAATCACTACAGCTTCTACTTATTCTGACATGGTAGATACTGCACAAGTTTTACAGCAACAGTGGAAAGAAATCGGTGTAGACGCTGAGATTAATCAAATTGAATGGGGCGAGTATATCGACACTTGGGTTAATAAGTCAGCCGATGTATTGGTAGGACGTAATGGTTCAGGTACCGATCCTGATCGTGCAATGAACTACTTCTTTAACACCGAAGGTTCTGCAAACGTTTGGAACTTCTCTAATTCAGAATATGACGAGTTAGTAGAAGAAGCTAAAGTAACTACTGATCCTGAGAAGCGTAAAGAAATCTATAATGAAGCTCAAAACAAACTATTAGATTTATCACCAAACTTATTCTTGGTGTCACCAATGAAATACGTAGCAGTAAGAGACTCAGTTGAAGGATTTACTCCTTATCCACATGATGGGGAATATATTCTAGAAGTATCAAAACAATAAAACAATATGAGGCTGCTTAAGCTTAAGCAGCCTCTCATTATTATTAAGGGTGAGCACGATGTATGCATATATCATTAGACGTTTATTGATGTTGATACCTGTGCTGTTCGGTGTCTCTGTCGTCATATTTTTCACCTTAAGAATCATTCCTGGTGATGTAGCGCAAACCATTTTAGGAACGGATGCTACGGAGCAATCACTGGCTCAGCTGAGGAAAGATTTCGGGTTGGATCGACCTATCATTGAACAATATTTTACTTGGATAGGTGGCGTACTTGTAGGTGATTTCGGAGAATCGATGCGTACAGGAAGAGAAATACTACCAGACATTTTAAGTCGATTCAAAATTACATTTGAACTGACTATCTTATCTGCAATAATCTCATGGATCATTGCTATTCCATTAGGAATCATTGCAGGTATAAAACGAAACACGAAGACGGACTTCTCAGTAAGAATCATTTCTTTGCTAGGAGTATCGGTGCCAAACTTTGCCTTAGCTACGGTATTGATTTTAGTACTTGCTTTAACATTTTCCTATAGTCCACCTGTTGGGTACGTGGGTTTTTTCGAGGATCCTCTTAAAAACTTGCAAATTATGATTCTACCAGCATTTGTACTAGGAACTGCTATGGCAGGAGCGGTCATGAGAATGACTCGTTCTTCTATTCTAGAGATACTTAGACAAGACTTTATCCGGACGATTCGTGCAAAAGGAGCAAAAGAGAAAATAGTGATATTCAATCATGCCCTTAGAAATGCGATGATTCCAATACTTACGATTATCGGTATGCAAATTGGCGTCCTTCTCGGTGGTACGGTTATCATTGAACAAATTTTTTCCTTGCCTGGTTTAGGTCAGTTGGTTCTGACAAGTATTAACCAGCGTGACTTCACAGTGGTACAAGGTGCTATTTTATTCATAGCATTTGTGTTTGTTCTTATCAATTTGCTTGTCGATCTACTTTATTCATACTTAGACCCGAGAATTACGTATAAGTAATGAGTTAATTATTTTAAGGAAGTGTGTGATGATTCATGAAGGATTTTGCCCGTCGTTTAATAGATGACAAAGTCGGTTTAACCGGTTTTATAGGGATCTCAGTCGTAATATTGCTTGCAATATTCGCACCCCTTATAGCTCCATATGAACCCGATGAAATGTTTACACAGCATGTAATGGAAGGTCCAAGCGGCCAATTTCTGTTCGGTACAGATGAATTCGGTCGGGATATTTTTTCTAGAATTGTCTATGGTGCTCAAGTATCACTGCAGGTAGGTTTGATTGCTGTTGGTATTGGAGCAATTGGAGGTCTAATTTTCGGGCTGATCAGTGGATATTTCCAAGGAAAAGTAGACCAGGTGATTATGAGAGTCATGGACGTCTTCTTTGCTTTTCCTGACATCTTGTTAGCTTTGACGATTATTGCTGTTTTAGGTCCAAGTTTAACTAATACGATGGTTGCAATTGGAATTGTGTTCATGCCAGTATTCACAAGGCTAGTAAGGTCTGCAGTCATGACTGTTAAAGAGAATGAGTATATTGTGAATGCACAAGCGATTGGTGTTAAACCATCACTTATCATTTTCAGACATATCACTCCCAATATCATGGCGCCATTTATCGTACAAATAACTCTAGCATTATCTGGGGCTATTTTAACTGAAGCAGCTTTAAGCTTTTTAGGCTTAGGTGTACAACCGCCGAACCCTTCTTGGGGAGTAATGTTGAATGATGCGAGAGCCTATATGGAGTTCGCTCCTTGGACAATTATTTTCCCTGCAATTGCAATTGTTCTGACTATCTTCTGCTTTAACTTATTGGGAGATAGTTTAAGAGATATATTGGATCCTAAATTAAAGCAATAGATCACTCATAGAAAAATGTCGTCCCTTACAGGAGGTTGAATATGAAACCTTTATTAGATATGAATCATGTATCCATTGATTATAAAACGGATAAAAAAGAATTTAATATCGTTAAAGATTTGAATATTAAAATTGAAGAGAAAATGAAATACGGAATTGTTGGAGAATCTGGTAGTGGTAAGAGTTTAACATCTCTAGCAATTATGAATTTACTTCCAGACGTCCTGGACATCAGTAAAGGGTCAATCGACTTTAATACTGAAGAGTCTAGAGACTTGTCTAAACTCAACAAGAAACAGATGAGAAAAGTTCGAGGAAACGAAATATCTATGATATTTCAAGAACCGATGACCGCCTTGGACCCTTTATATACCATCGAACATCAACTGCTGGAAGTTCTAAGGATACATAAGAACTATAGCAAAAAAGAGATGCATAAGATGGGTGTCGACATGCTAAATAAGGTCGGAATCTCTCGGCCAGAGCAAATTATGAAGGATTATCCTCATCAATTATCTGGTGGGATGAGACAGAGAGTCATGATTGCGATGGCTTTGATCTGTGAGCCGAAACTATTGATCGCAGATGAACCGACAACAGCTTTAGATGTTACGATCCAAGCACAGATACTCGATCTAATGAACGATCTGTCTGAGAAGAATAACACTGCAATTCTGATGATTACACATGATTTAGGTGTCATTTTAGAAACATGTGAAAGAGTAGCAGTCATGTATGCCGGGCAGATTGTTGAGGAATCGACAGTTGAAAAAATATTTGAACAACCAGCCCATCCCTATACAAAAGGGTTGTTATCTTCAATTAAATCGTTAGGGGAGCGATCCAAAGAATTATATTCGATCCCGGGTAATGTTCCGACACCAGATAACTATCAAGAACTTGGTTGTCGTTTTGCTACTAGGTGTCCATATGCGATGGATAAATGTTTTGAACAAGAACCGCCAATGTATGAAGTAGAAGAGGATCAATTCAGCAAATGTTGGTTGCATGATGAGGAGGTGCAAGTTGATGAGTGAGGAGCAAGTAGTACTTGAAGTTAATCACTTAAAAAAATATTTCCCTATAAAAGGCGGTATTTTGAAACGTACCAAGAATCATGTAAAAGCTGTGGATGATATCAGTTTTAAAGTTAGGGAAAACGAGACTTTCTCTCTAGTTGGAGAAAGTGGTTGCGGAAAATCAACAACTGGTCGTTCCATTTTGCGCTTACTAGAACCAACAGATGGCGAAGTGATCTTCAAGGGTGATAACCTTCTTGATGTGAATAAGCGTACATTCAGACATATGAGAAAAGATATGCAGCTGATTTTCCAAGATCCTTATAGCTCATTAAATCCTAGAATGACTGTCAAAAAGTTATTAGTCGAACCGTTGTTGACACATAAATTGGCTACCAAAAAAGAAGCAGAACAAAAAGCTGAAGAAATGATTGAAAAAGTAGGGTTATCTAAAGAACAATTAAATAGATACCCTCACGAATTCAGCGGCGGTCAAAGGCAACGGATCAGCATCGCCAGAGCATTGATTGTGAATCCTAAATTAGTCATCTTAGATGAAGCGGTATCGGCATTGGATGTCTCGATTCAATCTCAAATTTTAAATCTATTGATGAGATTACAAGAAGAGTTCCAACTTACGTATGTGTTTATTTCCCATGACTTGAATGTCGTCAAACACTTGAGTGATAGAGTGGGAGTTATGTATCTTGGCCAGATGATGGAACTTGCATCCACAGAAGAATTATACGAAAATCCTCTTCATCCTTATACGAAAGCGTTATTGTCAGCAATTCCAACGATCGATCCAAAAGAGAAGAAGGAACGTATTATTTTACAAGGGGATGTACCAGATCCAAGTGATCCGCCTTCCGGTTGTCCTTTCCGACTAAGGTGCCCGATGGCTCACAATCGATGTGCGGAAGAAAAGCCGAAATACATTGAAAAAGAAAAAGACCATTGGGTAGCGTGTCACCTTTTTGATGAATAAATGGTAAAATAGTATTTATTAAACAATCATTTGGTTGAGAGTGGTGAATGTATGTCCAAATCTAACGCAGGAATTTTTATGTTGAAAGAGATGAAAGAGAAACTTCCGCCTTCTGAACGGAAAATAGCTGATTTCATACTGGAGCATCCCGAGCGTGCGATTAGAATGACAGCAACTGACTTAGGAAAAGAAAGTCAGACGAGTAGTGCAGCCGTGATTCGGTTATGTAAGTCATTGAACTTAAAAGGATTCCAGGACTTGAAATTGCGTGTTGCAGGGGATTTACAACGAAATGAGGAAGAGGAATTTCGTGATATTGAACCGAATGAGCCGTATGCTTCGACGATTGAAAAGGTGACATCACATAGTGTCCAAACGATCAGGGAGACAGCTGACTTGCTTAGTAGTGAGGAGTTAGAAGCTGCGGTGCAAGCGATGTTGACCGGCAGAAGAATCCACTTCTTTGGCGTAGGAGCTTCGAGCATCACAGCTATGGATGCGCAGCAGAAATTCCTTCGTATTAATAAGGCTGTGACAGCTTTCACAGATCTACATATGGGGGCTACAGTCGTAGCAAATGCTAATGAAGAGGATGTCGTTGTCGGGATCTCATTCTCAGGTGAAACTTATGAGGTGGCAAAAGTATTGGATATTGCTCGGGAGAATGGAGCTAAGACAATCAGTTTGACGAGATATGGAAGCTCACTCGTTGCGGATTGTTCTGATATACGTTTATATACTTCTGCCAATCGAGAAGCCACTTTTCGAAGTGGAGCAACTTCTTCGCGTTTAGCGCAGTTACATGTGATCGATATATTATTTATGAGTGTAGCTTCCCACTCCTATGATGAAACTGTTAGATACCTCGATTCAACAAGAGAAGCCATCAGTTCTTTGCATCAGCCGAGAAATAAGAAGCGGAAGAAATAAGAAAAGTGCCTATTCCATAGCGGTGGAAAGGCACTTTTTTCGTTGTAAGGATGTATTGATAATGAGCTATAGTATGAAAGCCTGACGATAAGCCAAGTTCTTTAAATTTAACCGAACCTATCTTTGAATTAACTGAACCTATTCAATATTTAGCGAAACCTATACTTCGATCGCTTCCAATAAGAAATCGGCTAAGTGCATCGCGCGAACTTCATTGGTCAATCCCTCTCGTTCAATGCCTAACTTCATTTGGAGCAGACATCCTGGATTGGTTGTTAAAATAGTAGTTGCGTTTGTTGCCTTCGCCTTTTCCATTTTATGATCAAGGATCTGCATGGACATTTCTGGTTGTGTCAGGTTATAAATTCCAGCTGAACCACAACATTGATCTGCATCCTTCATTTCTTGGTAGTTAGCACCTTCGGTCGAAAGAATCAGTTGACGAGGCTGTAACGAGACGCCTTGAACATTTCTTAAGTGACAGGAATCTTGGTAGGTCACAATTTGTTCGTCCACGTTAAGAGAATGTTCTTCATGAAATTTCAATTTAACTAAAATAGAGGTGAAGTCGACGATTTTATCACTGAACTCTTGCGCACGGCCGGACCATTCTGAATCATTTTTAAGAAGGTGCTTATAATCATGTAGAAAAGCTCCGCAACCTCCTGCGTTTGTGATGATATAATCCGCTTCAACTTTTTCAAAGGCTTCGATATTCTTTTTGGCTAAATCGATGGATCCCGATTTCTCTCCACTGTGACCATGAAGAGCTCCACAACAATTTTGTGAGTCAGGTACAACAATTTCACAGCCGGCCTTTTGTAGTAGTTTAATAGTTGATCGGTTCGTTTCTTGAAATAAGGTATCCATCAAGCACCCTCTGAACATCGCGACTGTAGCTTTGGTTTCACCTTCAGCAGGAAAAATCGCTTCTGCTTTACGTTTGCCTGATTTCTTTGGAACCTTAGGAAGTACTCGCTCCATCTGTTGCATGTGCCTCGGAAATAGCTTCATGAAACCAAGTTTACGTGTGGTTTTTTGAAGGCCTGAACGTTGGTAGAAACCTAGAAGGCTAGTTGCTTGTTCCATTCGCTTCTGATTCGGGAACATCCCTTCGAATACCGTTTTGCGTGTCAATTTTTCTTTTGCTGAATGTTCTTTGTTCTCTTGAAAAATGGCTCGTGCTTCTTCTAACATATGTCCATAATTCACCCCTGCTGGGCAAGCAGGTTCACATGCTCGGCATCCAAGACAAACTTCCAGTGAGTGTTCAACTTCTTCATATGAGTGAATATCACCATCTCGTACAGCCTTCATCAAGGCGATACGACCTCTAGGAGAGTGAACTTCGTCCTGAGTCTCTACATAAGTTGGACAAGCTGGTAAGCAGAAGCCGCAACGCATACAGTTCAATAATTCATCTTCACCGATGCGATCTTGAAAATCTTTTTGTATTGTCACGTTATCACCGCTTTTGAAAAATATTATAATACTATTCTTTTGCGTGTTTCTTTAGCGAACATTTTTCTAGGATTCATAATGTTATTTGGGTCGAAAGATTGTTTAAGCGTTTTCATGATTGCTAAACCTTCTTCACCGACTTTCCAAGCTAGATATGGAGACTTCATTTCTCCGACTCCGTGTTCGCCAGTAATTGTTCCACCTAATTTAATGGCGTGGGCAAAGATTTCTTCAAATGCTTGTTCGACTCGCTCCAATTCGTCTTCATCCCGGGCATCTGTCGTACAGGTTGGGTGGAGGTTTCCATCACCTGCATGGCCGAACGTAGCAATTCGTACATTAAATTTATCTGCGATTTCGTTAATTGCTCGAACCATCGCTGCAATTTCAGAACGAGGGACCGTTGCATCCTCGAGAATGGTTGTCGGACTCAGACGTGCTAGAGCTGATAAGGCAGTACGTCTGGCCGAACGCAAAGCTTCAGCTTCGATCTCGCTTGCTGCTGTTTGAGCTTGGAGTGCCCCGTGTTCTTTACACAGTAATTCTATTTTTTCCATGTCTGCTAATACGACTTCTTCTGGACCATCTTGCTCAATTAATAGAACTGCTTCAGCTTCAGTCGGCAAACCGACGTGAGCATAATCTTCGACGGCCCTGATGGTTGGTTGGTCGATGAATTCTAGTGTAGCAGGAATGATTCTATCAGAGATGATCGCTGAGACCGTTTCGGCGGCTCTTTCCATTGAATCATAGACAGCTAGAAGCGTTTTTTTAGATGATGGTTTGGGTATGAGTTTAAGTGTAGCCTCAGTAACGATACCTAGTGTTCCTTCAGCTCCAACGTACAATTTGGTCAGGTCATAACCTGCGACGTCTTTTGCGAGTTTACCACCCGTGTTGATGAGATCACCATTAGGGAGGACGATTTGGAGACCAAGTATATAGTCTTTAGTAACTCCATATTTCAACCCTCTTAATCCACCAGAGTTCTCACTGATATTTCCGCCGATCGTTGAAATCTTCATAGAACTCGGATCAGGAGGATAAAATAAGTTTTTCTCTTCAACTGCATCTATGATTGTTTGAGTAATCACTCCAGGTTGGACAGTTGCGGTTAAATTTTCCTCATCGATTTCAAGAATTTGATTCATTCTATGGAATAGTAGGACGAGACCACCTTGTGTGGGGGTTGTTCCAGCTGCAAGGTTGGTACCGGATCCTCTTGGAACAATCGGTACCTGATATTCGTTACATGCTCTTACAATCTGTTGGATTTCTTCGGCATTAGCAGGGCTGACAACAATATCTGGCATGGCCTGAAAATTAGGAGTCGCATCAAATGAGTATGCGAGCCTGCTTGATTCGCTATGATTTACATGAGATTCACCGACAATCTCATATAAATTTTCAATAAAATCAGTTGGAAGCATGATTTTCCTCCTAAAAGTTCTTCGTGTTACTTTAATAATCCTACTATTTATTATAATATGAATAAGTAGATATTGAAATAATATTACGGATTTTATGTTTTTATTATAAAATTTTAGTTCAAAGGAAGTGTAAACCTTATGAACCCTAATTCCCTATTAATAAAAAATGTAACTATTGAGTTATCTGATGAAACCTTATCTGATGGCTCGGTGTTGATTGAGGATGGCGTCATTCAGAAAATTAGTCAAGATACGATCAGTATCGAAACTGAGCATATGGTAGATGGAAATGGACTTAGACTTATTCCTGGTTTTATCGACGGCCACATCCACGGAGCAGTAGGGTGTGATGTAATGGATGCTACTGATGAATCGTTGAGGAAGATGGCTCAAGCGTTACCAAGTGAAGGCACAACATCTTTTGTTGCAACGACTATCACTAGCCCTCACGCAGAAATTGCCGCGGCTATCGAACAGGTGGCTGCATTTCATGGTGAAAAAGGTGAAGCGGAAGTGCTCGGTCTTCATGTTGAAGGGCCGTTCATTAATGAAGAAAAAGCGGGTGCGCAACCAAAAAGTGAGATTTATTCACCAAACTTAGCGTTGATGCAGAACTGGAACAGTCGAGCGGCAGGAAAAATAAAAACGGTCACTTACGCACCTGAACTGGACTCAGAAGGTGAATTTCTGGGCTGGCTACAGGAAAATGGCGTAATAGGTTCTGCGGGACACACAGATGCTACCTTTAGAGATATTGAAAAAGCAGTGGGTCAAGGATTGACTCAAGTGACACATCTTTGCAATGCCATGAATGGTGTTCACCACAGAGATGTAGGAGCCGTGGGAGCAGCGATGCTATTGGATGAAATTAAAAGTGAACTGATCGCAGACCGAATCCATGTCTCAGATCAAATGCTACAGTTGCTCTTCCGCACGATTGGTCCAGACAGACTCATGTTGATTACAGATGCAATGAGAGCCAAAGGGATGCCTGATGGTGAATATACACTTGGCGGGCAAGCAGTTTCAGTAAAAGAGGGTCAGGCGACCTTGGAAGATGGAACTCTTGCTGGAAGTGTACTTCGTATGGATGAAGCAGCCCGTAATATGATGGACGTAACAGATGCAACAATTAGAGACATCATTCAGATGGCTTCAGTCAATCCTGCTAAACAACTCGGGATTTTTGATCGAAAAGGTAGTATTGAAGTAGGAAAAGATGCAGATTTAGTAATAATTGATGAAAACTTTCAGATACAGCAAACATATTGCAAAGGACAACTAGGATATTCGAGGTGAGAAAATGAATCAGATAGAAGTGAATAGCTATGAGCAATTAAGCGAGCAAGCAGCGAAAATAGTAGAAAGCCAACTTCAGAAAAAGAAAAACAGCGTGTTAGGATTAGCTACTGGAAGCACACCAGTAGGCATGTATAAACAACTAATAGAGAAATATGAAAAAGGCGATATCTCTTTTGCTGACGTGACATCATTCAATTTGGATGAATACGCAGCGCTAGAAAGGACGCATCCTCAAAGCTATTTTCAGTTCATGAAGAAGCACTTATTCGACCAGGTCGATATGAAACCTGGTCAAATACATATACCAAATGGAACAGCTGAAAGCCTCGTTCAGGAGTGCAGCAGGTACGAGGAAGATCTAGCCGTACATGGACCAATTGATTTGCAGGTGCTTGGACTTGGGATAAATGGTCATATTGGGTTTAACGAGCCAGGGACAAGCTTTCAATCTCGAACACATGTGGTGGATTTAGCAGAATCGACACGAGAGGCTAATGCACGTTTTTTTGAACGTAAGGAAGATGTACCAAGTCAGGCCGTGACAATGGGAATCGAGTCAATTATGAAAAGTCGTAAAATTATATTGTTGGCATATGGTGAAATGAAGCGCACGGCGATTGACAGATTATTTTATGGAGAAGTTAGCGAGGAGTTTCCTGCAAGTATCTTGAAAGAACATCCTGATGTCACTGTCATCTATGGATAGAACAAAACCCTCACATCTGTGAGGGTTTTGTTGTGACTTAATACATTATTTAATTCGTTCTTCTGTCTCCGGATCAAAAAAGTGCGTTTTATTCATATCCATTGCAAGCTTGAGCGATTCCCCAGCTTGAATATCTGAACGAGCATCCACTCTTGCGATGAATTCCTGTTCCCCTAAACGTGAGTATAGGTAAGTCTCTGCGCCCATCAATTCAGCAACTTCGATGTCGGTTTGAAAACTAGTATCTCCTGACGTCTCAACAAATACTGGTTCGTCATGTAAATCTTCCGGACGGACCCCTAGAATTAGTTCTTTTCCAACATAATCTTGGTCACGTAATGTTTTCATGCGCCCTTCAGGAATAGCGATTTTTACGCCTTCTACAATGATTGCATTTTCTTCGACTTGTCCTTTGAAGAAATTCATTGCTGGTGATCCTATGAACCCTCCAACGAAAGTGTTATTCGGTTTGTCGTACACTTCTTTTGGTGCACCAACTTGCTGGATGAATCCATCTTTCATTACGACCAGTCGGGTAGCCATAGTCATCGCTTCAGTCTGATCGTGTGTAACATAGATTGTCGTTGTTTGTAAGCGTTGGTGTAGCTTTTGAATCTCTGCTCTCATCTGAACTCGAAGTTTAGCATCTAAGTTGGAAAGTGGTTCGTCCATTAAGAATACTTTTGCATCACGGACAATTGCGCGACCTAATGCCACACGTTGACGTTGACCACCAGATAATGCTTTTGGTTTACGATCCAACAATTCTTCTAAGCCAAGTATTTTTGCTGCTTCTTGTACTTTTTCTTTAATCTCAGCTTTTTTAACTTTACGCAACTTCAAACTGAACGCCATGTTGTCATAAACGGACATATGCGGGTAAAGAGCATAGTTCTGGAAGACCATCGCGATGTCTCTGTTTTTTGGAGCGACATCATTCATTCGTTTGTCCTCAATTAATAAGTCACCGCTAGTTATTTCTTCTAATCCAGCTATCATTCTAAGTGTCGTTGATTTACCACAACCAGATGGCCCAACAAACACGATGAATTCCTTATCTTTAATATGTAAATTGAAATCAGTTACGGCTTGAACATCTTTATCATACACTTTGTTGATTTTCTCTAGTTTCATTTCCGCCATAAAAAACAGCTCCTTTACTTGGGATAATTCCAGTGTAAAGAAGCTTCGGGTTTTATGAAATGGACAATGTGCACAAAATTAGATTTCTAGATTCGTGCACTCTGTTGATTGGAAATTAATCAGTAATAAGGAATGCAAGGTAGACATGGAACATATCTTCAAAACTTCTCAAGTCATAACCAGTTAGCTCAGAAAATTTTTCTATTCGGTATTGCAAACTATTCCTATGCATGAATAATTTTTTGGCTGCAAGTGATACATTCCCCTGACATTCGATGACTACCCGGATGGAACGGAGTAATTCTGGGTCATTCAAAGTATCTTTTAAAATAGCCTCTGAAAAGAACAGTCGATCTTCCTTGGTAAATAGGTGGGGCATCAGGTGCCGCATGGCCTCTGGTTGTTTCACTACACGATTCGACGGCCCTTTCCATATTTCCCGGGAAATAGATAGGGACCAGTGGAATAAATCTGGAGCTCGTTTAATATCTGTTTGAATATCAGTGACGAATATCCTTAGTTTCATATCAAGATCATCGCTCATCAAATCGATGATTTCTTGAAAATTCACTACATCTTGCTCACTATGAATCTCTTCAAATATGCAAACATGATTAACTTCATTCCATAAGAAGAGAAGGTTTTTACCCAGCATGGTTTCGACCGATTCCCGGAATAATTCCTGATTGATAGAGGAGGTTTCCATTTGGATGTGGACGAAGCGATACAGGTCAATTTCGTGTGGCACTTCTTTGGAGTAATTATTCAAATAGGATAGCCATTTGGTTTCTTTACTCGTATGTATGGGTTCTGAATTTATTGCATCTAATAACTCACGTTGGTCTTCATTCACCTCATTTGAAGGGATAAAATATACTTTCCCTTGGTGATGAATTGCAACATCTTCGCCTAAAGTTGAAGGTTGTTGTGAAATTGAAGGGAAGATTTGCTTTAGCTTTAGTAAGTCCATTGTAGGCCTCCTCATGTTAATGGCCGATTTGAAAGTTATGGATATTATATCATTTTCAAGTTACTACGTTTAGTATAAAACAAAAGCTTGGGTAGTCTGCTGATTAGCAGGTCCCAAGCTTTTTTCGTGTTAAGCATTTTCTTCAAATGCTTTACGATTTCTAAGTTTGATGATGCGGTAGATGTGACTGACAATCACTTTACCCACCGCATAGGCGGGAACAGCAATGATCATGTACACAATACCACCGAATTTAGCTGCGAACAGTAATAAGAAAATAATTGTGATCGGATGAATCTGTAATTTTTTCCCCATAACTTGCGGAGAAATTAAATTACTTTCAAGTTGTTGTACGATTACAACGATGATAATAACCAACAATGCTTGGAAAGGCGATTGTAATACCCCGACAATGACCGCTGGGAACGTTCCGATCCAAGGGCCAATAAATGGGATGAAGTTCGTGAACAATGCCACGAGCGCGAGTATCAATGCATATCGAAGATCGATGATCATAAAGCCAATGTATACAAGAACCCCGACACATAAACTTACAATAATTTGTCCCTGGATGTATGAACTGAGTGCATCATCCATTTCATCTAAAATATCCCCGACTTCCGTGCGGTATTTTTTCGGCAAAAACCCAAGAATTCTTTTTGGTAATCTCTCGCCATCTTTCAGCAAATAAAACAACACGAAAGGTACAACCACCATGATAATCAAAATGCTGGCTATCACACCTATGTAAGTTGTTAGGTTTGAAGCGATAGTTGTCAAGAATTCAGTAACTTGCCCTTCTAAATTACTTAAGTATGATTCTATTTCTGCTTGCGAAGGCGCGATTCGGGAGAACCATTCGCTATTCTGAATAGCAATTAAATACTGGTTAGCACTTTCAATCAAGTCAGGCACACTATTAACTAAGTTATCGAACTGACGTTGTAACTCAGGTGCAATCAGTGTGATTAATAATGTTATCAAGCCTATTCCCGATAGAAAAACAATAAGAATCGCCACAGGGCGCGGCATTTTTCTATCTAGTAAGTCGACGATTGGCCGAATTAGATAATACAAAATCCCTGCAATGATCAAAGGTGTAAATATTGTTTGAAATAATACGAAGATCGGTTCGAATATAAACTGGACCTTTGTTGATAAGAAAATGATCAACATGATGATTATTATTGCGTAGCCTATTCTGAACCATTTGGTATTTGGCACCAATTCCACCAACTCTCTATATCTTTTCTATTATTGTAATATACGACCTCTGCAATGTCTAAGATAGTAGGGAAAATTCTTCTAATAGATTGCTAATATCAGTTTTACCATTAGGTTAAATAATAAACTATAAATTTCCAGATACATTTCACTTTAATTTTTGAGCAGAATAGTGCATAATAATATTTAATAAACAGAATTTTCAAACTATATGGGGTGGTGAGTGTGCAAACAGTAAAATTCTTGAAACCGTACTACGTGAAAAAGGATGAGCGTTTCGTAAGAGTCGTTTTAGCTTTCCAGTATTTCTCTATTGAAATGGATGATCGAGTGTATCAGTTCATACCACTCGATGCTCGAGAAATTGTCATTGATCGAACGAACCGCAGTATCGTTAATTTACATGATTTATTCGTTTTCCAAAAAGGAGTCCGGTATATCAAGTTGCCACTCCAAGAATTGATGAAGTTTGAAGCGTTTGAAGATCAGATGCAACAGATTATTGAGGAATTCTTAGATGAGGATTTAGCTGTATCAAAATTAGAAGCAGAGTTAGTTTGTGGTGAATTAGAGCTTGCAAATGTGCATCGATTGATAGATCAGGCATTATCTGTAGGTGATGAGAAGTCTTTTATTGAACTGACTGGCATGCTTCAAAAATAAGTTCCATGAAAAAATCGCGGCGTATGTTTTTATCTGCCGCGATTTTTACATTTTTTTTATCTCTTTCAAGTAAATCATGTAGCCCCTAACTCCTTACTTCAGATTCTCGGTCTTTCTTTCTGTAAAAACTGTTTTACTTCTCTCTTACTAAGGCCCATCTCTCTAGCTTCTTTCATTAATTGGACCCACTCACGATCTAAACCCTTAGAAGAATAATTGCTTTGAGCTGATACACCTCTCATGTTCTCCTCCTCGACTTCTAAGGCAGCTGTGCTGTCATAGGAGGCTCCCGTAGACCACTCGCTTTGCGCCCCAACTTTTCAGTAGGTTTGCCTTTATCTATCGTATTTTCCCCTTGGTTATATTGTAATAGATTACCACAAAAAAACTAGTCCTATTTTATCAAAAAATTTCGATAATTTATGATGGATAATCTCTTTAATTACATTAAAATTGTCGATTAACGTTGGACAATAGCGAAGAACTACTACTTGGGTCAGTATTCTTCTGATGGAGTTTGGAGCCACTGATTCACCTCTTGGACAAATGCATCTTTTATTTCCTTTTTGGTGGAGTTATATGTTAATTGCAGGTCACTTATGATTTCTTTGGAATCATCATTACCTTCAAGTTCTAATTCCAGCTCTGATAATAATTCGTGGAAAGTGACATCAGCTTCGTCTTCCAAGTCTGCGGCTTGACGTTCATATTTCAGTAAAAGTAAGCCACGTTTGATCAAATTATTTTCGTTTTCATACTCTTCAGCTGCTTCATTTTTCAGCTGTTGGATTTCTTCCATAATTTCTTCTTCGAGAGATATGAATCTTTTTTCGTATTCTTCAGGGATCTCTTCTTGGAATGAATCATCTAACTTTTCAGGTGCGCTTATCGTCCAACTTTCATCATTAACCATTATTGAATTACTTTTTTCTTCGCTGGATGGCAACGAATTTTCCTTTTCAGGAGTATCAAGAGGGAGAGGGTCTGCTATAGAATCCTTACTGATTGATGTCTCGAAACTGTTTTCCCATCTTTCATAAAAGTCCAATCCATTGGTAAACAATACGTATGTAATGAATAAAAAAAGAATCAGTAGTACTTTGCGCATCTTGTTTCACACTTTCTATTGGTGTTTGGGTGTAAATGAAGTCCTATTCTCAATATTGTCTCTGAGCACAGATTCTATACGTATTGTTTGCTTGAATTTGCTTAAAATCGGACTTTTAGGGTTCCCTCATTAATTCGTGGGATAAATAGTCGCTATTTACTGCCGAATGTTCGCTATAAAGAGTAGATTTGATTTTTTTATATAGAAGTTGACAGTGGTAGAATGGGGTTTGTCTCTAAAAGGTGATTATTCTGCGACACTTTAGGGAATTATATCTAAAACTTAAAACAAAAAGGGGTTTTAAAATTGAGTGGTAGGACAACAGATCAAATGCAAAGAAAGAAGCTAAGTAAGACACTTAAACCGCATTGGGTATGGGCTATCGCACTTGGTTCTTCAATCGGGTGGGGTTCATTCGTACTACCTGCTGATTGGATGAATCAAGCCGGGCCAATGGGTGTTATTTTAGGTTTAAGTATCGGTGCCGTATTAATGGCGATCATTGCGATCAGTTACGGTGTCCTGATTAAAAACTATCCAGTCTCTGGTGGTGAATTTGCTTATGCTTTCTTAAGTTTGAACCGTGTCCATGCATATATTAGTGGTTGGTTCTTGACGCTTGGGTACATATGTATTGTAGCGTTGAATGCCACAGCTTTCGCATTGATGTTGAAATTCTTGCTTCCTGATTTCATACAACAGATGAAAATGTATGAAGTAGCAGGGTGGGACGTTTATTTCACTGAAGTTATCATTGTAGTTTTATTAGTGTCAGTATTTACGATATTGAATATCCGCGGCTCTGGATTATCAGGTCGCTTGCAATTTATTTTCTGTTTGATTTTAATTGGAGGAGTATTCACTCTTACTGGTTGGATGGCTTCTGATACAGCAACGTCTTTCAGTAATTTGCAGCCAGCTTTCAACCCAGAAGTGACACCTCTTGCTGCGATATTAACTATTGTTGCGATATCACCGTTCGCATATGTCGGATTTGACAATGTGCCACAGGCTGCTGAAGAATTTAATTTTTCTTCTAAAAAAGCATTGTCGCTTATCATGTTCGCGCTTGTTGCAGCAGCAGCGATCTATTCCTTGATGATCGTGACAACAGCACTTCCAGCCCCTTGGCAAGAAGTAGCTGGTGCTGGGTTACAGTGGGGAACTGGTGAAGTGGTCCGAGAAGTGTTAGGTACAGGTGGAGTAGTCATACTTGTCGCTGCCTTATCTATGGGTATCTTCACTGGTTTGAATGGTTTCTTAATTTCAGCAAGCCGTGTACTATTCGCGATGTCTCGTGGTTTAGTACTGCCAAGAAAATTTTCTGATTTACACCCTAAATACAATACTCCGACATTCGCAATTATTTTCGCAGCGATTATTGCAATGATTGCTCCTTGGTTTGGTCGAAATGTATTAGGTTGGATTGTTGGTATGTCTTCTGTAGGTGTGTCAATCGCATACTTCTATACAACTTTCACTGCTTTCAAAATGTTGAAATGGTCAAAGAATGACCCAGGGTTCGATGAAACAAAACACATCGTCTCTCCATGGAGAAAAGTTACGGCTGTACTAGGTATGGCGTCGTCGGTAGGGTTCCTAGGATTATTATTGATCCCAGGTTCACCAGCAGCTCTTGGTATCGAATCACTTGTTGCATTAATTGTCTGGATTGTCATTGGTGTAGTGTTCTATATGATCCGAAGAAAAGATTTGATGAGCCATGACCGAGAAGATTTAGCGTACTTGATCTTAGGAGATAAGAAGTTTGATATCCAAGATAAAGACTAATATTTCTAATAGAAAACCCGCTAAACGCCTTGTGGGCTAGCGGGTTTTTAGTGTAAAAAAAGAGATGCGATTTTGACGTCGCATCTCTTTCTAATTTTTCTAGCTTACTGTAATGCGTTTACGGCGTTCAAATGGCCTGCACCGAAGTATTTCTTTTCTTCACCTGCGACACCTTCAACACCATTTTTCAATAATTGATGTTTTACTTGTGCTGGGCTAAGTTCTCCGTCATGCTGATCAATAATCATACCAACAACGGCAGAAACTTTAGGCGTAGCCATTGAAGTACCTACACTGAAGTAATATCCATCGTCTGAGCGGTTGTCAGCGCTTAAGTTGAACTCCCAGTAGTGCATTCGGTTAGCGAGGTACTCGTCTAAGCGACCTTCTGAAGCATATTGAGTGTACAGACGAGTATCACCACCGACAGTAGCTAGGTCAATAGCACCCGCGCCGTAGTTTGAGTAAATTGAAAGAATGTCTTCAGGACCAGTTGCGGAAACATTGATGACTCCTGATAAGTTAGCAGGAACCACTTCGCCAGATCCACGGAATTCGATGTCTTCAGTTCCGTAATTGTCGTTCATGAACTGAGTAACTTGGTTTTTCTTGGTAATATCAAGTGCATCATTTCCTGCTGATGTAACGATGATCGCGCCTTTGTCGTTCACATATTGAACAGCACGTTTATACGCGACGTAATCAGCTACGTCGTTACCAGCGTTCTCCATTTTACCTGTTTCAGGGTTACGTACAAAAACCTGGCCTAAAAGATCCATGCCGCCTAAGCTCATGGATAGAACGTCGTTTCCATCATCTGCTGCAGAAATCATTGCATTATAGATCCAGCCTGATTCAGCTGAGCTTGTTCCGAATACGCGGTAAGCACGTAATCCTAAGTCAGGTGCTACACCAAGCATTCCGTTTCCTGCTCCAGCGATTGAACCAGATACATGACTTCCATGTCCATGCAAGTCGACGAAATTACCCGGATCTCCAGTTTCATTTGGTTCAGTACCACGGAATCCTCCAGCTGGAACAAAGTTCTTAGATCCATCTAGAAGGTTTGGAGCCAGGTCGATATGAGTCGGGTTGATCCCAGTATCAATCACCGCTACTGATGTATCATGTGAACCTGTTGATATGTCATAGCTCGCTCCGTTTTCAGTGATACGCTGGATATCCCACTGAATTGGCCAGAAGCCAGCTTCTTCTGTATTTGCATCATTAATAATATTAGAAGCTTCTTCTTCACTTAACTCAATGCGTTCAGTTTCAGTTACATCCCATGAAAAAGATTCGTTTGCTAGTGATACTGATTTGAAACCCTTGATTTCTTTTAAATCTCCTTTTGAAGCTTTAACCTGATAGTATCCTATTTCAGGGACTTCATACACAATCTCTGCATCGGTAAGAGAAAGATCCCCTTTAAAAGCTTCAGCTTTCGCATTGTTCTTCAAGACAACCGAATAATAGTCTTCTGAAGCAGCTTGTCCAAAAGTGGTAAAAGAAAATGTTAATACAAGTAATGTGATAATTGTTGATACAATATAACGCATCCAATTCCCCCTCGATTTTTTTAAATATTCTCACAGTTATAGTTTACTACATTAGTCAATAAATTCCCTTGGGGAATGTGTACTGTTTTTCTACTAGGAAAATATGTTCAGTAAAAAATGTTGATATTAGTCGGAAGGTTATCATATAAAGGTTTAAGTGCCCGGGTAATTTGAACTGTATTAGGAATAGTTGAGCTTTATTATAAATCAATAAGTCTTATGGGTGGTACATAATAATTATTATAAATAAAAAATAATTATCGAAACTTGAATTAAAAATATTCGAAAATAGCGAGTTAATCGTGTATTTCTAATTTTATTTCTCAACCTCCAACCTATTGTAAAAGTTATTCAACTATAATAAACTATAGTTAACCTCGATCATAAAGGTTATTTAGACGCTATCTTTTTGCCACCTTCTTATTAGAAGGTGGTCTTTTTTTTTTGCCTAAAAACAATAATTGGAATAAAAGCGGTTATCTACGCCTATTGCGGTTTTCTGAACGATACTAGATACTTTTCATAATAAATGATAAGGGGCTAGTTCTCGTGAATAAAGGGATTATATATTTAATCATGATGTTTGGATTGTCGTATCTATCAACTGGTTATTCAATAGATGAATATCTAGCAAATCATACGGAAAATTTTGAATTGATAGAGGAGACTTTTGAACCAAACAGAAATCAACTGATGTATTCAGAACAATTGAGTACATACAAGTTTCCGCTGGTATCTAATAAGACATCGGATAGTGGTGAGAAACTGAAGGAGGATGCTGACACATCATCTTCTAACGAAAGTGTCCCTGAAGATGAGATAAGTAATAGAGAAACTGAAGAAAAAAATGAAAATAAACCACCTATATCCGAAGAAGAGAAAGCAAATGAAAATAAGGATGAAAGTAACTCCGATGAGCAAAAAAGTGATAAAGGTGAACCTGAGAGTAACACTGAAAAAGATCAAGCGAAAAAAGAAAACGATAACTCTGGTGAAGTAGAAGAAAGTGAAAAAGAACAAAAGAATCTTGAAGAAGAAGTAACCGAAAAAGAAAAAGTCCCTGAGGAAAAGGATATAGAAGAAGTCGAGGAAGAAGAGACACAAGAAAAGGAGACCCAATTAGAATCGAATCCAACTTTTGAAAAACAAGTCGTAACATTAGTGAATCAGGTAAGAAAAGAACACGGTCTTGACCCTCTTCAACAAAGTCAACGAGTTGGTGGAGTTGCTAGAGACAAATCTATAGATATGGCAGAGCATAATTATTTCAGTCATCAGTCCCCTAATTACGGTTCTCCATTCGATATGTTGGAGGCTTATGGGATCAGTTACCGTGCAGCAGGAGAGAATATCGCTATGGGCCAAGGAAGTCCTGAACAGGTGATGGACTCATGGATGAATAGCGAAGGGCACAGGAAGAATATTTTGAGTGAGAATTTTAACCAACTGGGAGTCGGTTTCATCAAAGAGGATGGCCAGACCTACTGGACACAAATTTTTATAAGTAATTAAGGGAGAAACTTGTTACATTACAAAAATCCGAACTATGATTCGAAATTCCAAAAAAGGAATCCGAAAAAGTTCGGGTTTTCTTTGTGTTTGATAGTAATTCAACTATAGAGGGGTGGAGTAATTAGGATTCAAAAAAGAAATTTGAATGAAATCAAATCTCTTCGCTTTCTTTATCGTTCGTTACAGTAGATGGGTTAATCTCTAAATGGTTTTGAAGTTTTTGCTTTATGTCAGTAACGCTTTCTTGGTTTAATTGGAAATAATAAACGCCATCTTTCATCAAATCAGATCCATCCAGTTGATGTTTATTAATATCTAAAGAGTTTGATGAAGATACATAATTGTGAAATTTGACCATTTCATCAAAAGTAATATTGGTCGTCATGTGATCCCCGACGGACTGAATTAACGATTTGTATTTGGTGACTGATGAAAATGATAAGGTTTTATTTATAATTGTTTGTAAAATCTTCATCTGACGTTCACCTCTATAAAGGTCGTTATCATATTTGCGTGTCCTCGCCAAGGCTAGAGCTTCTTCCCCGTTTAATACTTGCTCCCCCTCTTGTAAGTAAATCGCGTTCTTTTCATCTTCGCTGTTAAATTCGGTTAAATTGTAAGGAACATCAAAAGTAATGCCGTTCAAATTGTCAACGATTTCGACGAATGCTTTAAAATCCATTCTTACATAATAATCCACAGGAACATCCAGTAAATTTTCGACAGTGGATACGGTGTTATCGAGACCTGCTATCGCATGTGTGTGCGTGATCTTATCCTTTTCTTGTTGGTAAGTGACATCGACATAAGAATCTCTAGGGATACTCACAAGATTTATAGACGACTCCTCTTTGTTCAAAGTAGCTAAGACCAAAGCATCTGCGAGACTAGATTCATCTTTTCTGTTTTCATTGTCATCGATTCCAACAAATAGAATGGAAACATTATCAACCTCAGGGTCTATCTTTTCATCACGCTTTTCGGATACATCTCCTCGCTCCAAGGGTTCGTGTGATTCATTAACAACCCTTTCAGCTTCTTGAAAAAGATCGACAGCATAGATTGTAGCTGCGCTGAGTCCAGCTATTAAAATGGTTATGACTGAGAGTATGACTTTCTTTTTCTTGCTCATTGATCGTTCTCCCTTATAAGTTTTATAGATTTAAAGCCTTTTCGACATAGGCCTGTTTATCTGTGTTGATGACTGCTTGCCCGCTGGTGATATCAGTTATCCATGTCGTGAAGGCTTCTTGTTTAGAGATAGGGACATACATATGGAAGGCGACATTTTCTTCATATCGAATATCATCTAATATGTATTCGCTATTACGTAGTTCGTTTTCCACTTTTCCAATCAGACCATAATCCACAGTAATGATGACCTCTTGCATGAGTGAGCGTTCAACTACGCCGGTGTGTTTAATCGCTTCAGAAGTTGCATTCGAATAAGCTCGGATTAAACCACCTGCACCCAATTTCACACCGCCAAAATAACGGGTAACCACGACAGTCGTATCTTTCAGGTCCATTCTTTTCAAAACTTCTAACATCGGAACGCCTGCAGTTCCGCTAGGCTCTCCGTCGTCATGTGCTTTTTGAGTCAGGTTTTGTTCTCCAATCATGTATGCTGAACAGTTATGATTCGCATCTTTATGTTTTTTCTTGATCGATACTATAAATGCTTGCGCTTCTTCTTGGGTTTCTGTACGTTTAACATATCCGATGAAGCGAGATTTTTGAATGGTGATTTCGTGACTGCCTTCTTGCTTCACAGTTATATATTTTTCCAACATGTTCGACAAATCCTCCTAAAACTTTATTATATATTAAATGAGGTTCGTCCGGCAATTTAATTAATTGTGAACATTTGGTTGTTTCCCCACTTGAAAGAATGGGAAATAGTGCTAACATAGGGCTTTTGACAGCACTAAAAAAATTCTTATGATAAAATATATCCATAACCCCCATGAAAAAAGTCTTAGGACCGAATTGTGTGGTTATATTGGAGGTAGTTTAATGTCCGATACGAAAGTAAATGACAAATCATTAGACTCAATAATAGGCGATATGGTCAGTGTCGTTACCAATAGTAAAGAGGAAATTTTTGAATTAGGTGAAGAAACCAGAAATCAAGAAGAGGCATTACGAGAAGAAATTGACCAAATTAAAAAAGAAGTTACTCAAACTATAGAAGAAAATGACCGATTAGAAAAGAAGATGAAACTTGCTCGCAAGCGTCTGTCTGAAGTAAGTAAAAACTTTGATCAATTTACTGAACAGGAAGTTCGGAAGGTTTATAACAGCACACATGAGATTCAGACTCAGTTAATAGTTACACGGCAGAAAGAAGTACAATTGATCAAACGACGTGATGAAGTAGAAGCTCGGCTGAAGTCTTTGGGCAAAAGCATAGAACGGGCTGAAAACATCATGAGTAAAATCAATGTGATCCTGAGCTATTTACAAGAAGACTTTCGCGACGTGAACAAAACACTCACAGCAGCCAAGGAAAAACATGAATTCGGACTTCAAATCATTGATGCCCAGGAAGAAGAGCGTCGTAAGCTTTCTCGTGAAATTCATGATGGGCCAGCTCAGATGCTGGCAAACGTTTTGATTCGATCTGACATTGTCGGGAAGACTTTCCGTGAGCGCGGTGTGGATGAAGCATTGGGTGAAGTGAAGGAAGTAAAGGAAATGGTTCGAAGTGCGCTCTATGAGGTTCGCCGCATTATTTATGACTTGCGACCAATGGCACTTGATGATCTAGGTTTGATTCCTACATTGCGCAAGTATTTAGGCACAACAGAGGACTATCACGATACCAGAATCGAATTTTTACCAAAGGGTAAAGAAAAAAGATATACTCATAAATTCGAGGCTGCCGTATTCAGACTTGTGCAAGAGAGCGTCCAAAACGCTGTGAAGCACTCAGACGCCAGCTTGATCCGTGTCATATATGAAGAAACGAGTACACATTTAAACGTCCACATCATTGATAATGGAAAAGGCTTTGACACAAGTGAAAAAAAGGCAGGGTCTTTCGGTCTTGTAGGCATGCGCGAGAGAATCGAAATGCTAGAAGGCGAGATTCAAATAGAATCGAACGCCGACCAAGGAACGAAGGTTAAAATTTCCTTGCCATCCGTATATTAGTTGTTATTGGGTATATCTCAAATAAGTTCTTTGTAGTACAATTGTAAAGAAATTATAAAGTGTAAAAGTTTTAATAGAGGGTATAATTGAGTAAACCACGTTTAGGAGGGTTCTAGTAATGACTAGTATCGTTTTGATTGACGACCACAAACTATTCCGTGAAGGAATTAAACGCATATTGGAATTCGAAAAAGAATTCGATGTAGTAGCAGAAGGAAACGACGGATCCGAAGCAGTAGATTTAATAGAAGCACATTCACCAGATATCGTAATCATGGACATCAATATGCCGGACATGAACGGTGTGGAAGCGACACGCAAATTGATAGAGAAATATGAAGATTTGCGAGTAATTATCCTGTCAATCCATGACGATGAGTCATACGTTACGCATGCCTTGAAGTCAGGCGCGCTAGGTTATATGTTGAAGGAAATGGACACAGACGAGCTAGTCAACGCAATCAAAATCGTCAGCGACGGCGGATCATATGTCCACCCGAAAGTAACCCATAATTTGATCAAAGATTACCATCGTCTAGCTTCTGGAGGCGGTGCTGAACAAGCAGCGAATGGCTTCCAAAGAGTAGAGTATCGTAAACCATTGCATCTGCTGACTCGCCGTGAGTGCGAAGTCCTACAACTGATGACAGATGGAAAAAGTAATAGAGGCATTTCAGAAGTGTTGTTTATTAGTGAGAAGACAGTAAAGAACCACGTATCGAACATTTTGCAGAAAATGAACGTAAATGACCGTACCCAGGCTGTTGTAACAGCTATTAAAAACGGCTGGGTGGAAGTTGAATAGAACTTATATGTGAAAATCCCGCTTCGGCGGGATTTTTTTCGTTATAGAGGGTGGAGTTGGATGCTGAGTGAGGATTTAACTGTCTCGAGTCAGAATTTATTTGTTCTGAGTCTGCGTTTATCCCTTTTGAGTCTGCATTTACGCCTCAAGAGTCTGCGTTTATCCCTTTTAAGTCTGCATTTACGCCTCAAGAGTCTGCGTTTATCTCTTCTGAGTCTGCGATTACGCTTCACGAGTCCACAAATAATGATCTTTATGAGCGAAGAAAATTTTCAAAAAAATTTTTCAACCTTATCTTTATTTAATTATTTGAGGATATGATTCAACGGTTGCAAATTAGTCACACATATTTTAAGTATCTCTATATGAAGGAAATTCTTCATCGCTTTTCTTTTAAATTCTATTGATTATAATAGAATCATCTCGCTATTGGAGGTGCTCAACATACTCATAAAAGACCACGAAAAACCTCATCGCCTGCTTCAATCTCTGGTGATGCTCCAACGTATGGAGTTGAACGAAAGGGAGTTCGATGAGGTCAATCGAATCATGAGAACAGAGATGTCCGGATACAAAGGGGAACTTAAACTCGATTATCCTCTGAGTCGTGTCCATTTTCCCAACCACATTCTCCACAGCATTAGACTCAGAAATCATGGAAGCCCATTTCAAATGGACAGTTTATTATTGACTCCAAGGTTTCTACTAATTATCGAAGCAAAAAATACTCCTGGAAAAATCTACTTTTCCACTCAGAATGATAAAATGGAGCGAGAGCTAGATGGCGAAATCTCCAAGTATGACAATCCAGTCACTCAGGTAGAAGAACAAAAATATCAACTCGAGCATTGGTGCTCTAACAGGAACCTTCCACCCATCCCGATAGAACACCTCGTAGTATTCACGAACAAAAATGTAGACCTTCAATTGAATGACTTCCCTTCCCGTGACAGGGGTGTCGAACTATTTTCATTGAACAAGAAAATTCGTGAACTCTCCTCACAATATTCCCACTCTCTTACCTCGATGCATGGCTTAAAATCAATAGGACATCAAATTGCCCATTCCCATAGTCCAAAAAAAGTAGACTTAATCAAAGAGCTCGGCCTATCTAAAAATGAAATCAAAAAAGGTGTCATATGTCCCTCATGCAACTATTTACACATGTATTATCAAAAAAGAAAATGGTCATGCCCAAGGTGTTCCTATCGATCTGCCTCTGCATATATCGAAACATTAAAAGACTATTATATACTTGAATCAGATAAGATTAATACCTCTACATTCCAAAAAATCACTAAGCTAACAGCACGTCACCACGCCTACTATTATTTGAACAAGTTAAACCTTTCTGTAATTGGGGGAGGTAGATCACAAAAATACAAACTGGAGTTTAAAGGTGAGGACTTCAATTATTTGATAGCCCCCTCCCATTCACTTCCTTAATATAGTAAAATAACTATCAAAGGGAGGTTAGAGATATGAAGACAGCCGTAGTCACGGATAGTACAGCCTACATATCTGAGTTCGAGCTTGAGCGATTCAAGATCCACGTGGTGCCGCTTAGCGTGAATTTCAGTGATGGGACATACCGTGAACAATTGGACATCACCACCAAAGAATTTTATGAAAAGGTGAAGTCAGAACAAGATCTACCAAAAACGTCGCAACCATCAATCGGAGATGTGACGGATAAATATGAGGAACTCGCTGAAAATTATGACGCAATTATATCTATTCATTTATCCAGTGGTATCAGCGGGACTTATCAAGCGGCCGTTTCAGCCGGAGACATGGTTGAAAACGTCGATGTCTATACATTTGATTCTGAAATCAGCTGTAAACCGCAAGGATATTACGCGATTGAAGCGGCAAAACTTGCTCAAGAAGGTGTAGCCCCTGAGGAAATCATCGAGAGACTCAACCAAATGAAAGACGACATGCGCGCGTATTTCATGGTAGATGATTTGAGTCATCTTGCACGTGGCGGCAGACTTTCTGGGGCATCAGCAATGGTGGGTAGCCTGCTCCAAGTAAAGCCACTTCTACACTTTGAAGATAAGAAGATCGTACCTTTCGAGAAAATACGTACGAGCAAGAAAGCGTTCAAACGCATGGAGCAGCTATTGAGCGAAACAGCGGAAGAAGCTGACAAAGTACAAGCAGTAATCATCCATGCTGAACGTGAACAAATCGCTAATGACTGGAAACAAGATCTCGAGTCGCGATTAGATAACGTCGATTTCGAAATCAGTTATTTCGGTCCCGTCATCGGAACGCATTTAGGTGAGGGTGGCATCGGCCTCGCATGGTATAAGGTCAAGTAATTTTTATGAAAAGATTTGGCTGCACCCATCAAGCATAATTTTAAAATTTATAATAGTGGAGCAGATGTGTTTGGCCATCTGCTTCCAAAAATGAAAGGTGATTGTTATATGGAAGGAACGCTCACTGCAGGGTTCCTGCAACACCTGTCTCAGCTTTACTCCGGAAGACTTTTGCTCCGACAAGAATACGATTTAACCCCTATAATCTTCAAACAGCTACTCCAAGAAAGATACCTCAGAGAAACTCCAGGAATAATCTACAAGTTTGGCTTCCCTCAATGTCAGCGATGTCTCAATATACAATCTAAATATTTTGGAAGACTGCCTGATCGGTCAATCTATTGCCGGAAATGTATTCAAATGGGTAGAGTGAGTGAAAAAGAACCTTTATTTGAGTGGATTAGTGATGTTCCTGCTATGACAAATGTTGAACAACCGTGTCAGTGGGAAGGTGAACTTACCTTGCTACAAGAAAAAGCTTCCCTAGCAATCGCCGAAACGATCCGAAAGAATGAACAACTTTTGATCGAAGCTGTTTGTGGAGCAGGGAAAACCGAAATGCTTTATGCGGGAATCGATTTTGCAATCAGGGAAGGTAAGCGAGTTTGTATAGCAACTCCGCGGTCAGATGTCGTCCGAGAATTAGCTCCACGATTAAGAAGAGATTTCCCCCGAATTAAAGCAGCCGCTTTGTACGGAGGTTCAACCGAAAAAGATCAACAAGCACATTTGGTCATTGCAACTACTCACCAACTTTTAAGGTACAAAAATTCATTCGATGTTGTGATTATAGACGAAGTCGATGCATTTCCATTCCACCACGATAAAATGTTACCGAAAGCAGTAGGTAGAGCAGTCAAAGATAACCATGCAAAAATCTACCTGACAGCTACCCCTAGGCTGGATATGAAACTTGCTTCATTGACAAGAAAAATCCCAACTGTTTCAATCCCTCAACGATTTCATGGCCACCCGTTACCTGTACCTCAGTTCAAACAAATATTCCGACTGAACAAACATTTAGATGAACAAAGCTTGCACCCGAAAATCAAAGAATGGATGAAAGCTAGGGGCGATAGACGTTACCTATTGTTCGCGTCAACTGTCGCTATGGCTAAGAAACTATCAGATGAATTAGGCGACGTGCCTTATGTCCATTCCGAAAGCCCCAACCGGAAAGGGCTCATCCAAAAATTTCGTAATAAAGAAATGCAGGCCTTAATCACCACCACGATTTTAGAAAGAGGGGTGACTTTCCCTTCAATTGATGTTGCTGTTATTCAAGCTGATCATAAAGTATTCGACGAAGCTGCCCTCGTCCAAATTGCAGGACGTGCTGGAAGAAGTGCGAATGATCCAACGGGGGATGTCACTTTCTTTTTCGAAGCGAAAACACATGCAATTGTCCAGGCGAGAAAGTATACATTAAATAAAAATCGAGAAGCGGGTTTAATGTGAGTCGATAAAATAACTCATTAGTTAGGAGTGTGCCTGTGCATTGTCATTTATGTATGGAAGATGTGATTCAAGAGTTTACCTGGAAGGACCTTTTCCAAGTGAATTACCTTTATTTGTGTAAATCATGCGAAGGTCAGTTTGAAAAATTAGATGTTTTCAAGTTGAGGTGTGAAAAGTGCTCTCGCCCGCTAGAACAAGGGGGTATATGCCGAGACTGTCATGAATGGGAAAATAGATTCGGAAAAGACCCTTTAGATAGGAATTTGTCCATTTTTACTTACAATGAGTTTATGAAGGAACAAATTGCGATATATAAGTACCGAGGAGATTACGAGATTGTCTTTTCATGGCAAGAGGAACTAAGGAGAGTATATCTAAAACATTATAAAAAAGATAAGTTCACCCTTATTCCAATCCCTTTATCCGAGGAAAGGCAATTTGAAAGGGGGTTTAACCAAGCTGAAGGAATTGCTAGATGCATAGGAACGAACATCAATCAGAGTCTTGTTCGAACTCAACATACTGAAAAGCAATCGAAACGGAAAAAGAGGCAACGGATGGAAGCCACGAACCCTTTCCTGATAAATGGAGAAGTCCCAAAGCGCGCATTGATTATTGATGACATTTACACGACTGGAACGACGATTCGTCAGGCCGCACAGTGTTTAAGAGAAGCGGGTGCTGAAGAAGTAGAGTCCCTGACATTGATTCGTAGCTAGTTTTTCGCTCCAAACCCTTTGTAATCGAAAACTTCTGCCGATATAATATATAAAAAGGAAGTCGAGGGGATCATCATGGGTGAACTGGCGAATTGTCCGGAATGTGGGACATTGTTTGTCAAAGGTGCACAGACCGTTTGTCGCGATTGTTATTTAGAAGAGGAAGATAAGTTTCAGCGAGTTTACGAGTTTTTGCGTAAAAAGAAAAATAGAACAGCGACATTGAATGAAGTTTCAGAGAAAACAGAAGTGGAAGAGAAGCTAATATTAAAATTCATGAAACAAAAGCGTATTCATGCTTCTTCTTTCCCAAATTTAATGTACGATTGTGAACGTTGCGGGAATAAAATATATGAAGGAAAGCTATGCAAAAACTGCATAGGCGAAATTCAGCAAGACTTAGACACAGAAGATCAAGGCCAGACGATTGCAGAAAAAGAGAAAAGTGATACGACTGGTGCTTATATAAATGTGAACAAAGAGAACCGCTGGAGTAGATAGAGGGAGAAAAGAACTAATTTTCGGCTCAATATTAAAGAAGCGTAAATATTTGCCGATATAATACATGAATAAAAAGCTCGTTCGAACGAAGGGGTGAACAAAAAATGAAAATTAATCCATTGAAAAACACGACTTTTAATCCTTATCAAAAACAAATACAAAAATCAGAAGACATAAAAACTAACGTTCAGCAACCAGATAAATTAGAAATTTCTTCTCAAGCGAAAGAACTTCAAAAAGGTAATGAAATTGAAAAAGCCCGCCAGGAGAAGGTAGAAGACTTAAAACAACAAGTTCAGGACGGTAAATACAACGTAGATTCACAGAAGACGGCGGAGAAAATGGTTGATTTCTGGTCTAACCGCCGCATGTAAAGGAGGCTTTAACCTTTGAGTGTTCAAGCCATTATCGAAAAACTAGAGAAAATCTATCAACTACATGAAAGTCTTTTAAAGTTATCAAAGGAAAAAACAGAGCAGATCAAATTGAATGAGATTGAATCTTTCAATCAGATACTGATGACGGAACGTAAGCATGTTCAGGCAATTGAACAGCTCGAGGCAAAGCGGGTCGAGGAGACACAAGCTTGGTTCCAACAAAACGCTCCAGATGTTCGAGAGCAGACAATTAACTCGCTTATTGGACAGTTAGAAGACTCCGACGAAAAAAATAAGTTAGAAAAACTATATGGCGATTTCATCATATTGCTAGCTGACTTGAAGCAGCAAGAAAAGCTCAATCATGATTTGACTCAGCAGTCACTTCAATTTGTACAGCTATCTTTAGAGATGATCCAGCCAAAATATCAATCAGATTTGAATTATAAGAAACCGACCAAGAGTCAGGGTCAACGTGGAAATACATCCGCGTTCGATTCGAGAGCATAGCGAGAGGAGCATTTGCATGACGTCTACATTTCATGGTTTAGAAGTCGCACGCCGGGCGTTGTTCACACAACAGTCCGCACTACATACGACAGGTCACAACATTTCCAATGCGAATACGGAAGGTTACTCAAGACAACGAGTCAACTTCGAAGCAACGAGCCCTTTCCCGACACCTGGACGAAATCGTCCCGAAATGCCAGGTCAACTAGGAACAGGTGTAACTGCGGCAGATATTGAACGTGTTCGTGATGAATTTTTAGACTATCAGTATCGTACAGAGAACACGAAGTCAGGGTACTGGACAGAACGTTCAAGTGCATTGAGCAGAATGGAAAATATCATGAATGAACCGAGTGAAAGTGGACTAGGCGAGGCGATGAACCAGTTCTGGAACTCCATTCAGGACGTGGCGACGAACCCGGAAGATGGCGGTGCTCGTAAGGTCATGCAACAACGCGGAGTTGCTCTTGCAGACACGATGAATTACTTACATAATTCTCTTTCTGATGTTCAAGGTGAACTGAAGAACCAAATGGATACAGGCGCTAAAGAGGTTAATGCCCTTCTAACACAAATCGGTGATCTGAACGCTCAAATTGCTCGTGTAGAACCGAATGGATACCTACCGAACGATTTATATGATAAGCGTGATCAACTAGTCGATCAGCTATCTGAGTTTGTAAATGTTGATGTTTCTTATGAATCGAACGGGGGACACTCTAAGAGCAGTGCGATGGGACAAGCCGTTATCACTTTAGTTGATAATAATGGCAATGACATGACTACAGGTGGTAATCCTGTAGAGCTAATTAACGGAGATAATGAATTAAAAGGTTTTTCTTTTGAATATTCTGATGAAAATGTATCAGGAGTGAGTGTTGGTGACTTGAATGACGGTGAAGTTACGAACACAGACACGATAGCCGCAGCAGACTTCACTTCAACAGGAGCATTGCAAGGATTAATGCATGCGAATGGTTATGTAGATGAAAATGGTGACATCAAAGGTGACTATGCAGACATGATTAGTGACCTGAATACATTGGCTTACGAATTTGCGACGGAATTCAATAATATTCACCAATCAGGTTATGACCTTAATGGAGATGCAGGAGTCGCATTTTTTGACACTACAGGTCTCGACGCAACGAATGCAGCGGCGAACTTGGATCTCACCGATTCACTGAAAAATAATGAGAACTTGATTGCAGCTTCAAACGAGCCAGGCGGCGTCGCTGGTAATGGCGAGAATGCCTTAGATTTAGCGAATATAAAAGATTACTCTTCAGGCAATTTAGATGGGAATTCAGTCAGTAAATTTTATGAAGGGATGATTGGTGAGCTAGGTGTTAAAGCTCAAGAAGCTAATCGCCTTGTCAACAATAGCGAAGGTTTGAAACAATCAGTCGAAAACAGTCGTCAATCTGTAAGTGGTGTTTCTTTAGATGAGGAAATGTCGAATATGATCAAGTTCCAACATGCTTATAATGCAGCTGCACGTAATATGACAGCTGTCGATGAAATGTTAGACCGAATCATTAATCAAATGGGAATCGTCGGAAGGTAGGTGACAATTGATGCGCGTAACACAAGGAATGTTAAACAATAACATGCTTCGTAACGTAAGCCAAAGCTATAACCAAATGGATAAGTACATGGATCAACTGTCAACAGGGAAAAAGATCAACCGTCCTTCTGATGATCCGGTGGTTGCCATGCGAGGAGTCAGCCATCGTGAAAGCCTGGCTAAGGTTGAACAGTTTGAACGAAATATTTCTGAGGTCAATAGCTGGATGGATAACTCTGATGCGACGATGAATGAAGCAGGAAATGCTCTGCATAAAGTGCGTGAACTAGTTATCCAAGCTAGTAACGACACTTATGAAGAAAGCCAAAGAGAAAACATTAGTAAAGAAGTCTCTCAACTTCGTGATCATCTAAAAGAGTTAGCTAATACTAAAGTGAATAATAAATATATTTTTAACGGGTCTAACACTACTGAACCTCGTTTTAATGAAGATGGCACATTGAATGTACCTAATCCGGGAGATGCTCCTAATAATCAACCTGTGAATATTGAAGTATCTGAAGGTGTTAGACTTCAGGCAAACGTTAACCCAAATGAAGTATTCAGTCAAGATATGTTCGATGATTTAGATGATTTGGTTGCAAAACTTGAAGATGAAAATGCAACACCAAAAGAATTAGATTCATTTATTTCAGATATGGATCAACATAGCCAAAACTTAGTTAATGAACGCGCGGACCTTGGCGCTCGGATGAATCGAGTGGAAATGGTCGAAGATCGCCTCGGTCAACAAAATGTCT
The DNA here is from genome assembly GCF_002844535.1 of Halalkalibacillus sediminis. Classification (NCBI taxonomy): domain Bacteria; kingdom Bacillati; phylum Bacillota; class Bacilli; order Caryophanales; family Bacillaceae; genus Halalkalibacillus; species Halalkalibacillus sediminis. The sequence continues at coordinate 511,958 of NZ_PJNH01000002.1, forward strand.
CTGTATCAAAATTGATGTCTGATAACGAAGATGCAGATATAGAAGAAGTAATCATGAACTTGAAAATGCAAGAGAGTGTCCACCGAGCATCATTAGGTGCTGGAGCCAGAATTATGCAACCATCGTTATTGGACTTTTTAAGATAAAGTTAAGAAGCTATCTGTGAGGAGCAGATAGCTTTTCTATTAAGTAGGTGAATGAAGTGAACTTCCCACAAATTACGATGCAATCCCAAATGGCGAAAATAGGTATCAATACGACACAAGGTCAGCAGTCGATCCAACAACCGAAAGCACAATTATCCATTCAACAACCAAAAGCAGAAGTATCTATAGATCGCCGTCCACCGCAGTTATCCATTGATCAGTCACAGGCGTGGAAGGACATGGAGATATACGGGCCGCTTGAAGCTTCAAAAAGGAGTGCGCAAGCTGGTAAACAAGCCTGGTTACAATCAATGGCTGATGATTCCCGCGAAGGAGATCAGCTGATGAAAATCGAATCAGGCGGAAAACCGATTGCTTTGATTGCTCAAAATAAGGCTAATCCTCCGATGAAAGAATTCAACGTAGGATGGATCCCTTCACATGGATCAGTTAAAATTGATTATGACCCTGGTGATACAAACATTCAGGTTCAACAGAATGAACCTATTATTCAGGTGACCGCACAAAAACCTATGATCGACTACCAGGGTGGTAGTATAGAAACCTTCATAAGACAACCAAACGATTTACAAATAGATGTTGAGATTTAGAAAGGATGAAATACTTTGAATGTAAGTACAGTTTATTTTGGAGAAGTGACAGTCGATTCATCAAAAATTATTCAATTTGAAAATGGATTGCCAGGGTTTAACGATGCAAAAGAATTTGTGTTAATAGACATTGAAGGTAACCCAACCTTCCAAGTGCTTCAATCAATAGGTAAAGAAGATTTGGCATTTGTTGTGACAAACCCATTTCTGATTTATTCGAATTATGAATTCGATGCAGACGATCAAGCGCTAGAAAAATTAAAACTAGAAACGAACGAGCATCTAGTAGTCAAATGTATTTTGACGCTCGAAAAACCGTTTGAGCAATCTACCATAAATCTTAAAGCACCGATCATTATCAACGCCCAAACTAGGCAAGCTAAACAAATTGTACTTAAAGAGGATAAATTCCATACAAAACATCCAATACAACAAGGAGGGGAGTAACATGCTCGTACTGACACGCAAAACTGGCGAAGCCATACATATTGGTGATGATATTCAATTGAAAGTTATTGCAGTCGATGGCGACCAAGTCAAAATCGGTATCGATGCTCCCCGAAATGTAGATATTCACCGTTCAGAAATTTATGAACAAATCTTAGAAGCGAACCAACAAGCTGCCCAGACAAAAAATACCCTAGACCTGTTAAAAAATTTCAAAAAGGACTAAACAATTGTCTTCCCCTGACGATATATGTAGTATAAATGGAGCTTATGGCGGCCGACATAAGTTTCATAAGTCACAAGGATGTGACAAATACAAACATTCAGGGAGGAATTACCGTTATGAGAATTAATCATAATATTGCTGCGTTAAACACGCACAACCAATTAACAAACAACACAAACAACACACAGAAGTCTTTGGAGAAATTATCTTCAGGTCTTCAAATTAACCGTGCAGGAGACGATGCTGCAGGTCTAGCGATTTCAGAGAAAATGCGTGGGCAAATCCGCGGTCTTGAGCAAGCTCAAACAAACGCTCAAGATGGTATCTCTTTAATTCAAACTGCTGAAGGTGCTTTAAATGAGTCTCACTCAATTCTACAGCGTATGCGTGAACTTTCAGTACAATCTGCCAACGATACGAATACTGATGCAGACCGTGCTGAACTTCAAAAAGAGGTTGATCAGTTATCACAAGAATTAACTCGTATCTCTGATAACACTGAGTTTAACACGCAATCACTTTTAGATGGAACTTTTGAGGGTACTTTCCATATTGGTGCTAACGAAGATCAAAACATTTCACTTGAAATTGATGCAATGGATGCGGAGTCATTAGGTGTTCAAGGGGAAACTGCAGAAGATGGAATTGATGTTTCAACTCAAGAAGCTGCTAACACTGCTATAACGGCTATTGATGACGCACTTCAATCAGTATCTGAACAACGTTCAGAACTTGGTGCTTCCCAAAACCGCTTAGAGCACACAATCAACAACTTAAGTGCTTCAGCTGAGAACTTAACGGCTGCGGAATCTCGTATCAGAGACGTTGATATGGCGGCCGAAATGATGGAGTTCACTAAGAACAACATTCTTTCACAAGCGTCTCAATCAATGTTAGCTCAAGCCAATCAACAACCTCAAGGAGTACTTCAGTTACTTCAGTAATAGGTTCATTCAAAAGGTCACCTTTTCAGGTGGCCTTTTTTTCGTATTTCACGGATTTTATACACTATCGACCAGTAACTTCTCCCTAATTCATCAGCAATCTCTTGGTCAGATGCACACATATTTTTCATTACAATGATTTTATCAATTTCATCATTGGTATAGTTTCTATTATGTGAAGAGTTTGTAGCAAATACTTCTTAATTCGGATAGAACTCGATTAAACTTTTCCTTCTCTTTCCTTAATCTATATTCCCAATTTGTTTTGTAAAACATTGAAGTCCAAGTCTTAGAGGACGACTTTATAAGGCTTAAAGAGCTATATGTGTCTAATGAAGACGTTAGCTTTATAATCCATCATTGTGTTTCTGGGATGTGAAGTTTAAACTATATTTATTTTTACAGGTAGCTTCTCTAATGCCTCTTTGACATAACATTGTAGGTAGAGAACTATGCAAGAGGAAATATAAATTTTCTTAAGTCTATGATTTATTCGCTTTGATAAGATAAGGGAGCTGTCGTCCATATATAGAGCTGATAGAAATAACGGAGTCATATATTTTTCTAAGAGAGTAAGAGGAAGATGTTTGAGCCAGTCATTATCATAATAAAATGGAAAGTGTTCGGTAATCATTGGGCTTAATAAAGTTCTTAGTGTCTGGTGTCCCTTTGAAGGGATCATGTAACCTCCAAAAAGAATCGCTTCCACTTTCGATATAAATACTATTCTTCACCAAAATGCTCACGGTAGTTCAGATTGATTCTCCTAGAATTTTTATATGGCTTTGTAATTTCTCCATCACCACATATGCTTGCTAATAACACTTCAATTTGTTCAGAAGTTAATTTTTGTTCAATTAACATAATCCCGTTCTCTCAAATTTAAAGGAACATATGTTCTTATCACGCTATATTTCTATCAAAAAAACTTAACTTATCTATCAATCAACCGATATAATATGAAAAGAATTGAGGAGTTGTTTTTGGATGAACTTAGAGGGTATCATTACAAATTCCCAACTCCTGCAGCGATCGGGGCAGAATAGTTTAACAACTGAAGATATATCAAAAGCGAAACCGAAATTGCAGGGCATGCAAGAAGAGGGTGAAACTCATCGTCAATCTGGAGAAGAAATTTCTAAAGATCGAGCGATGGAGTTAGTAGATGGGTTAAATGAATTCATGGAACCGATGAATACTTCTATAAAATTCGAGTTTCACGATAAATTAGATCGTTATTATGTATCAGTGATAGATTCAAATACTGATGAAGTAATAAAGGAGATTCCTCCGAAAAAAATGCTTGATGTATATGCAGCAATGGCCGAATTTATGGGCTTTATTGTTGATGAACGCATATAAAAGGACGGTGTAAATGATGATATCTAATAACATGCGAATTGGTGGATTAGTCTCAGGAATGGATATTGATAGCTTAGTTGGGGATTTAATGAAGGCTGAACGTATTCCAATGCAAAAAATGGAACAGGATCAGACCTGGATGACATGGCAAAGAGATGCCTACCGAGAAATGAACACGAAGCTTTCAGAATTTCAAAATCTATTTTCCGATATGAAACTTTCCAGTACTTATGAATCGAAAATAACGAGTTCTTCTCAAAGTGATGCTGTGACAGCAACGGCTGGACCACAGGCTCAGGATGGTAGTTATTCAGTTGAGGTTAGTGCTCTAGCTTCTAAAGCAACGAATGTGAGTCAAGGGGGCATTTCAGCTGATGGTGAAAAAATCGACCCTAGTAAAGCTTTAAAGGATCAACCGTTTAAAAATAATTTAGTTACGGGTCCCCTTGAGTTTTCTTATTTTAATGAGGCCGGAGAGCAAGCGGTTTCAGTCACAGTTAATGATACCGATACGCTGAACGATGTTTTCGGTAAGATCAATGAAGCAAGTGATGGTGCTGTACGAGGATTTTATGATGCGAATTCAGATAAAGTTTTCTTGGAAAGAACCGACTCAGGAAACTTTAATGACGGAGATATGTTCTTAGGAGCTGAAATAGGATTTAATGGAGGTACAGCATCAGGGTTCTTTACTGATACATTAAATATAAAGAATGGTACTCAACAACCTGATGGTTCATGGGTAAAAAATGAAGTCGGCGGAACTGATGCTACATTTAAATATAATGGGATTGAAATGACTTCTAAATCTAATTCATATGATTTGGGTGGAGTTAAACTTCAATTTACTAACACAACTAATGGTGCTGCTACCATTAATGTACAAAATGATGATGATGCATTAATGGATAAGATCACTGCATTCGTTGATAAATACAATGAAGTTATAGAGACAGTGACAGAGAAAACTTCAGAGGAACGTTTCCGTGACTATCCTCCATTGACAAAAGAGCAAAGAGAAGAGATGTCTGAAAGTGAAATAGAGCTGTGGGAAGAAAAATCTCAGAGCGGAACACTTCGTAATGATCAGATTTTAGCACGGGGACTTTCAGGGATGAGAACTGCTTGGTACTCTGACGTGAATACAGGGGACCCAAATTTTAATCTCCTAGCTGACCTTGGTATTACGACATCTTCGAATTATCGCGATAATGGAAAACTGGAAATTGATCCAGCAAAGTTGCGTGAAGAAATCCAAAATGACCCTGGTAAAGTAAAAGAGATCTTATCGAACAGCTCAGAAGGAGATTCGCGAGGGTTAATTAACCGGGTGGAAGATCAACTGAAGAACGTGATGAGCCGAATTACTGACAAGGCTGGTAACGAATTCAGAACGGGACAACAATACACAATGGGTCGTCAGTTAGAATCGATGGAAGATCGAATAGGTGACTTTGAACGACGTTTGCAACAGACAGAAAACCGTTACTGGGACCAGTTCACTCAGATGGAGAAGGCGATCCAGAGAATGAATCAGCAGTCGTCTTACATGATGCAGCAATTCGGTGGCGGCGGTCAATAGTAAGGAAGCAATACTAGAAATAGGGAGTGTTCTTTTATATGGCTTACAATCAACCATATCAAGCATATCAACAGAATTCGATTCAAACGGCATCACCTGGTGAGCTTACTTTGATGTTATACAATGGATGTCTCAAGTTCATCAAGTTGGCGAAACGTGGAATCGAAAATAACTCAACAGAAGATAAGAATGTGAACATCCAAAAGGCTCAAAAAATCATCAACGAGTTGATGGTTACGCTGAATTCAGAATACGAGATTTCAAAACAAATGATGCCTTTATATGATTATATGAATCATCGTTTAGTTCAAGCTAACTTGAAAAATGATACTGAAATTTTAGATGAAGTAGAAGGAATGGTAGCTGAATTCCGTGATACTTGGAAGGAAGTTATTAAGCTCAATAAACAGCCTCAAAAAGTTAGTGTGAATCAATAATGTCAGCACTTCATAGACTCCATGATCTAACAGAAAATATAATTGTTCGTATAAAAATGGCGGACAAAAATAATCGGGAAGAAGTCGTTAGTGAGTTCGATCAGTTTGTTGAAGAGCGGGAGAAGTTGTTGAAAGGCATAAAAGGCCCTTATACTGATGAAGAAAAAGAGCTGGGCTCGAGGTTAGTGGAACTCGATCAACAGCTTCAATCATTGGTTCAAAATTATTTAAGCTCTTTCCGCACGGATATGGTTTCTTTTCAAAGGAAAAAGGTCTCGAATAAACGGTATACGAATCCGTACGCCAGTCTTTACGGCAGGGATGGCAGTTTCATAGACAAAAAGAATTAACTGTCTTTATTTATATTGAGAGTAGTGACAACACTAGGGGAAGCTTCAACAATAGAAAGAGAGCGCCGGACATAAAATTCAATTTTTATGTCCGGCGCTCTTTTTGAAAGGTGTTCTTATATTTGCATTAAATTTACTGCGTTTTTTACTTGGTTCTCAACAAAACCTAGCTCATTAATCAAACCGTATTCTGGGGTAGTTTTGATATTGAATACTTTGAACTCGCTCGATTGCAAAACGAATTCAACTGAAAGGAATGAAATATTCTTATCTAATTCTTGATTAATGACCTCCCCTATACCTTTACTCGATTTCTCCAGTTTGCTTATTTGACTTTTAGAGTTATAAAAAGTTTCATTTAATACATCAATTAGAGAGAATTGATGGTGTAGGTAATGATTCATTAAAAATTCGTTTATACTGCTGAAGAGTTTCGGGTGTTTAGCAATTAGTTCCCATTCTCCATTTAAGTTTTTCTGTAGTTGGATACTTGCAACAAAGAGATTATCTTGAAAATGATGCATCTCGTCTAAGTATTGAATATAATAAGATTTATTTTTAATCAGGTCACTTATTTGATGTGAGAGTTTTAATTGATTCATCATTTCCTGTTTGTTTTCGGAAACGAAGCAATAGTCATGACTTTCTCTTTTGATTACTTTAGATGAATTAAAAGAGTTGGAATCGCAGTCTCTTAAAATCAATTGTTTATGATTCTTAAGTTTACTTAATGTGTCTTTTGTTGAAATTAATTGATCACTTTCTATCAATAATTCCTCCAGCCCCTCTTTTCTTAATACTTTCAAGACCTCTAAATTATTGAGTTCTTTATTTTCAATCATTGGGATGCCTTCAAAATCATCTAATATGTGCTTAACCATAGGGGGAGTGTGGTTTATATTATTTATTAACACATCAGGATATCTAACCACATACTCTCGCCACTCGGATTCCTCAAAAACCTTACCTTTGATTAACATTTCATCGATATCAACATCTTTAGGGTTGAAATAGACAAAGGTACAATCATTAAAAGATGAAACATATCCATACGCTAACTTGTCCCTATCGCTCTGGTTGTCATTTTCAATGAGACCAATTAAATTTTGATTAATTTCTTTGTACGGCAACCTGGAAGACTTTGAACTGAACATAAAATTATAGGAGTCCCTTTCATTAAACTCATTTGTATAGAAGATTTGGTGTTTAGCTAAATACTCACAATACTTTAAAGTGTTTATTGCCCTTTCAACTTCGTGAGCTTTTGTCTGAGGTCCAAGGTTGGCTTCATGTATCCAAAAGCGTCGATTTTTATCAATGGCGATATCGATTCCTAATTCATCTATAGCTAATCCATATAATTTATCTATATGAAAAGATAGATTCAAAGCTGTATCTTGTAACTTGTGAAATATTTCTTCCCATTCAGCATCAAACTCTTTTTTGAGAAAATCTTCTATGTCCTTCAGGGGCTGACCTCTATTGATACTGATTTGATTACTCTTCTTATTACCAGTACGTGGGTATAGTTTAGTAATCTGCCATCTACCTTCACCGTTTTTTTGCATGTGAGCTCTGAAGTCGAATGGTTGCCCAGTTTTTGTACGTGTATGGATATATTTTTGGATAAGATGTTTCTTATTTCTTGAAAAAATCACTTCATCCAGCCAATCATAAAACTTACTATAACTAAGTATGACATGATTTTCTCTTTCTGATAGTTTAATCTTGTCGCCCTTTTCTTCTACGAAATAAATGTTTTCTCCCCTTGCACCTCTTACAGGTTTAATAACTGCTTTTCCGTACTCTTTCAAGCTATCGATTAAAATCTTTTTATCAGTGATTACTCTGAAAGGAACTAACAAATGTGCAAATTCCCTTTGCTTAACAATCTTGAAAGGCAGGGTTAATTTATCTCCGATAACAAATGAGGTGAACGGAATTTCTCTTCTAAGCTTACGTTCAATACGGGATTGACGAGCCACTGTGTTTGGAAAGATGTTATAAATTACTTCCGGAAAATCAACAGTTTCTTTGACCCAAACTCCTTGCCTATGAAATTTACCCAGTATTTTCTTGTCATTTAAATCAACATCCTCATCTGAAAAGAAAAATAAGTTAGTGTTTGTTTCATCCGAAGCTTTTAAAAAGGCCTCGACTCTTTCTTTTGGATAAACCATAGTAGGGTCTTTTTTTCCATAGTATAGTCCTATATTTGTAATATTGTTTATTGACCTACCTTCATATAGTTTATTAACTTCCGCATTAAACCTTTTTAGTGTAGGTAGAAAACTGAATTGTATAATCTCATCGATTTTTATAAAATTTTGTGCTTCCAAATGTGCCGTAATTTCTTTTATCATCTTCAAAAGTTTATTATTAATAGAATTTATAGTCTCGTTGTCTAAGGATTGATCGATGTGTCCCTGTATTGCATTATATCCTTCAACAATCGAGCTGAATATTTGAATTGAACTGTTGAATTGTTTCTGTTTGATTAGTTGTTGGAAGTATTCTGTTGCTTCAATCATTGTTTCAGAAATATGTAAGATCTGTCTTTCTTCTCTTGTGGTTTGTGTCATCATAGACCCTCCTTAATACATTATATCGGATGGTTACGAATGAAGTTCATACTCCTTTAGTCCTTTTAAGAAAAAATTAGGTTTAAATACCATTGTTTTTTAAGTTCATAAGAATTATTTTATGTTATAATCAAAATACACAATATTCTAACTTTTCTCTCAGTTTCAGCTGAAATTGTTGAGGGTAATATAGAATATGTGTTGCACAAGTTGAAAGGAGGACATTATCATGATTTACAACGTAAGAGGTGAAAACATCGAGGTTACCGATGCCATCCGAGAGTATGTAGAGAGAAAGATTTCGAAGTTGGAGCGTTATTTTGATGAACCCGTGACTTCGGAGGTACATGTAAATTTAAGTGTCCATAATGATGAGCAGCGTATTGAGGTTACCATTCCGATGCCGAACTTATTGCTTCGCGCAGAGGTTTCTCACGCAGACTTATATGCCGCGACTGACTTAGTCGTTGACAAATTAGAAAGACAAATTCGCAAACACAAAACGAAAATCAATCGAAAATTCCGTCAGCAAGGAGCTCCAAAGCACGTTTTCGCTGAGATGGAAAAGGAAGCTGCTGCGAACGGTGCGAAATCCCAAGATGATGATGACATTGAAATTGTGAAAAAGAAACGATTCGACTTGAAACCGATGGATGAAGAGGAAGCAGTCCTACAAATGGACATGCTGGGTCACGCATTCTATGTTTTTGAAAATGCGGACACAGGTGAAACGAACGTCGTTTATCGACGAAACGATGGAAAGTATGGCTTAATCGAGCCGACGGTATAATAATGAAAGTACAAGAATCTCTCACTTTGGTGGGGGATTCTTTTTCTGTGTAAATTTATTTGAAAAAGATATGAAATTGTATTTTCCGTTTCGTCTTGTTATGTTTTGCAAAAAATCATCGAATAAAGTCCGTTCACCCCTAAGATACTGCCATTATAGCGATTGGCGGGTAATTCTTAGCCATGATATAACTAATCTAACGAATCATAAAGGGGGAATACGAGATGAGCAAACACCTCAATTGCTCGGATCTGAAACAACAATTGGATCAGCAAGAATTGTTGATTTCTCAGTTAATGCACATTGTTGCAAGTACCAACAAGCGTGTCTCGATTATTGAAAAAAACGTGCCCAACGACATTACCTCCGAATCTTCGAACACAAGCGCCTTACCCACTCCCTCCTCACTTCCTGTCAGATAATGATCCCTTTATGATTCTATTTTAGGTTGACTCTTGTGGTCAGCCTCTTTTTTATTATATTTGGAAAAGTATCTTCATTATATGTCATGCTTTTTCTTGTAGGATTAACAAACCAACTTTCCTAACCAATATCATCGCACGTTTCGAGCTTATATATGCTATTTCGCAACGCCCTATCCAGTTGTCATGGTTGTTTCATTAGTGTTATGATTATATTTGGATAATTGTAATTGTAAAAAAATTGAGGTGCAGATGATGAGGCAATTGTTAACGAAAGTGTTTGGTGATGGAAATGCCAAGCAGTTGAAGAAACTTGAGAAAATTGCAGATCAAATAGAAGAACTGGAGCCGAAGATGCAACAGCTTTCGGATCACGCGCTTCAGGAAAAAACTGAAGAATTTAGAGGGCGTTATAACCAAGGTGAATCATTAGACGATATGTTAGTGGAAGCTTATGCAGTAGCTCGAGAAGCGGCGAAGCGTGTATTAGGTATGCGTCCGTTCTACGTTCAGCTATTGGGTGCGATTGCGCTTCACCATGGTGATATCGCTGAGATGAAAACAGGTGAAGGTAAAACATTGGCATCGACAATGCCAGCATATTTGAATGGTCTCACTGGTAAAGGGGTCCATATTATCACAGTCAACGATTATTTGGCTGATCGTGACGCTCAAGAGATGGGCGAGCTATATAACTGGCTCGGATTGACTGTTGGTTTGAACACGAACTCCCTCTCCAAAGACGAAAAGCGTGAAGCTTATGCGAAGGACATAACATATGGTACGAACAATGAGTACGGGTTCGACTATTTGCGTGATAATATGGTTCTTTATAAGGAAAAAATGGTGCAGCGTCCGTTACATTTCGCCATCATTGATGAGGTCGACTCGATTTTAATTGATGAGGCTCGTACGCCATTGATCATTTCGGGTTCTCAGAAGAAATCGCAGACGAACTACTTACAAGCTGATTCGTTCGTTAGCACTCTTCAAAATGAAGAAGATTATACTTTTGATGAGAAAACTCGTAACGTTCAGTTGACCGAACAAGGTATTTCTAAAGCCGAGCAATATTTCAACATCGAGAACTTGTATGATTTGGACAACGTATCTCTGACTCACCATGTGAATCAGGCATTAAAAGCACATGTTGTCATGCAAAAGGACACGGACTATGTAGTAGATGAAGATCAAGTGGTCATCGTCGACCAGTTTACGGGTCGTTTGATGAAAGGTCGTCGCTATAGTGATGGTCTTCACCAGGCAATTGAAGCGAAAGAAAATCTCCAGATTCAGAAGGAGAGCATGACACTCGCAACGATTACATTCCAGAATTTCTTCCGTATGTACGAAAAGATTTCTGGTATGACTGGTACTGCTAAAACTGAGCAGGAAGAATTCCGTAACATTTATAATATGGATGTTATTTCGATTCCGACAAATAAACCTATTGTCCGTCAAGATAATGCGGATATGATTTATAAGTCTATTGAAGGAAAATATCGTGCACTTGTGCAGGATATTAAAGAACGTAATGCTAAGGGACAGCCTGTGCTTGTAGGTACAGTAGCGGTCGAAACTTCAGAAGTCATTGCGAATCTTTTGAAAAAAGCTGGCGTGAAGCATAATGTGTTGAACGCGAAGAACCACTTCCGTGAAGCGGAAATTATTTTAGAGGCTGGTCAAAAGGGCGCGGTAACAATCGCGACGAACATGGCCGGACGTGGTACTGACATCAAGCTTGGTGATGGTGTAAAAGAACTCGGTGGTCTCGCGGTAATTGGTACCGAACGTCATGAATCACGTCGTATCGATAATCAGCTTCGTGGACGTTCAGGTCGTCAAGGGGACCCTGGTTTGTCTCAGTTTTATTTGGCGATGGAAGATGAACTGATGCGCCGTTTCGGTTCTGACAATATGCGCGCGATGATGGATCGTCTTGGTATGGAAGACGATCAACCAATTGAAAGTAAGATGGTTTCTCGTGCAGTAGAATCGGCTCAAAAACGTGTAGAAGGTAACAACTTCGATGCCCGTAAACAACTACTAGCTTATGATGATGTGCTACGTCAGCAGCGTGACATTATTTACGCTCAGCGTTTTGAAGTACTTGATTCTAATCACCTTCGTGAAATCATCGAACAGATGATTCATTCAACAGTCGAGCGTAATGTCGCTGGTTACACGATTGATGAAGAGGAAGAGAACTGGGATCTTGAAGGTCTAGCTGAGTACTTACATGCAACGGTATTAGAGCCTGATGAGTTAAGTGCAGGTAAACTCAAAGGTAAAGAGCCTGAGGAAATGACTGAGCTTGTAATGGAAATCGTTAAGCGTAAGTACGATCAGAGAGAAGAAGAGTTGTCTGAAGAACAAATGCGTGAATTCGAAAAAGTTATTTTACTTCGTACAGTTGATTCTAAGTGGATGGACCACATCGACCAGATGGATCAGCTTCGACAAGGTATCCACTTGAGAGCTTATGGACAGACTGATCCGTTACAAGAGTACCAAACGGAAGGTTTCTCCATGTTCCAAGATATGATTGGAAATATTGAGCAAGAAGTAGCAAAATACGCTATGAAAGCTCAAATCCGCGAGAACTTGCAACGTGTAGAAGTAGCATCAGGTACTCAAGCAATTGCTGGTGGCAATCAGAAGAAAGAAAAGAAAAAGCCATCTCCTTATATTAAAAAGGATGAAGTAGGTCGTAACGAGCCTTGTCCATGTGGCAGTGGTAAGAAATATAAAAACTGTCATGGTAAAGCCGTTTAGTGATTCAACCAATTTACAATGTTAATGTGTAGTCTTTTAATAAAATGCTACAAAATATGAAACGATAAGGAGTGCCTGCGGAAGAACAGGCACTTCTTTTTCCTAAGGAGTGTTTAAGCGTTATGGATTTATCAGAAATTAAACATGAAATTGATCAACTCCAGCAACGTCTGGAAGATTTCAGGGGGTCTCTTTGACTTAGAGGATGACCGGAAACGAATTGATGAACTTGAGCATGAGATGACTGAGCCGAACTTTTGGGATGATCCTGATGAGGCTCAGAAAGTGATCAATGAAGCGAATGGAATTAAAAGTCGTGTAAACAGTTTCGATGACAATGTGGAACGGGTTGAAAACTTGGAAGTCTCATACGAACTGGTGAAGGAAGAGAATGATGAAGAACTGTTCGATGATCTTCAAGAGCAGTTGAAAGAAACGGTGGAACAGTTCAATGCATTCGAGCTAGAGATTCTTTTAAGTGAACCTTATGATAAGAATAATGCAATTTTGGAGATCCACCCAGGTGCTGGTGGGACGGAATCACAGGACTGGGCGCAGATGTTACTAAGAATGTATACTCGTTTCGCTGAGCGTCGTGGTTATTCGGTGGAGACATTGGATTACTTACCAGGGGATGAAGCGGGTGTCAAAAGTGTGACGATTTTAGTCAAAGGACACAATGCTTTCGGTTATTTGAAGGCGGAAAAAGGAGTACATCGCCTTGTGCGGTTGTCACCTTTTGACTCTTCAGGCCGTCGCCATACTTCTTTTGCATCCTGTGATGTAATGCCTGAATTTAATGATGAAGTTGAAATTGATGTGAAACCTGATGATCTAAAAATTGATACGTATCGTTCAAGTGGTGCTGGAGGTCAGCACGTCAACACGACAGACTCGGCTGTTCGTATCACTCACATTCCAACGAACACGGTCGTGACATGTCAGTCTGAAAGATCTCAAATTAAAAATCGTGAGCAGGCGATGAAAATGCTTAAGTCGAAGTTGTATCAATATGAGATTGAAAAGCAACAGGCTGAGCTTGATGAAATTCGTGGTGAACAAAAGGAAATTGGTTGGGGAAGTCAAATCCGCTCTTATGTGTTCCATCCTTATCAAATGGTGAAAGATCATCGGACGAATTATGAAAACGGAAATACGCAAGCTGTTATGGACGGCGAGTTGGATGACTTCGTTGATGCTTATTTACGTTCGCGTGTTTAATTAGAGGTATACTTAGTGTAATCATAGTCAAATTTTTAATTGCTACTTGGCATATTTTTCTTTACACAGGGTAATATACGAAGTAAGTATATATAGCAGGAGGCGTATTTGATATGAAGAGAAATATTATGGTTGGAGTATTCGGGTTCATGCTTGTCCTCGGTGCTTGTGGTGGCGGAGATGAAGAAAGTGGCGGTGGTGGTGACGATCGCTCAGAAGGTGCAGAGCTTTACACTCAAAACTGCTCAACATGTCACGGCGGGAACTTACAAGGTGGTAGTGGTCCAAACTTAGAAAATGTCGGTGAAAAGTATGATGTAGATACAATCGTGGATATTGCACAAAATGGTAAAGGTGGTATGCCTGCTCAGAATATAACTGAAGAAGAGGCTACTACAATTGCTGAGTGGATTACTAGTAGAGGTTCAGGTGAAGGTGAATAAAATACTTAAAAAACAAGTACTGATTTCGATTAGTACTTGTTTTTTTTATTTCTAATAATAGGTATAATTTCAATAATTAACATTTCATAGGTATTTTGAACTTTTTTATAAATATACATCAATTGGCCTATTTCTTTTGTCGAGGAAACCCGATAAATGAAATATAAATGTAATATGGTGAAGGGTATATTTTCAGTTTAGAGATGTTATAATGTGAATTGTGAAATTGAATTAGTCGAATTCTAACGAACAAAATGGAATCATTTGGACATAATTTCATGAATTGTGGTAGAATATGATTTAATTAAGCGAATTTTCTCACAAAATCAGAGGTCATCAGGAGGCACAGGTGAAAAGATATGATTGAAATGCAGGATCTATATAAGGTATATAAGAATGGGGTCACAGCGTTAAACGGTGTGAGCACGAATATCAATCAAGGTGAATTCGTGTATGTAGTCGGCCCAAGTGGGGCTGGAAAGACATCTTTTATCAAAATGATGTACCGTGAAGAAACACCATCTAAAGGAAAGATATACATAAACGGTGTGGATGTCGGAACAGTTAAAGAGAAGAACGTACCTTTTTTGCGTCGTGACATAGGGGTTATCTTCCAAGACTTCAAATTGCTTCCTCGTTTAACAGTTTACGAGAATGTAGCTTTTGCACTTGAAGTAATAGAAGAAAATCCTAAGAAAATAAAGCGAAGAGTCATGAATGTGTTGGAACAAGTAGGTTTGAAGCATAAAGCTAGATTCATCCCAGCACAGTTATCTGGTGGGGAGCAGCAACGTGTTGCCATCGCTCGCGCAATCGTCAATAACCCTAAATTGATTATCGCTGACGAGCCGACGGGTAATCTAGATCCAGAGACATCATGGGAAATCATGCGTGTATTTGAAGAAGTTAATGCGACTGGTACCACTTTAGTGATGGCTACTCACAGTAAAGATATAGTGAATAAATTAAGAAAACGCGTCATTGCGATGGAGAAAGGCGAAATCGTAAGGGACGAGCATCGAGGGGAATACGGCTATGAAGTTTAGTACAGCCAAAAGACATCTTAGAGAAGGCTCAAAAAATATTATTAGAAACAGCTGGATGACAGTTGCAGCTGTCGGTGCTGTAACCACTACATTAGTATTGGTAGGAATATTCTTAACACTGATTATGAACATCAATCAGATTGCAGATAACATAGAAGAAGATGTTCAGTTAAAGGTATACATAGATCTAGCCGCACAACAGGAGCAAGTTGATGAGTTAGAGCAAGAGATTTCACAGATTTCCGGAGTTACTAAACTAGAATATTCATCAAAGGAGGAAGAGCTGGAGAATTTAATTGAGGACTTAGGAGAAGAAGGCGAGCAGTGGGAATTATTTGAACAAGCCAACCCTTTGAACGATGCATTTGTCGTTCAAACACAAGCGGCTGATCAGTACCAGCGCGTTTCTAAAGAAATTTTAGCTATGGATAATGTTGAGTCAGTCGACTATTCCGAGAATGTGGTTGAAAGATTGTTAACTTTCAATGATTATGCAAGATACATAGGGATCGCATTCATCGGCGCGTTATTACTGACTGCCATTTTCTTAATCTCTAACACGATTAAGATGACGATTTTAGCAAGACAAGATGAAATTGGAATTATGAAGCTTGTAGGAGCTAAAAACAGTTTCATCCGTTGGCCATTTTTCATTGAGGGATTATTGATGGGTGTACTTGGCTCAATCATACCG
Source organism: Halalkalibacillus sediminis (assembly GCF_002844535.1). Classification (NCBI taxonomy): domain Bacteria; kingdom Bacillati; phylum Bacillota; class Bacilli; order Caryophanales; family Bacillaceae; genus Halalkalibacillus; species Halalkalibacillus sediminis. The sequence goes on from NZ_PJNH01000002.1 coordinate 528,036, forward strand.
ATCTCAATTGTAATGGGTGGTTATTACTATCTTTACGAGAATTTCAGAGATTCAATTAATGTACCGTTTGTAGAGTTATTACCGTTTAATCCGTTTGCATTGCAGATTTCATTATTACTATTAGGTATCGGCGTATTCATCGGAGTATGGGGAAGTGTTATGAGTGTACGCAAATTCCTAAAAGTTTAATACGTAATAACATCACAGAACACAAACAACAATTATTAAACTAATAAGAATACCAGAGAGGGGTTTGTCAGTTGAAAAGAAAATTAGCAGCTGTAGTCTTAGCCGTAGTAATGATCTTAGGATTAACGAGCGTTTCATCAATCGATGTGAGTGCTCAATCACTAAGCGACATACAAAAACAAATTGAAAGCTTAAAGAAACAGCAAAATGAAGTGAAGAGTGAGAAAAATAAAGTCCAAGAGAACGTTAAGGATGCAAGACAGAAATTGGACGCAATCAAAGCGAAGCAATCTAAAACGAAGAGTGAAATCAACAAACTGAACCAACAAACAGCAACTACAGAAGAAAAAATCGAGCAAAAGAAACAGGAAATCAGTTTGAAAGAGAATGAAATTGCAGTAAAAGAAACTGAGATTAAACAAATCTCTAATGAAATTTATGCTCTTGAAGAAGAAATCAAAGAACTAGAAGCAGAGATTAAGAGATTAAAAGAAGAAATAAAACAGTTAGAAGAAGAAGTCGTCCAATTAAAAGAAGATATTAAAATTAAAAAAGAGAAAATGGAACAACGTGAAGAATTACTTAAAGAAAGATTACGTACCCTTCAGAAAAATGGCGGAAATGTAAAGTACTTAGAAGTTGTTTTAGGTGCAAAAGATTTCGGTGATTTTATCAGCCGTGCTGCTGCAGTCAACAAAATCATGGATCAAGATAACAGCATTTTGACACAGCATGCAGAAGACAAAGTCGAACTGGAACAAATGAAACAACAAGTAGAAGATAATCTTGCGCAAGTGAAAAATAATAAAGCTTCAGTTGAAGATAACAAAGCAACAGTTGAAAAAAACCGTAATCAATTGGCAGCTAAGAAAGCTGATTTGGATCAAGAGAAAGCAACACTTGAAGAACAACGTGGTTCTTTACTAGCTCAAAAAAGCGAACTAGATTCATTGGTTGCTAGTTTAGAAGATAAAAAGGAAACAAAAGATGTTCATTTGGCTAACTTGAACGAGAAAGAAGAAGAAGCTCATAAACACGCAATGTCAGCACAAGAAGAGGCTGCAAACTTAAGTAGCCAAGCTGCTGCATTTGATAAATTGATTGCAGAACAACAAAAGCAAGCTGAAAGAATAAAAGCACAAAAAAACAAGACAGAAAATGGCAATACCAGTTCAACAGCTCCAAAAGAGACTGTACAATCAAGTGGAGGCTTCATTCGCCCTGCTGCTGGAACACGCACATCAAGTTTTGGTCCCCGTCCTAGCTTTGGAGGTTACCATTATGGAATAGATATTGCTAAAACTGGAACAGTACCAATAAGAGCAGCAGCAGGTGGAGTAGTTGTGAGGTCTTATAAGTCTACTTCATATGGACATGTCGTAATGATTGCACATATGATAGATGGTCAAAAGTATACAACTGTATACGCTCATATGAGAGGCAGAGCTGTCGGAACGGGTCAAACTGTTCAACAAGGACAATACCTTGGAAACATGGGTAACACAGGTCAATCTTTTGGTCAGCATCTTCACTTTGAACTCCACCGTGGCGGTTGGAATGGTAGTAAATCAAATGCTGTGAATCCTGCTAGTTATGGTATTCAATAGTTTTTGTTTACGTTAAATTTACCATGTAGTATGATAAAGGCATTACACATTTAGTGTAATGCCTTTTATTACATTTAAATTTATTAAACAAAGAAAGTGATTATTAAACATACAGTCGTTGGGGTGAATACATTGAATCTGAGTAAAAAATTGTTTATAAGTTTACTAGTACTTACATTCCTCGTAGGCGGGGCTGTCTCAATTGCTGCTGTGCAGTGGTTTGGAGATGATACAACTACTCAACCGGTAGAAGAAAATGAAAGTGAAAATGAAGAAGAGGATACAACACCTGATGATCAAAAAGAAGAAGAAGAGAAAACGTCAGGTGATGAGGAAGGATCAGAAGAGTATGATCTTTCAACTGTTGAAGAAACTTTGCAACTGATTGAAAAAAATTATGTTAAGGATGTCGATAAAGAAGAGTTACTTGAAGGTGCCGTTGAAGGCATGGTCAACAAACTTGAAGATCCTTATAGTGAATACATGGACCCCGAAACGACTGAGCAGTTCAATTCACAATTAGAATCTTCTTTTGAAGGAATTGGTGCAGAGGTAACAAAGCGTGAAGGGTATATAACCATTATCGCTCCATTGAAGGACGCTCCCGCTGAGGAAGTTGGGTTGCGTCCGAACGACCGGGTGATTGAAGTAGATGGTGAAAGCTTAGAAGGGTACACTGTATATGAAGCTGTTTCACTTATACGAGGTGAAAAGGGAACAGATGTTACATTGACAATTGATCGACCAGGTGATGATGAACCATTTGAAGTCACCATAACTCGTGATACAATCCCGTTGAAAACCGTTTATAGTGAGGTTGAGGAACAGAATGGCCAGAATGTCGGTGTACTTCAAATCAGATCTTTTGGTGAAGGAACAGCGGAAGAATTTAAGGAAAAGTTGACTAAACTAGAAGAAGAAGAAAATATTGAGGGGCTTATTATTGATGTTAGAGGCAACCCAGGAGGTTTATTCTCTGCGGTTGAAGCAATATTAGGCAACTTCATGAATGATGATGAACCTTATGTTCAGACTGCTCGCGAAGGTGCTGATCCGGAAGGCTACTATGTGAATGGTTCTGAAAAGGATTATCCGATTTCAGTCTTAGTGAATGAAGGTAGTGCTTCAGCTTCTGAAATATTAGCGGCTGCTTTAAAAGAAGTCGGTGGTTATGATATCGTTGGTCAAACGACCTTTGGTAAAGGAACTGTGCAGCAAACGTTACCACTTGGTGATGGAATGCTCAAAGTGACAGTTTTGAATTGGTTGAGCCCTGAAGGAAACCAAATTAATGAAGTGGGGGTTGAACCTACCATTGAGGTTGAACAACCAGAATTCTTCTACTTGTCCCTTATTCAGGCAGAAGAAGAATTAGCTCTTGATTCTAACGGGAAAGAAGTTGAAAAGCTTCAGGTCATGCTTGAAGGGCTTGGGTATGAACCGGGCCGCACAGACGGTTATTTTGATGAAGGAACTGAACAAGCCGTTGAAGAATTCCAAGAAGCGAATGGGCTAGACACCACGGGTGTATTAGATGAAGATACTGAAAACAAATTGGAAGAAATGATTTTGGAAGAAGTTAACGATTCATCGAACGATAAACAATTACAAGAAGCCATGCAAAATCTTTTCGAATAATTGAACGTGTTGATAGGTGGCTCAGCATATGTTGAGCCATCTTTTTTTATTAGGTAAGAAAATATTAAAGTACTGAGTAGCAGGATTATCGACAATTCTTAACGAATAGCTTTACATTATATGAAGATTTGAATCGGGGGTAAGTGACATGGCAGTCGAATGGTTGAAGGAAATTGGATTCGGATTTTTATGGCTGTTTGTTCAGCCGTTACTATATCTAGCAATCGCATATAGCTTTTGGACTGGTTACCGTCGAATCAAAAAGGATCGGCGTCAATTTGGTCATCGGGTTTTTTCAAATGGATTTGAATGGAAAAATACATGGTGGTTGGGAGTGTTATTAGGATTACTTCTTAGTGTAGGTTTAGTTGCTAGTGGTGGATTCCTTAACTACACTTGGGTACTTATGCTATCTTGCGTGGTTCTCATTCTCATGCTTGTCAATCAAGTAGCGCTTCTTTCACCTGTTTATACAATAGGGATCGCAGGAGCAATCACTTTTTCACTAGCATGGTTTGGAAGTGATTTTCTCCCAAACGAATTACAAGATGAAGTAGTTTCGGTCGATGTCATAATGGTTAGTTATTTGTTAATTGCACTATTGATTACTGAAGGATTGCTTTTTCTTAAATCTAAAAGAAATCATTCCTTTCCTATGCTGCACAAAGGAAAGCGCGGAAAATACATTGCTTCCCACACGATAAAAAAATTGATGGTGGTGCCATTGATGGTACCTATTCCAGGTGGAGTGTTAGAGCTAAGCCCTTGGTTGGGATGGTGGCCAGTTTTTGATTATGGTGGGGATGGTTTTGGGTTGATGCTTATCCCATTCATTATAGGCGCATCTCAACGTTTTCAAGGTGTTTTCAGTGATATAGGCGCGAAGAAGGTCGGAAAATCTTTGCTTTTATTCTCTCTTATTTTAGTTGGAGGAGCAGTTGCAGTTTTCTTTTATCCTTCATTCGCTATAGCACTTATTGGTGTAGCGTTCGTAGGAAGGATCCTGATTCATCTGATTTTCCGGTCTTCGGATTTAGAAAAGCGCCCTATATTTACTCCTCAAACAGATGGTATTCTGATTGTCGGAATTACTCCTGGTTCTCCAGCTGACGCGATGGGGCTTCAAGTCGGTGAAAAAATTGAGAAGGTGCACGGCAGACCTGTAGCAAATGAACACGAATTTTTTGAAGTGATGAGTGAAAATCGTACGTACTGTAAATTAGCTGTTCGCGACTTAAACGGGGAAATCCGGTTTGTTCAACGTGCAATTTATGAAGGTGAGCGTCACGAATTAGGGTTGATCTTTATAAAAGAGACACCGCGCTTCAGTTTAAGAACTGAGAGCATTGAAATAGAAAATGAAGAAGAAAAGAGCTCTTAATAGGGCTCTTTTTTATGCTTATATCTAATAGAAGTATTTAAAAGCAATGCACATATTTAGACTTCTCAAGTTCCAAACCTAATCTTTGCAAGATTCGAACCACATTCATGCAAACCCAAACCCTTAGTAATGTAAGTTCCAAACCTAATCTTTGCAAGCCCTAAACCACATTCATTGCAAAATTCTAGTTAAAAAAATATGCTTAATAGAGAGAAGTTTATCTAAATAGAATACACGTTCGTGTTTTTGTGATAGAATATATTTAAGTAACTTTAAAATGGAGATGATGTAGTGGATCAACGTTTTGAACTTCATTCACAATTCGATCCTCAAGGTGATCAACCGCGAGCAATCAAAGAAATTGTTGAAGGCATCAAAAATAAACAAACCCACCAGACGTTATTAGGAGCAACAGGTACAGGGAAGACGTTTACAGTCTCGAACGTTGTCAGTGAAATTAATCGTCCGACCCTTGTCATTGCTCATAACAAAACGTTAGCGGGTCAATTATATAGCGAATTTAAAGAGTTTTTCCCTAATAATGCTGTCGAGTATTTTGTCAGTTATTATGACTACTACCAACCAGAGGCTTATGTACCCTCTACAGATACTTTTATTGAGAAAGACGCAAGTGTAAACGATGAAATTGATAAGCTGAGGCACTCTGCGACTTCGGCGTTGTTCGAAAGGGAAGACGTTCTGATCGTAGCTAGTGTTTCTTGTATATATGGTTTGGGTAATCCGGAAGAATATCGAGACCTAGTCCTTTCTTTACGAGTAGGAATGGAAAAGGAACGGAATCAAGTTTTACGTGACTTGGTCGACATTCAGTATGCGAGAAACGATATAGATTTTCAACGCGGGACATTCCGTGTACGCGGGGATTCTGTTGAAATCATTCCAGCTTCTAAGGAAGAACATTGTATACGTGTGGAATTTTTCGGAGATGAAATCGATCGTATCCGTGAGGTCGATGCACTGACTGGAGAAATTGTCGGTGATCGTGAGCACGTAGCAATCTTCCCAGCTTCTCACTTCGTAACTCGTGAAGAAAAGATGAAAATTGCGATTAAAAATATTGAAAAAGAACTGGAAGAACAATTAGCGAAACTAAAGAGTGAAGATAAATTATTAGAGGCTCAGCGTTTGGAACAACGCACGAATTACGATCTTGAGATGATGCGTGAAATGGGCTTCTGTTCTGGAATAGAGAACTATTCAAGGCATCTGACGTTACGAGAAGAAGGCGCTACGCCTTATACGTTATTAGACTATTTTCCAGATGATTCATTGATTGTAGTCGACGAATCACATGTGACTTTACCTCAGGTTCGGGGTATGTATAATGGTGACCGCGCGAGAAAGATGACGTTAGTGGACCATGGTTTCCGTTTGCCATCGGCTTTGGATAACCGCCCACTGACTTTCGAAGAGTTTGAAAAACATATCGACCAGATTCTATATGTAACTGCGACACCTGGACCTTATGAATTGGAGCATACTCCTAAGGTTACAGAGCAAATTATTCGTCCGACAGGTTTACTAGATCCTGAGATCAGTGTACGACCGATCAAAGGCCAAATAGACGACCTTATTGGAGAGATTAACAAGCGAATTGAATGCGGTGAAAGGACATTGATTACGACATTAACTATAAAAATGTCGGAAGATTTGACTGATTACCTGCAAGAAATGGGTATAAAAGTAGCATACCTCCATTCTGAAATTAAAACACTTGAACGTATTCAAATCATCCGTGATTTAAGAATAGGTAAATACGATGCATTGGTCGGAATCAACTTATTACGTGAGGGGTTAGATATTCCAGAGGTATCATTAGTAGCAATTCTGGATGCCGATAAAGAAGGATTCCTTCGCTCTGAGCGTTCGCTGATCCAGACGACTGGACGTGCTGCACGTAACGAAAATGGTCAGGTGATCATGTATGCAGACAAGATCACCAATTCAATGCAAGTGGCGATCGATGAAACTTACAGACGTCGTGAAAAGCAACAAGCGTATAATGAAGAGCACGGCATTACACCAACAACTATCCAAAAAGAAATCCGAGATGTAATCCGAGCGACTGTCGATTCAGATGGTGAAGAGGAACAAGATGTTGCTAAGCAGTACGAAAAACTTTCTAAGCAGGAGAAAGAAGAGTTGATCGACCAAATGGAAACTGAAATGAAACAAGCAGCTAAAGATCTTGATTTCGAACGAGCGATGGAGCTTCGAGATGTGATTACGGAGTTAAAAGTGGAAGGATGAACGTAAATGTCGAGTAAATCGATTACGATACAAGGTGCACGAGCACATAATTTAAAAAGTGTAGACTTAGAAATACCGAAAAATCAATTAGTGGTCATGACAGGACTTTCTGGCTCAGGGAAGTCCTCTTTGGCTTTCGATACGATATATGCAGAGGGGCAGCGTAGATACGTTGAGTCCCTATCAGCTTATGCACGTCAATTTTTAGGGCAAATGGATAAGCCAGATGTGGATGCAATTGAAGGGCTATCACCAGCGATTTCTATCGACCAGAAAACAACAAGTAAAAACCCACGCTCAACAGTTGGTACTGTAACTGAAATCTATGATTATCTACGCTTATTATTCGCGCGTGTAGGTCGACCAATTTGTCCAATCCATGGTGAGGAAATTTCTTCACAGACGATTCAGCAAATGGTCGATCAAATCATGGAATTACCAGAACGAACGAAACTTCAAGTATTAGCGCCAGTCGTTTCTGGACGAAAAGGCGAGCATGCCAAAATTTTAGAAGATTTGAAGAAAGAAGGTTATGTCAGACTTAGAGTCGATGGTGAGATGCGTGAAATCACGGAAGAGTTCGACTTGAATAAAAACAAGAAACACTCGATCGAAGTAGTTATCGACCGTATCGTTGTCAAAGACAGTGTCCACTCTCGTTTGACCGATTCCCTTGAGACCGCATTGAAGTTATCGAATGGACAGGTAGTCATTGATGTAATTGATGGGGAGGAAATGCTGTTCAATGAAAACCATGCATGCTCGATTTGTGGTTTTACCATAGGTGAGCTTGAACCTCGCCTGTTTTCATTCAACAGTCCATTCGGAGCTTGTAAGACATGTGATGGGCTAGGCACGAATTTGGAAGTTGATTTAGATTTAGTGATTCCGGATTGGAACTTGTCGTTAAAAAAACATGCGATTGCACCGTGGGAACCGATTTCATCACAATATTACCCGCAATTACTGGAAAGCGTCTGCAAACATTATGGAATCGATATGAAGAAACCAGTGAAAAATCTCCCGAAAGAGCATATGGATATTATTCTATATGGTAGCGGCAATGAGAAGCTAACCTTCAAATACGAGAATGATCGCGGGAACACAAGAAAAAATGAAATTTATTTTGAAGGTGTCGTGAATAACGTATCGAGACGTTATCATGAAACTTCTTCAAGCTTTATCCGTGAGCAGATGGAGAAATACATGGCTCAGTCAGTTTGTCCTACGTGTAACGGCTATCGTCTGACTGAAGAAGCCCTTGCAGTTAAGGTCGGTGGCATTCATATCGGTGAATCCACCGAAAAATCAGTTTTGAATGGGTTGAACTGGATTCAGTCATTAGAATTGACAGAAAAAGAAGAACAGATCGCAAGGATGATTACGAAAGAAATCGGAGACCGTTTGACTTTCTTAGTCAATGTCGGCCTTGAATACCTGACTTTATCTCGTTCCGCGGGTACTTTATCAGGTGGGGAAGCTCAGCGTATTCGTTTGGCGACTCAAATTGGTTCTGCCCTTACTGGCGTATTGTATGTGTTGGATGAACCATCCATCGGATTACACCAGCGCGATAATGACCGTCTGATTCAAACGCTGAAGCGGATGCGTGATTTAGATAACACATTAATTGTAGTCGAGCATGATGAAGACACAATGTTAGCAGCTGACTGGCTAGTGGACATAGGTCCAGGGGCTGGTTCCCAAGGTGGAGAGATTGTAGCAAGTGGTTCACCTGAAGAAGTGAAACAGCAGAAAGAATCGCTGACAGGACAATATCTAAACGGAGATAAATTCATTGCTCTACCAACCGAGCGCCGAAAAATTGATAAGAAGCGTACACTGGATATTAAAAAAGCGGAAGAGCATAACTTGAAGAAAGTGAATGCCTCTATTCCGTTGGGACTTATGAACGTTATCACAGGCGTCTCTGGTTCTGGAAAAAGTACGCTCATTAATGAAATTTTATATAAGACTCTATCGCAAAAATTGCACCGCAGTAAGACTAAACCCGGTAAACACGATACAATAAAGGGAATAGACCATTTAGAAAAAGTCATAGATATTGACCAATCTCCAATAGGAAGGACACCTCGATCGAACCCGGCGACGTATACTGGGGTTTTCGATGACATACGAGATGTCTTTGCTTCCACCAGTGAAGCTAAAATGCGCGGTTATAAGAAAGGCCGCTTCAGTTTTAATGTAAAAGGTGGACGCTGTGAAGCTTGTCGGGGGGATGGAATTATCAAGATCGAAATGCATTTCTTGCCAGATGTATACGTTCCTTGTGAAGTTTGTCATGGTAAGAGGTATAACCGAGAAACTCTTGAGGTTAAATACAAAGGGAAAAATATTGCAGATGTACTCGATATGAGAATAGAAGAAGCATTAGATTTCTTCGAAAACATCCCTAAGATCAAACGGAAATTACAAACTGTTTTTGATGTAGGTTTAGGTTATATCAAACTAGGTCAACCGGCGACAACTTTATCCGGTGGTGAAGCTCAACGTGTGAAACTAGCTAGTGAGTTACACCGACGTTCGAACGGCAAGTCGTTATATATCTTAGACGAACCTACTACGGGACTTCATGTAGATGATATTTCGCGCTTGCTAGTCGTCCTTCAACGCTTGGTGGAAAATGGTGACACAGTTTTAATCATCGAACACAATCTAGACGTCATCAAGACTGCCGATCACATTATCGATCTCGGACCTGAGGGTGGTGAAGGTGGCGGCCAAATCATTGCGACTGGTACACCTGAAAAGGTATCTGAAATCGAAGAATCTCATACGGGCCGTTACTTGAAACCGATTTTGGAGAGAGATCGTAAACGAATGGAAGAACGAGTGCTAGAAAAATCAACCAACTAATAAGGGGGAGATTCGATGAAACCAATAGAAATTGAAAAGTTACAGGCATATATTGATCAGTTTGCCAACGAACCTGTTTATATCCATTTAGAAACTACAAATGGTGCATATGCACAACATTTTGATTCAAATGCTTATAACGTAGGGGCTTATATCCGTAATGCTTCGATTACATTTTTACAGGGTAAAGTAGTTGAACAGGATCTATCCTATCGAATCGGTCTAAAACACGAAATCGGCTGGATATACGCCGAAGGATTGACAGACTATGAATTTACAGAAGAAGGTCAACTGCTTATTGCAGGTCATGATCGAGAAGGGCGCCTAATGGTTACATTAGAGATTAGCCGTCAACCATTTGCGTATTAAGGGGGAGATTTGATGAATTATAGTGAACACAAACATGTGGTAGTCATATATCCGCACCCAGACGATGAGTCGTTTGGCGTAGCAGGAACAGTTACTAACTTTAGAAAAGCAGGAGTTCCTGTCACTTATTTATGCGGGACTCTAGGGGAAATGGGCCGTAACATGGGTAGTCCTTTCTTCGCTAATCGTGAGACATTGCCAGAAATTCGTAAGAAAGAATTGATCGATGCATGTGAAGTGTTGGATATGAATCTCGAAATGCTAGGGTATCGTGACAAGACGTTAGAATTCGAACCTCGTGAAGAAGTAGCTGAAAATTTAAAGAATTATATTGAGGATTTAGGTGCTACATTGGTCATTACTTTCTATCCACCTTTTGCCGTGCACCCTGACCATAACGCTCTAGGTGCTGCAGCATTTGAAGCGGTTAGAAAAATTGATCGAGAAAAAAGACCTGAGTTGTGGGCAAATGCAATTTCAAATGATCGCGAAGAAAAATTAGGCAAGCCAGAGATTGTAATTGATACAGAAGAAGTTTTCGATATTAAATTGAAAGCACTTAAGTCACACCGGTCTCAAGCTGAAGGAATGCTCAGCAAGATGAATGCTAGCGAGAACTTCATTGGTGAGTATGAAAGCGCACTGAAACGTCTACAATACGAAGCTTTTCATCGTGTAGATGTTGATAAGGTAAGTTATTAGTCCGGTCGATCAGGGTTCCCTCCGTCTGAAGGATGAGTCATTTCTTAAGATTTTTCGGTCCACTGAATGATTACACTTTGACCGTTTGAGGGTAATATATTAGTGACAAGATAAAAATAGGAGGCCCTATTCAATGGATGAGAAGAGAAGGCGCATTTTGAAATTGCTCGAAGAAGGTCATGTGACTGCGGAAGAAGCAGATCAATTACTAGAAGCTCTAAATGATGCAAACAATAGTGAAAATAATCAATCCAAAGCTGAAACGATTGCTGATAAAGAATCTGAAGCTGAAGATTTTACAAAGAATCTAAAGAAAGACCTTAAGAATCTGACAGAAGGGCTTTTCAACATGGTAGATGATACCTTGCAAAAAGTGAAAAGTGGTCCATTCGAATTCAACTTCAAACACACATCTGTCAAAAGGGAATTTCAATTTGATTCGTCAGACATTACGAACTTGAGCTTGAACTTAGCTAGCAGTAGTATTGAAATTTTTCCATCAGAGAATGATGAGATCAGCATGGACTGTAGAGGAAAAGTATACAAAGAAACGAATCAAGAAGAGGCTGAAAAGAAATTCGATCAGTCGTTTCAAGTCTCTGTAAACGACCAGACGCTTCATATCGAGCAAGATAGAAAATATATCATGGTAGAAATTACGCTTTATCTTCCAAAGAAAATTTATCATGATGTATCGATTAAAACGATCAATGGTTCAATCTACTTGCGTAATCATCACTTTGAAGCAGCTCGTATTTCTACAGTCAATGGAAGTGTGAAAGCTAATAAATTTAAGTCTGAGGCATTATATGTCGATACGAAACATGGTTCTGTACGTCTTGATGATGTTCAACTGTCGAAGGCTAAAATTGATACAACAACAGGTGCTGCCTTTATCGACGGTGAAATTGGTCACTTGAAGACGAACGTCATTACTGGAAGTATACGTGCTTATGTGAGGAATTCAGACGCAGGAGATGCTGACTTACATGCAACTACTGGATCCATTCAGTTGTATGTACCAGAAGATATCAGATTGCATGGTCATGCTTCAACGACAGTAAGTAGTGTAGATATCAACTTGCCTGATGCGAATGTCGATACTGAAAGTGATCAAATCATGAAAAAGTTCATCCGCTTCAATAAAGGAATCGACAAGGATAGTGAGGAAACAGACTATTTCGACGTAGACCTTTCCACTAAAACAGGTAGTATACGAGTAAGTAATCTTTAAATCATTCAATGATAAAGTAGTTATTGAAGAAAGAGGAGTTATTATATGCTGAAAAATTGGATATTATCGATAATTGTAACAGCTGTCGCTATTCTAGCAGTAGACCAATTGTTTGATTCATTCATGATTGATGGTTTCGGTGCTGCATTATTAGCTGGGTTTATTCTATCGATTTTGAATGTAATTGTCCGTCCGATTCTAGTATTTTTCACACTGCCGATCACGATTCTCTCACTCGGACTATTCTTATTTGTCATTAATGCAATCACTTTAATGATTACACAGTGGATGCTTGGTGATTCCTTCGTTATTGACGGGTTTGGAGTTGCGATACTAGCAGCAATCATCATAGCAATCCTGAACTTAATCTTGCAGAAATTATTAAAAGAAGTACTAGATTAATTATTCAATGCCTGATTTTTTCATTGTTAGCAGATGAAGAAATCAGGTTTTTGTATTTACCTTAGCTTATCTTTTCTCAAAAAAAATTGTTAATTATTCGAGACATTTGTGAGTTCTGTATTTTTCTATGAAGACTGAAATTATGATATAGTTATGGCAGTATTCTATGTTAGGTGGGAAAGTGATGATAAAAGTTCGGACTCAGGACCTTCTGGATCGATTCGATTTAGAGTTAGTAGCCGGTAAAGACGGCGTACATAGAGAGATTGTAACGAGCGATATTTCCAGACCTGGAATGGAGATGGCTGGTTACTTCAAACATTATCCGAAAGAACGCTTACAGCTGATGGGTCGGACGGAGCTTTCTTTTTTATATGATTTAACGCACAAGGAAATCATTGATCGTATGGAGAAGCTCTGTACGGATGTAACACCTGGAATTGTTATAACGAGGGGTATGGAAGTGCCCGAAGCTTTGACAGAAGCAGCTAATCATGCGGGTGTTCCTGTTATGAGGTCGCCATATAAGACCACTCGTGTTATCAGTCGACTTACGAACTTTTTAGAGACTGAATTTGCACCATCAACTGCTGTTCACGGAGTTCTTGTAGATGTTTACGGCGTTGGTGTGCTTATTACTGGTAAGAGTGGTATTGGTAAAAGCGAGACGGCTCTTGAACTTGTAAAAAGAGGCCATCGGTTGGTAGCAGATGATAACGTTGAAATTAGACAAGAGGATTATGATACGTTGATAGGTAACCCACCGAATTTAATTGAGCACTTATTAGAAATACGGGGGCTGGGCATCATCAATGTAATGACCTTGTTCGGCGCTGGTGCTGTTCGGAATTTCAAACGAATCTCGTTAGTCTGTCATTTGGAGCTTTGGGATGCCGAAAAACAATATGATCGATTAGGATTAGATGAAGACACGATGAAGATCATGGATGTTCATTTGCAGAAGGCTACCATTCCTGTACGCCCAGGTAGAAACTTGTCTGTCATTATTGAAGTGGCGGCAATGAACTTCAGGTTGAAAAGAATGGGAATCAATACTGCAGAGGAATTTTCTGATCGATTGGATTCAATGATTGATGTCGATAAAAATGAAATAGAGTAAGGGGAGTTTTAAATGTATTGTTCTCAAGAACCTTATGATCGAGTATTTATAGAACTCGGTCCATTCCCGGTATACTGGTACGGTTTTTTAATTATGATGGGTGCAGTAATTGCATTGATTGTTGCTACGAGAGAAGCGAAACGTCTAGGTCTACATAAGGATTTCTTCATTGATTTACTCGTGTTCGCAATTCCAGCAGCAATCGTAGGTGCCCGGTTATACTATGTGATTTTTGAATTGGACCGTTATGATAGCTTCATGGAAATGATTGATATCCGTGAAGGTGGATTAGCGATACATGGCGCGTTAATTGCCTCGGTTGCCGTCGCTTATGTTTATGCAAAATATAAGAAGGTTTCTTTCTGGAAGATTGCCGACATTGCAGCTCCCAGTCTATTAATCGGTCAAATGCTTGGCCGTTGGGGTAACTTTATGAACCAGGAAGCATACGGTGGACCTGTATCTCAGTCTGCTTATGATAATTTTCTTCAGTACATTCCTGACTGGATCATGAATCAAATGTGTGTAGAGGGTGCCATCCATCATCCGACGTTCTTATATGAGTCGCTTTGGAACTTGGGTGGATTAATTCTACTTCTAGTGCTTCGTTATAAAGTCAACCCTCGTCGCGGTGTGATTTTCTTAACTTATGTCATCTGGTATTCGTTCGGGAGATTCTTTATCGAAGGACTTCGTACAGATAGTTTATATATCGTGGGGGACTTAAGAACAGCTCAGTTAATTTCTGTCCTACTAATCATCGGAGCGATAATCTTAATAATCTATCGTAAACAAAAAGGTCTTGCGAATGTCTTATACGATGGCAGACCATTAGATGGAAAAGGTATGTCTGATGTTGAAAAGAAGAACAGTCAACCAGCTAAAAAGAAAAGCAATAAAAAGAAGAAAAAGAAGAGAAAATAAGCATCAGAGGTAACTTCCTTCGTCTGGTGCTACAAGGGGAGTTCATCTCGATGAAAGCAACACTGAAACGCGGACTGCAGAGCGGGTGGTCGGTAACGTGGGCTCTTGGGAAAATCATTTTTCCAATCACGTTGATCGTCTCGATTTTGCGTCATACCCCTGTACTACCGATGATCATCGGTTGGCTCGAGCCACTAATGAGGTTCATCGGTTTACCGGGGGAGGCAGCAGTCCCGCTTGTCATAGGTAATGTTTTGAATTTATATGCTGGGATCGGAGCGATTGTCAGCTTTGATTTTACGGTAAAAGAAGTATTCATCTTAGCGATGATGCTGTCTTTTTCGCACAACTTATTCATAGAATCAGCAGTAGCTTCTAAGGTTGGAGTCAACTTCTGGGTCATTCTTTCTGTTCGTGTTGGTTTGGCGTTACTTGCAGCAAGTATGATCAACCTCTTCTGGGACGGTGGTCGAGAGATGGCCAGTTATGGGCTGATTTCGAACGATGGTCCTGAGCCTAGTGGATGGATTGATATTACCTTAAGCGCCTTACAAACAGCATTTATTGGGGTCGTACAACTTGCACTTATCGTTATTCCGTTGATGGTTGTGATGCAATGGTTACGTGAAAATAAATGGATGGACCGAATGTCTCGTGGGTTAGTTCCGTTTACGAAGTTTATCGGAGTTAAACCGAATGCATCAATGACGTTGGTTGCTGGATTGACCATCGGACTTGCCTATGGTGCAGGTTTGATGATCCAAGCTGTGAAAGAAGACGGTGTTTCGAAAAAAGATATGTATCTAGTCCTGATATTCCTAGTGACATGCCACGCGGTCGTAGAGGATACGCTAGTATTTATTCCTCTAGGGATACCAGTGTGGCCGCTTCTAGTCATTAGGCTGACGACAGCTATTGTTTTAACGATGGTCATAGCGACGGTTTGGAACCGTGTGGAAAGAGAAAAAGAGTCAAGAAAGGAAGCCATGAATTCATGACAATAAAAACATTATTATTCGACTTGGATGGCACACTGATCGATACGAATGAATTGATAGCCCAATCCTACGAATACACAATAGAAAAACATACAGATAAACAATATACACGTGAGGAAGTCCTTCAATTTATCGGACCCCCACTACAGGATGCCATGCAAGAAATCGATCCGACGCAAGTAGATGAGATGATGGCGACGTACCGCGAGCATAATCTGGCCCACCATGATAGTTTTGTAAAAATGTACGAAGGTGTTTATGAAACGATTCGCTCTCTTCATGAAAAGGGAGTACCTATGGCGATCGTGACGACTAAATTACGCAGGACAGCATTGAAAGGTCTTGAGGTTACAGGTCTAGATCAATTCTTTGATGTTGTAATTGGTCTAGATGATGTGTCGAACGCAAAGCCTGATCCAGAACCAGTTTTAAAAGGAATGAATGCAATTGACGGCAGCCCTGAAACGACGATCATGATTGGTGACAATTCCCATGATATTCACGCCGGCAAAAATGCTGGTACTCAGACAGCAGGGGTGGCATGGTCAGCAAAAGGCAAAGATTTTATGGAGTCTCTTGAACCAGACTTTCTATTAAACCATATCTCGGACCTGGTCGAACTTGTAGGAGAGTGATCCGATGCGTAACACCAAACGTTACCCTGTGAATAAGAGTAATTCGCTATGGCAAATTTACAGTACAGTTCCCTTTTTCAAAGTGATGAAGAACTTCGTATTCATTCAACTTGGTAGATACTCTCCATCGTTGAAATTGAAAAACTGGATGTATCGTGTTTTTTTACGTATGAAAATCGAGGAACAGACGGCTCTTGCGTTGATGGTCATGCCTGACGTCATGTTCCCAGAAAAAATTCACATCGGCAAAAATTCAATCATCGGCTATAACACGACTATCCTTGCCCACGAGTATTTGATTGATGAATATCGTTTAGGGGATGTCCACATCGGGAATGAAGTAATGATCGGAGCAAATTGCACGATTTTACCTGGAGTGACGATTGGTGATGGGGCTGTAGTGTCTGCAGCGACTCTTGTCCATGATCATGTGGAACCAGGAACGTTTGTAGGAGGAAATCCGATGCGTGTCATTTATACAAAAGAAGAAATGGACCAAAAAATGAATAAGCTGTAAGTAATTAAGAGGGTTTTCTATGTCTGAATCGAATGAGGATAATAGGAAACCTTTTTTAGGTTAAAATTGTATTGAATTGCGAAGGGAGCGGACCATTGATGAAAAAATTCATGATGGCGTTAGACCAAGGTACGACAAGTTCAAGAGCGATTCTATTTAATGACAAGGGAGATATGGTCGAGGTCGCTCAACAGGAGTTTGAACAACATTTTCCGAAACCAGGTTGGGTCGAGCACGACGCGAATGAGATCTGGACGTCGATGCAAAATTGTATAACAGGAGTTTTAAATAAAGCAGGAGTGGAAGCTAGTCAAATTGCAGGTATCGGCATAACGAACCAGCGAGAAACGACGGTAGTGTGGGATCGCCACACAGGTAAGCCGCTTCATCGAGCTATCGTTTGGCAATCTCGTCAAACCGAAGAAATCTGTCAGGAACTAAAAGATGCGGGTCTTGAAGATACCTTCCGATCAAAGACAGGATTACTACTCGATCCTTATTTTTCAGGAACGAAAGTCAAATGGATATTAGACAACGTTGAAGGTGCGAGAGAAAAAGCCGAGAATGGAGATCTTTTATTCGGCACGATGGATACATGGGTCATTTACAAATTAACTGGTGGAAAGACTCATGTCACAGATTATTCGAATGCCTCTCGGACGTTGATGTACAACATTTATGATTTGGAATGGGATGACGAGTTATTGGACCATCTTGGAATTCCGAAGTCGATGCTTCCTGAGGTCAAACCATCTTCTGAAATTTATGGCCATACAGTAAGTTATCATTTTCAAGGAGAAGAGATTCCGATTGCGGGTGCGTGCGGTGACCAACAAGCAGCTTTATTCGGGCAAGCTTGTTTTGAAAAAGGTATGGCGAAAAATACTTACGGTACGGGCTGTTTCATGCTGCTTAATACTGGTAAGGAGCCCGTACGTTCCGATCACGGATTATTGACCACACTCGCATGGGGGCTTGATGGAGAAGTCCACTATGCGCTAGAAGGCAGTATTTTTGTTGCAGGTTCGGCCGTACAATGGCTTCGTGACGGTCTACGTATGTTCCAAAAGTCTCCAGACAGTGAGATCTATGCTGAGAGAGTAGACTCGTCAGAAGGTGTGTATGTCGTCCCAGCTTTTGTTGGACTCGGAACTCCTTATTGGGATAGTAAGGCCCGTGGAGCGGTTTTTGGGTTAACTAGAGGTTCGTCCAAAGAACATTTCATTAGAGCGACACTGGAGTCGATCGCCTACCAGACAAAAGATGTGGTGCAGGCGATGCTTGATGATGCAGAGTTAAATCTGAAAACACTGAGGGTTGACGGAGGTGCGGTAACAAATAATTTCCTCATGCAATTCCAAAGTGATATGCTGAATGTAGAAGTAGAGCGACCTGTCGTTAACGAAACGACAGCTCTTGGGGCTGCATATTTAGCTGGATTAGCAGTCGGATACTGGGATAGTAAAGAGGAGATTGCTAAACAATGGAACCTCGATCATACGTATCAGCCCCATATGGATGAAGAGACACGTAACGAATTGTATGACGGATGGAAACGTGCAGTTAAAGCAACACAGGTTTTTACATCATAAAGGAGTGTGACCCCATGAATCTTTTATCTAACAAAAATAGAAGCCAAAATAAACAAGTTCTTGAGCAGGAGTATGACTTGATCGTAATCGGTGGTGGAATAACAGGTGCTGGAATCGCTTTGGATGCTTCCACTAGAGGGGTGAAGGTGGCTGTCATTGAAATGCAGGACTTTGCCGCTGGAACATCAAGTCGCTCGACTAAATTGATTCATGGTGGCTTACGTTATCTCAAAAACTTTGAAATTAAGTTAGTTTCTGAAGTCGGTAAAGAACGTGAGGTTGTATATGAAAACGGACCACATGTGACGACTCCTGAATGGATGATGTTACCTTTTTACGAAAAAGGGTCGTTCGGTCCTTTTTCTACCAGCATTGGTCTTCGAGTTTATGATTATTTAGCAGGTGTAAAGAAAATGGAACGCAGACGAATGCTGTCCGTTGAAGAAACATTAGAACGTGAGCCGTTACTGAATCGTGAAGGGTTAAAAGGTAGTGGCTTTTATGTTGAATATAAAACCGATGACGCTCGCTTGACACTTGAAGTGTTGAAGAAAGCGATCGACCTTGGTGCGAATGCATTTAATTATATGCGTGCAGATCAGTTCACGTACAGAGATGGCAAATTGACTGGCGTTCAAGTGACGGACTTGACCGATGGTGAAGAGCACACTTTGAAAGCTCGTTCAATCATTAATGCTACTGGGCCTTGGGTTGATGACGTAAGGTCCAAAGACCATACGAAAATGGAAAAGCATCTATTTTTAACCAAAGGGGTTCATTTGGTTTTTGATCAATCGATCTTTCCGTTGAAGCAGGCCGTATATTTCGATACCCCAGATGAGCGTATGGTTTTTGCTATTCCTCGCGATGGTAAGACATATATCGGAACTACTGATACACATTATGAAGGTGACATTGCGAATCCGACCACAACATTAGATGACCGGACATACTTGATGGGTGCGATTCATGAAATGTTCCCAAATGTTCATGTAACAGATGCTGATATCGAATCAACGTGGGCTGGTTTACGACCACTGGTACATGAAGAAGGGAAGGACCCCTCAGAGATTTCTCGAAAAGACGAGATTTTCGAATCGGACTCTGGATTAATTTCAGTGGCTGGAGGTAAGCTGACCGGCTATAGGAAAATGGCAGAGGAGTTAGTTGATCTTGTACTGAAGAGAACGAATAAAGAAAAAGATTTTCCAAAGTCAAACACAAAGAAAATCCCGATATCAGGGGGGGATGTCGGGGGTTCTAAAGGCTTTCAAACCTTTGTAAGAATTGCTCGTGAAGAAGGTCTGAATCGAGGAATTCCAGAAAACTTGATTCATAAATGGGTTCAAAGATATGGATCGAATGTGAACAAAGTGTTTGATTTCTATGATGAAGTGGACTATTTTCCGAACCATAAGAGAGAGGTTTATGCTGAGTTGATGTATGGAATGGAATATGAACTGGTCGCAGGCGTAAATGATTTCTTCAATCGCAGGACAGGGGCATTATATTTTGATGTCGATTGGGTGGAAAAGAACCGAGAAGATGTACTGAAAATCATGAAAGAGTATTTTGACTGGTCCACTGATCGAACTGAAAATGAACGAAAAAAATTGAACCAAGCGCTAAAAGAAGCAAAGGAACCAAGCCAGCATTCTTGATTGGAATGCTGGTTTTTTATGTCAGGTGAAGAATTGAATCGACTTTATTTGAGTGGATTTAAAAATATTAAGCATTGGTTAAATCCTTAGGAATAGGGTCACATCCAACTCATATTATGTTATAATTTGTAATTAGATTGTTTGAATCGGAAATCTTCGACAGAGCGTCGAAAGCGGTAGAATCTTAGGAGGCCTTTATGCAAAATACACAAACGAAGAAGGATACCACTCGAAATGTGATTCCTTTTAGACATCAAGGAGAATTTTATTTTTCGCATGGCGTCAAGGCGTTCCAGCAAAAACATTTTGAACGTGCCGAAAAGTGGATGAAGAAGGCAATAGAATGTTCGCCGAAGAATGCGCTTTATTTATGCCAACTATCTGTACTTTACACAGAGATGGGTGAATATCACCGTGCGAATGAGGTACTGCAAAAGGTCCTCGATACTAATGAGAACTTATACACGGATTGTTATTATCTTTTAGCAAACAACTATGCTCATCTCGGCCTTTTTTATGAATCGAAGAAATATGCTGACAAGTATCTGGATGTGGAAAAAGATGGAGAATTCAAAGAAGAGGTTGAAGAGTTATTATCTTTGATTGACCAAGTTTTCTTAGATGAATTGGAAGAGGACGACCTTGAATTCGAGAATGAAGATGAATTGATGATTTATCAAGAAACAGCTTTTTACCATTTGGAACATAAAGAGTGGACGAAAGCGCTCGATGTGTTGGAAGAAATGATCATGCTTTACCCTGAATATTCTCAATCAAAGCACGAATATGCATATGCGTTATTTGAAAATGGAGATCACGAGGAAGCGATAACCCTTGAAGAAGCATGGTTTGAAAAGGATGAAAAATCGCTTCACAGTATGTTGAATCTCACGTATTTTTATCATCAAACGAATCATGAGAAAGCCAATTCGTTCCAATCTTTAATAAATAATGTATACCCTACATACGAACCGCAGAAATTAAAGATGGCAATCACTTTTGCACGATGTGGCGAATATGAAAAAGCTTATCAACGTTTTCAATCGCTTCGTTCAAAGTCAGTGACGAACTACATGAGTTATTATTACTGGTTCTCTCGCACACTTGAAAAATTGGACTTTCACGAAGAGAGTCAAAAATTGTGGGAAAAGGGAATACACCGTCATCTTGATTTGAAAATAGTGTATGGTCGGTAAGATAAGCAGAAGATTTGTCGCTTTAGACGGAATTTAATATGATATAGAAGGAAGCTAAAGAGAAAACAAAGGAGTTGTAATTATGTCTGAAGAACGTATCTATGATGTGATCATAGCTGGCGCGGGACCGGCTGGTTTGACAGCTGCAGTCTATACCTCTCGTGCGAACCTTGATACATTGATGCTGGAGCGCGGGATGCCAGGTGGACAAATGGCTAACACGGAAGATGTGGAAAACTATCCAGGTTATGACCATATTCTTGGTCCTGATCTATCCAATAAAATGTTTGAGCATGCTAAGAAATTTGGAGCGGAATATGCTTATGGCGATATAAAAGAAATTATCGATGGAAAAGAGTACAAAACGATCAAAACAGGAAGTGGCGAATTCAAAACACGCTCAATCATTGTGACAACTGGCGCCGAGTACAAAAAGTTAGGTGTACCAGGTGAAGAAGAATACAGTGGACGCGGTGTATCTTACTGTGCAGTTTGTGACGGAGCATTCTTCAAAGAAAAAGAATTGTTCGTCATCGGTGGAGGCGATTCAGCAGTCGAAGAAGGTGTGTATTTAACTCGCTTTGCGAAAAAAGTGACGATTGTACACCGTCGTGATGAACTACGTGCACAGAAGATTCTTCAACAACGTGCATTTGATAATGAGAAAATCGATTTTATTTGGAATACCGAAATGAAAGAAATTAAAGAGAAAGACGGAAAAGTTGGAAGTGTCATCCTTCAAAACAATGAAACTGGTGAAGAATATGAGGCTCCGATTGAAGGTGTGTTCATCTATATTGGTATGATTCCACTCAATCAGCCAGTACAAGGCCTTGGAATTACGAATGATGAAGGCTATATTGTGACAGATGATAATATGAAAACCAATGTCCCTGGAATTTTTGCAGCTGGAGACATCCGTGACAAATTGCTTCGTCAGATCGTAACTGCGACAGGTGATGGTAGTATTGCTGCCCAGTCTGCACAGCATTATATCGAGAATCTGATGGAAGAATTAAAGGTAAGTCAGTAAGAAGTTTTAATCGTAAATGCTTCTTAATAGCGCTGTAACACGACTGAAACATTTTTAGGGTACAATAGTATTAATAATTGACCCCCTTTATTCAATATATAGCTTCATGAACACAGGTAGTGACTATAAGCTGCCTGTGTTTTTTTGTTTTATTTTAGAGGTTTGTCGATAGTTTGAGTTGTTGATTGCAAATCATTGTTGGTTTAACTGCATCTATTTAGAGGTTAACTGCACCTAAAGCAAATTTAACTGCATCTATTTGGAGTTTAACCGAACCTAAAGCATGTTTATTAGAACCTATCCAGTTTTCAAATTGGGTTCGCACAAAATTCAATATGAAACACCCGGGGTAGTAGTCATAAGTGTGTATAGGGTGTATAATAATGTAAGAGAGATGATAATACATATATGGGGTGATTACGTTGCAGCGAGTGACCAATGCTTTATTGATCGAGGGTGATCGCGTGTTATTGATAAAAAAGCCCCGGCGTAATTGGTACGCCATCCCTGGTGGAAAGATGGAGCCGTGTGAAAATATCAACGAAGCAGTACATAGAGAAATCGTTGAAGAAACCGGTTTTCATGTTATTGAAATGCAGTTGAGGAGTGTTTGTACTTTCTTGATCCACAATGACAAGGATTTAGAAGATGAGTGGATGATGTTCACTTTTTTAGTGAAGAACTATAATGGAGAACTTCTTTCAGAAACAGAAGAAGGCACACTGGAATGGGTGCCGATATCAGAGCTAGGTCGATATCCTATGGCTAAAGGTGATTATTCGATTATCAGTCATGCGCTTAATGGTGATGCTCGAGTGATGTGTGCTACTTTCCACTACTCCGAGGAATTTGAGTTAATAAAAGAGAAGATAGACGTCTAATAATGAATAAAGGGGATTGTCATGGAAGAAGCAAAAAATGTGGAACTTGTAATAATTACAGGAATGTCTGGAGCAGGAAAAACAGTCGCTGTACAAAGTTTTGAGGATTTGGGGTACTTTTGTGTAGACAATTTACCACCTGCATTGCTTCCGAAATTCATCGAATTGATGAGAGAAAATAGAGAGAACAAAAAATTAGCAGTCGTCATGGATTTAAGAGGTCGTGAGTTTTTTGACGCGCTTTATGAAACATTGGATAAATTGGGAGAAGAAGATTGGATTACAGAACAGATTCTATTTTTAGATGCCGATAATCAAGCACTAGTCTCCCGTTATAAAGAATCACGTCGCTCCCATCCATTAGCACCTAATGGGTTGCCTTTAGAGGGGATCAAGAAGGAACGTGAAATTTTAGATGAGTTGAAAGGTCGCGCTCAAATTATCATCAACACATCTGACTTAGCAGCAAAAAGTTTAAAAGAGCAGATCATTAAACGTTTTAAAGAGAAAAAGCAAAACGTATTTTCTGTTCAAGTCGTTTCGTTCGGTTTCAAGCATGGGGTACCGATTGATGCAGACCTAATGTTCGATGTGCGATTCTTACCAAATCCTCATTATGTTGAATCGATGAGAGATCTTACAGGACTTAATCAAGAGGTTTCTTCATATGTTTTCAAGTGGAAAGAAACACGCAAATTTTATAAAAAATTGATCGATTTGCTGATGTATATGCTTCCTTATTATGTACGGGAAGGAAAAAGCCAATTAGTGATTGCTATTGGTTGTACAGGCGGTCAACATCGCTCTGTAGCATTAGCCGAAAAAATTTCTGAAGCGATTCAAAAAGAGTACACCTCTCACGTGTACCATCGTGATATAGAGAAGAGAAAGGGAAAGAAATAGATGACCAATGTGAATGGGCCGAAGGTTGTTGTTATCGGCGGGGGAACAGGTTTACCAGTTCTATTGAGAGGCCTTAGACAATTTCCGATCAACTTATCAGCCATTGTCACTGTCGCGGATGACGGTGGGAGTACAGGACGCTTGAGGAATGATTTATCCATTCCAGCTCCTGGAGATATAAGAAAAGTCATCGCCTCAATGTCAGACGTCGAGCCCACACTTTTGAAATTGCTCGAACACCGTTTTGATAATGGGGATGGACTATCTGGTCATTCTTTAGGGAATTTGATTCTTGCTGGGATGACCAATGTCACTGGTGACTTTTATAAAGGAATAAAAGAAATATCAAAGGTTTTCAACGTCAAAGGGAGGATTTACCCTATTGCGAATGAAAACATGTACCTAGTGGCAGAATTCGAAGATGGAACTGTTGTACGTGGGGAATCAAGTATTGCGGAAGTAGGAAAACCGATTAAAAGGGTTTTCTATGAGCCCTCGCAGGTCCAACCACTGCCTGAAGCGGTGAAATCAATCGAAAACGCTGAATTGATTGTCATAGCACCGGGTAGTTTATACACGAGTATTTTGCCGAATTTAATTTCCCCGGAAATAAAAAATGCATTAAAACGAACGAAAGCCAAATCTGTTTACGTATGCAACATTATGACTCAACATGGAGAAACGAGTCACTATAAGGCATCGGACCATATTCACGCGATACATAGACATGTAGAAGACGAGTTCATGGATATGATTATTATGCATTCGAATTCGATTGAACAGGATATTCGAATGGAGTATGCGAAGCAACAAGCTGAACCGGTGCAGTGCGATGAAGATAACCTTCGCGAAATTGGCGTCGAAGTTATTCAAGGAAATATCGCAAATCTGCAAAAAGACGGTACATTGAAGCACAATGAGCATAAAATCGCAAAAATACTTTACGAGTTGTTATAATTAAAGGATAGAAGTTTTAAAGAATGAAGGAGAATGATTATGTCATTCGCATCAGAGACCAAAAAAGAATTGACGAACATAGAGATTGACGACTGTTGCAAATCATCTGAATTAGCTGCTTTGATTCGTATGAACGGATCATTATCTTTTTCGAATCAGCAATATATTTTAGATGTCCAGACGGAAAACGCAGCGATTGCTAGAAGAATTTATACACTGATCAAAAAGCTGTACGATTCTCCTGTAGAGTTGTTAGTGCGGAAAAAAATGCGTCTGAAAAAGAACAATATCTATATAGTTAGAATGTATGAGGGTGTTAAAAGCTTACTAACTGATCTAGAAATATTAGAAGAGCCTTTCACTTTCAAGAGGAATATCTCTGAAAGGTATTTAGAAAAAGACTGTTGCAGGAAGTCTTATCTGAGAGGTGCATTTTTAGCAGGCGGATCTGTTAATAATCCTGAAACGTCCTCTTACCATTTGGAGATTTTCACATTTTATCAGGAGCATAACGAAGCACTATGTGAATTGATGAACAAATATCGCTTGAATGCGAAGACTCATGAACGCAAAAAGGGTTATATCACTTATTTAAAAGAAGCGGAAAAAATAACTGAATTGCTTATTTTAATCGGTGCTCACCAAGCGTTATTAAAATTTGAAGATATCCGTATTCTCCGCGATATGCGTAACTCCGTGAACCGGATTGTCAACTGTGAAACAGCGAACCTGAATAAAACGATTGGCGCCGCATTCAGACAAGTGGAGAACATTAAATATATCGATCAAACGGTCGGTTTAGAGTCCTTACCAGAAAAACTGAGAGAAGTAGCCCAGTTGCGTATTGACCACCAAGATGTTTCGTTGAAGGAACTTGGTGAGTTATCTACCAACGGGAAAATCAGTAAGTCAGGGATTAACCATCGTTTGAAGAAAATTGATGAGTACGCCGAGAAATTAAGAAAAGGTGAACTCTTGGAAAACTAGTCATCAGGCGTTGTTCAAATGGTTAAAATCATGTATAATGAAGCAAATAAAAACGCTTACAATCTTGTGAAGAAAACCACTTGAATGGAGAGGGGTAGAAGTTTTGGTTGAAAAGGAAATTACGGTTAAACTAGAAACAGGACTGCAAGCCAGACCTGCTGCAAAGTTCGTACAAGAAGCAAATCGATATTCCTCTGATATTTTCTTAGAAAAAGACGGGAAACGTGTAAACGCAAAAAGCATCATGGGTGTTATGAGTTTAGCAATCGGCTCCAATGAAGTAGTTGCGATCAGCACAGAAGGACCTGATGAAGATCAGGCGCTAGAATCTTTAATTACTTTAGTTGAAAGTGAATAATTGTGAGTTAATGTGCACGGACTAATCAGGGCCGTGCGCATTTTTTAATCCAAAATAAGTGGGAGGGATTTGACTTGGACTCTAACAGAAAAGTCATTTTGTTCATTGCTACAAGTTTGGATGGGTTTATTGCTGACCCTGATGGTGGAATCGAGTGGTTACAAAAAGCAGAAAGTGTTGGTAATGGTGATAATGGATTTGGAAGGTTTTACGATACTGTGGATACCCTTTTCATGGGAAGAAAAACGTACGATCATCTTATGACTTTAGTCGATGAATTTCCTCACCAAGATAAAGAAGCTTATGTATTTACACGATCCGATCGAAGTACGGAAGAGCATGTGAACTTTGTGGATCAAGATATGCCTACCTTTGTTCAAAACTTGAAGCAACAAGAAGGAAAGAATTTGTGGTTGGTGGGAGGCGCGGATTTGACTGATGAGTTCATGCAGAATCAGTTGATTGACGAGATGATCATTACGATAATCCCGGTGGTCTTAGGAAAAGGAATCCCGCTGTTCAAATCAACGGACTTTTCATATGACTTGGAGTTACATTACACGGAACGGTTCGGTGACTTCATGCAACTTCACTATAAAGTAAAAAAATAGACTACCGATCAATTCGGTAGTCTATTTATGTGCTTTCAATTATTTTTGCATTACATCGTCAACTAAGCCATATTCTTTCGCTTGTTCAGCAGTCATGAAGTTGTCACGATCTGTATCGCGCTCAATGATTTCCATTGGTTGACCTGTGCGTTCGGAAAGAATTTTATTCAATTTCTCGCGCATTTCAACAATGCGTTTCGCATGGATTTGAATGTCACTAGCTTGACCTTGCGTACCACCTAATGGTTGGTGAATCATTACTTCACTGTTTGGTAGTGCGTAACGTTTTCCTGGTTCACCCGCTGCAAGTAGGAAAGATCCCATAGATGCAGCCATACCAACACAAATAGTTGATACATTAGGTTTAATGAACTGCATAGTGTCGTAAATAGCCATTCCAGCTGTAATCGATCCACCTGGTGAATTGATGTATAGTGAAATGTCTTTATCCGGATCATCTGCAGCTAAGAATAACATCTGAGCAACGATGGAATTTGCCACATTGTCGTCTACAGGGCCTCCAAGCATGATGATACGGTCTTTAAGTAAGCGAGAATAAATATCGTAAGCACGTTCTCCGCGGTTTGTCTGTTCAATGACTGTAGGTATTAAGTTCATAAAAAATATGCCTCCCTTATTCCTTATCTTTGATTTAACATCTTTATCTTACTTGATTGGTCAATAAAGGTCAAACAAAATGTTCACCTTTTACTATATGCACCTTTAACAATTTTCCCAACATCAAAAGCAAATAAACGTAGCAATTACTACAACATTATCATATGTCAGTGAAAATCAGAAAAGACGAGCTTGAATTATATTTGTAGAAAACGTATAATTACTATTGCGATTTAAACACGCCCTCGTGGTGTAATGGATAACACGCAAGATTCCGGTTCTTGTAATGAAGGTTCGACTCCTTCCGAGGGCATACATAGGTGTTTGAAGGTCACTTTTAAAACCTTTAGAATCTCCCTAATCCCTTTAATATCAAGGGTTGGGGAGATTTCTTATTTTTCGAGTCTACGGAGGAGGTTATACGATGGGGTACATATTATTAATCATTAACACAATAATCATTATATTTTCCTATTGGTTTGTGACGGGGGGATATGACTATTTATGGGATTTTAATTCAACATTAGAGGAAATTATGTTAGCCATAATTTTTTTGGCTGTCATTTATTTGGTGTTTTGGGGTATGGTTGGTGTAATAAAAAAAAGAGCCCCACACTTGTTCAAAAACACACTGGTTTGGTTGGCAGTAACTCCTAATATTATTGTTGCAATTCTATTATTTGTGAACGCCTACTATACATCGCTGGGGGTATATTCAGCTTTTTTGGGACTAACTGTTTTAGTTTCTGTGGTAGTAATCCCTACATTGATTAATAAAATCTAAAAGCATCAATTTTTACCCCCACGATTTGAAGGTGGCCTGTTGCTTTTCCGACTGACAAGATGTGTTAGTGTCGACGTTGGTCACAGGACGTGACCGAACCAAGTCGACCCGCAGGAGTCTCGCGTTTTTTCTATATCAATGATAAATACAACAATGAGCTTTAACAGAGCCTTTCTTATAAATAACATTGTTTGCGAAGGGGGCATGTCCGTTTAGAGAAGTTATACTTTAATGTACTCTTCACTTTCTTTAGATGAGAAGGAAACTTTGTTTCTACCCGTTTGTTTTGCTCTATATAACGCTTGATCTGCCTCTTCTATAAGCATTGAGGGTCTTTCGGTTGTTTCGTTGTAGCTGGCTACCCCTATAGAAACTGTGATTGAAATGGCTTGACCTGTAGTCAATTCAAATGAATAATTTTTGACTGCTGATCGAATTTTTTCGCTTAAATCTGAGGCTCTTTTTAAGGGACAATCTAAGAGAATGATTGTGAATTCTTCTCCACCATTTCGACTAACGATATCATATGGTCGAACAGTATTTTTTAAGATTTTACTCAAATTGATAAGTACTTGGTCGCCCTCTTTATGTCCATAAGTATCGTTCACTTTCTTGAAATGATCGATATCAATATATAATAGGGAGAGGCTCTCACCTTTTTCCTCTGCTTGAGTACTAATAACGTTAAACGTTTCATCAAACCTCCGGACGTTATGAAGTCCTGTTAATCCATCAGTAGCTGCCTCAGATTTGTATTTATACAAAAGCCTGTGGCTTCTCCGGACAAACTCGACCGTGTAGAATGAAACAAAACCAGCAAAGTATGAAATGATCCAGTAAGAGACAATCAAAACGAACAATCGATCAAAATTGGGTAATAGGTAAGAAATAAAAGCTGCAAATATAATATTGGAAGCTGTTATTGATAGAAAGATCTTTTTCTTCTTAGATAAAGAAAGTCTTATGATTAACAGTGTTGCAGCAGTAATAAGTATGATTAAAGCAAAAGCAAAAAAAGCAGACATAGTAAACCCTATTAAAAAACGCCCCAAAATAATGCAAGTCATCGTGATAATTGCTGGGATGGCGCCACCATAATAAGTTACCATAATAACGGGGATATGGCGTAAGTCGATGAACGTCTGGTTAATTTCAATACTATATAGCATGAGAATGTTGCTTAAAATACCTCCAAGCATACCCACTATAAATTTACTTCTCAATGGTGAAGTAAGGGTCAAGGGTGTAGAAGAGGTTGATTGAGTATATAAAAATATTGCTGAAATCAAAATTGCGAAATTAGATAAAAGCTCTTTAAGTATTATGTGAATCACCTTTATTCAGTTAAAACTTTTGTTTAATAATATAAGCTACCAAAATGAAATGTTTGTTTTATTGTAAACAGAGTAATGAACAATAAAATGACTAGTTACATATTATACAATTTTAAGAGAGGGTCAAACGTTAACAGTTTGAACATTTAGTGACTTAAAGATAGAAAGCATTACAACTATGTTTGCTAAGTGATCGCAACCACATGAAGAACATCAATATACAGAGGGGTTGCATTAGAATAATGAAAAAATGCCGCTTAATATGATAGTATTTGTAGCTGAATCATATAAAAGGTTGATTATCTGAGTAAATCGAATTAATAATAGTGGTGATTATTCATGCAAAATCATTCAATGACTGATATACTTCAAAGGTAAGAAAAAAGAACTATCTTAAATGTACTAAAATAGGCTATGTTGAATAGTTTTAATTATCAGCACATTGGGTACAATTTTTAAGACTAACTAAAATACTTACTAATGAGGTATATACTTAAATGTTAAAAAAACGCATGTACATGTTGCAGGACCTGCCAGATTTCAAGATCGTAAGAAAAGATTTGAATCCAAAGCTTGTTCAATACTTCTATGAAGACCAAATGTTGGTTGACCTAGCTATTTATGAAGCATATACAAATGCGTTCATTCACGGTAATAAAAGAAATACTGATAAAATGATTCAAATTACCCTCTTATTTTTGCATCATTCGATGATTATTCGGGTAAGGGATGAAGGAGAAGGATTTTCTCATAAGCAAGTGAAGGAAAAAGCAATGAAAAGAGTGAATGCTCCTCTTGAAGACCAATTGGATCACGGAAGAGGATTAATCATAATGCACCAAATGATGGATAGTTTGCATTTTTCCTCTTCAGGGAATGAGGTCATCATGAGAAAGTGGTATACTTCTAATCGTAAAGGGGATTAACGATGACAGATAGATTAACTGTGTATTTTTACACCAAGGCGAAATGTAAATTGTGCGACGAGTCGAAAGAGTTACTGCAAATGCTACAAAAAGTGTATCATTTCAATATAATCGAACAGAATATATATCAAAATGAAAGATTACTTGATGAGTATCATTTATCGATTCCTGTCGTTCGCATTGATCAAGATGAGTTGACTGCGGAAGACATGGATATTGTAACAATGGAAGATTTCATTACTAAACGGCTGCATTAAAGAAGCGTTAATTGTTAAATACGCTTCTTTTTGCTATCATATAGAAAGAAGAAATTTTTTTGGAATGCGTGGGACGTTTTTTGTCTATCGCAAGGACTTCAAACGACCAATGAGGTTTAATCGGTCCCACTTTTCCGCCAATTAGTGAAGGACTACCTTCTAGTTTCTTTGTACTTTAAGAAATATTAACTTTATTAAAGGGTTAAAGTATGTGAAAAACAAAGGCTTTCGCCATTAGGACTTGGCGAGAAGCCAAGTTTTTCTCAAAAGTAGGTGATTCGGCGATTGCAGAAACTATTTCAGTTCCAACAGAAATTAGTACCTGATTTACTTGAGATTATTGAAAAACGTTATGAGATTTTGAAAAAGATTTATAGTCTTCAACCTGTTGGTCGTAGGTCATTGGCGATCGAAGTCGGTAAGACGGAACGTCAAATTCGCAGTGAGATTGAATTTTTCCAAAAGAATGGTTTGATTTTAGTTACAGGAAAAGGAATGTATGTCTCACAAGAAGGGCAAGAATTAATCGAGATGTATGGTTCTGCAGTGCGTGAATTGACTGATTTAGAGCATCTGGAAAAAGAGTTAGCAAAGCAATTACCTGTTAAAGAAGTACACATCGTTCGTGGTAATGCGGATGAAGATGAAAGTGTAAAATCTGATTTAGGAAAAATCGCTGCTGAGGCAGTTATGAGCCGATTAAAAGATCAGATGATCATTACTGTTACAGGTGGTTCGACAGTAGCTGCAGTAGCTGACTATTTGAAACCTAAGTCGGGCGTCAGACCATTATTCGTCCCAGCCAGAGGAGGACTCGGTACCATGTATGAGTACCAAGCGAGCTCGATATGTGTAAAGATGGCTGGACAAATGGATGGCGAGTACCGTTTGTTATATGTCCCTGATGCTATTGACTGGGATTTGCATTCAAAAGTTTTAGAAGAACCTTCTGTCAAAGAAGTAATGAGTAAAATTGAGCAATCGAGCTTAACGATTCATGGTGTTGGGGATGCTTTGACAATGGCGAAGAGAAGAAATTCAAACGCCGAAGAACTGAAAAAAATCCAACATCAACAAGCAATTGGTGAAGCATTTGGTTATTACTTCGATGAAAACGGGAAAACTGTTCAAAGAGTCCACTCAGTGGGAATGTCTAAAGAGCGGTTGTCCAATATCGAACATGTAGTAACGGTTGCAGGAGGATCATCGAAAAGTAAGGCAATATCCGCCTATTTCAAATGGGGAAAAAGCGATGTATTAGTTATAGATGAAGCACTTGCCCAAAAAATGCTTTCAGATAAAACAAATAACCTTTAGGAGGAATTTTTTATGACAGTAAAATTAGGAATCAACGGTTTTGGAAGAATTGGTCGTCGAGTATTTCGCGCAGCAATGGACAATGACAACGTGGAAGTAGTTGCAATAAATGATTTAACAGATGCAGAAATGCTTGCACATTTATTGAAGTACGATACAGTCCACGGAGAACTGAATGTGGAAGTAAGTGCTGAAGGCGATAATATTGTTGTAGATGGCAAAGAAATCAAAGTTAAATCTGAACGTGATCCAGCACAATTGGCATGGAATAATGACGGCGTTGAAGTTGTAATTGAATCTACTGGTCGTTTCACGCACCGTGACGATGCGAAGAAACACTTGGAAGCTGGTGCGAAGAAAGTCATCATCTCAGCTCCAGGTAAAGAGGAAGATGTCAGCCTAGTTATGGGCGTTAACGAAGATAAGTATGACAAAGACAGTCATCATGTCATTTCCAATGCGTCATGTACAACTAACTGTCTAGCTCCTGTTGCTAAAGTTCTTAGTGACAAATTCGGATTGAAGCGCGGTATGATGACGACTGTACACTCATACACGAACGATCAACAAATCTTGGACTTGCCTCATAAAGATTACCGCCGTGCTCGTGCAGCAGCAGAAAATATTATTCCGACAACGACTGGTGCAGCTGAAGCAGTTGCAAAAGTTCTACCAGAAGTTAAAGGTAAATTGACAGGTATGGCTATGCGTGTTCCGACACCTAACGTATCATTAGTAGACTTGGTTGTTGAATTGGATCAAAACGTATCTGCTGAAGATGTAAACAAAGCATTCAAAGAAGCTTCAGAAGGTGACTTGAAAGGTGTTCTAGGTTATACAGATTTAGAATTAGTATCTCGTGACTATAACGGAAACCCTCTATCTTCAATCGTAGATGGACAATCAACTCTAGTTATCGAAGACAACATGGTGAAGGTCGTATCATGGTATGACAACGAATCTGGTTATTCTCACCGTTGTGTAGACCTTGCTGAATACGTAGCAAGCAAAGGACTATAAAAGTCCATCACTTTAAACAAAGAAAAATTTTATAAAAAATGATAGACTGAAAAGGAGGAGCATCAACATGTTCCTCCTTGTTGTGTACATACTTATTGTGATGGAGGGATGATCATTATGAAAAAAATGAATGTAAGAGATGTGGATTTGAAAGGGAAAACAGTATTTTGTCGTGTTGATTTCAATGTACCTATTTCTAAAGGTGAAATTTCAGATGATACACGGATTCAAGCTGCTTTACCGACAATCATGTACATGATTGAAAAGAAGGCGAAGGTCATATTGGCGACGCACCTTGGTCGACCAGATGGAAAAGTGGACGAAGAACTCCGTTTAGATCCCGTAGCACAATATTTGAGCAACCTCATTCAAAAACCAGTTTATAAAACAGATGATGTTTTCAGCGAAGACGTTGAAAATGCAGCGAAAAATTTAGGAGAAGGCGATGTTTTACTTTTAGAAAATATGCGCTTTCACCCGGGTGAAAAATCCAATGATGAAGAGTTATCAAAACAATTAGCAGGCTTAGCTGATCTATATGTAAATGACGCGTTTGGAACGGCTCATCGTGCACATGCTTCAACAGAAGGTGTAGCAAAGCATTTACCTGCCGTTTCAGGATTCTTGATGGAAAAAGAAATCGAAGTGTTAGGACAAGCTTTAGAGGATCCACAACGTCCTTTCACTGCAATCATCGGTGGAGCGAAAGTGAAAGATAAGATCGGTGTCATCGATCATCTTTTAGACAAAGTGGATCATTTATTGATTGGCGGAGGACTTTCTTACACATTTATTAAAGCCCTTGGTCATGAGGTAGGAAATTCATTATTAGAAGAAGACAAAATAGAGCAAGCAAATAGTTTTATTGAAAAAGCAAAAGAGAAAGGCGTTTCGATTCATCTACCGGTAGATGTGGTCGTTGCAAGTGAATTTTCAAAAGACGCCAATACAAAAATAGTAAGTATCGAAGAAATCCCAGAAGGCTGGGAAGGGCTTGATATTGGGCCTGAAACAGTGAAACATTTCAGCAAGATCATTGAAGACTCTGAGTTAATCATGTGGAACGGGCCAATGGGTGTATTCGAATATGATCAATTTGCCAATGGAACTCGCGGTGTTGCAAAAGCATTAGCAGCTGCTAGTGGTTATACAGTTATTGGTGGTGGAGATTCCGCTTCTGCAGTCGAGAAATTCCAATATGCTGAAGAGATGGATCATATATCAACCGGTGGCGGAGCGTCACTGGAATTTATGGAAGGTAAAGTATTACCAGGAGTTTCAGTATTAAATGATTCTGAGGAAGAAGAGGTGACGGAGTAATGAGAAAACCTATTATCGCAGGAAACTGGAAAATGAATAAATTAGCTGCTGAAGGTGCTCGCTTTTTAATGGATATCCGTGAAAAAGTGCCTGAAGAAGGTAGAGTGGAAACAGTGGTTTGTGCTCCTTTTATCCATTTACCATTCTTATCAGAAGCTGCTAGAGACTTTCCAGTAAGCATCGGAGCACAGAATATGCACCATGAAGAAAGTGGTGCTTTTACTGGTGAAGTGAGTCCAGCGATGCTTTCTGACCTTTTAATTTCTCACGTGATCATTGGACATTCTGAGAGACGCCAATATTTTAATGAAACAGATGAAACAGTCAACCAGAAAACGCATGCAGCTTTCGAACACGGAATCACACCAATCGTGTGTGTAGGTGAATCATTAGAGCAGCGCGAAAATAATGAAACGATGGATTTTGTGGAATCTCAAGTAGTCAAAGGGTTGGAAGGCCTAAGTGAAGAACAAGTGAAAGATGTTGTGCTTGCTTACGAACCAATCTGGGCTATTGGCACGGGTAAGACTGCTTCTAGCGAACAAGCAAATGAAGTATGTACGCACATCAGAAAAGTAATAGAGAAAACTTTCTCAAAAGAAGCGGCTGAAGCTGTTCGTATTCAGTACGGTGGAAGTGTGAAGCCAGAGACGATCGAAGAGCTATTGAGCATGTCTGATATCGACGGAGCGTTAGTCGGAGGTGCAAGCTTAAAAGAAGAATCGTTCTTGAAATTAGTGGAGGCTGGTGCCAATGTCAGCTAATTCATTAGCAGCTCTAATCATCTTAGATGGATATGCACTTCGTGATGAAGAATTCGGTAACGCAGTGAAACAAGCGAATACACCTAATTTCGATCGTTATTGGAATAAGTACCCTACTACTGAAATCACTGCGTGTGGCGAAGCTGTAGGTCTCCCTGAAGGTCAAATGGGGAACTCCGAGGTTGGTCATTTGAATATTGGTGCAGGAAGAGTCGTCTATCAGAACCTTACCCGTATTAATTTATCAATCAAAGATGAAGAATATATGCAAAATGATGCTTTTTTGAATGCAGCTAGTCATGTGAATGACCAGAATGGTGCTCTTCACATTTTCGGGCTGCTTTCTGATGGCGGCGTCCACAGTCATATCGAGCATGTATATGCACTACTGGAAATGGCTAAGAAGCAAGAAGTAGAAGATGTATTTGTTCATGCTTTTCTTGATGGTCGTGACGTTGGTCCTAAAACCGCGACGACTTATTTGAAACAACTTCAGGAAAAGATGGACGAGTTAGAAATAGGAAAAATAGCGACTGTGTCTGGTCGCTACTATGCGATGGACCGTGATAAGCGTTGGGATCGTGTAGAAAAAGCTTATCGAGCGATTCGTTTAGGAGATGGCAAGGAAACAACAGACCCGATTGAAGCTGTCGAAGCTTCATATGCTGAGGACATTGTAGATGAATTCGTAGAACCGATTGTGATGGTGGATGAACAAGATCAACCAGTCGCTATGGTCGAAAACGGGGATGCAATCATTTATGCTAACTTCCGGCCGGACCGTGCAGTTCAACTGACCGATGTCTTTAAGAACCATTTAGTGGATGAGTTCGAAGGTACGTATGAAAAACTAGAAAACTTATTCATGGTGACGATGACACAATATCGCGACGATTTTGATGTTGGTGTTGCTTTTCCACCGAATTTACCGGAAGATACGATCGGTGAGGTCGTTTCGAAAAATGGTTTGAAACAGCTTCGCATCGCTGAAACCGAGAAATACCCACATGTCACTTATTTCATGAGTGGTGGAAATAATCAAGAGTTCGATGGTGAAAAAAGAGTGCTAATCGATTCGCCGAAAGTAGCGACGTATGACTTGAAGCCTGAAATGAGCGCATATGAAGTGACAGATGCGTTGTTAAATGAGCTCGAAAATGATACACCCAACTTGATTGTATTGAATTTCGCTAATCCAGATATGGTTGGACATTCCGGGAAATTGGATCCTACGATCAAAGCGATAGAAGCGGTCGACGAATGTCTAGGAAAAGTCGTCGATCAGGTTCTTGAAATGGATGGTTATGCTGTGATTACAGCTGATCATGGAAACGCCGATCAAGTATATAATGATGATGGTAGTCCGATGACGGCACATACGACAAATCCAGTGCCTGTTATCGTGACGAAGGAAAATGTAACCCTTCGCGGTGGAGGTATCTTAGGTGACCTCTCACCAACCGTCTTGGAGTTATTAAAACTGGATCAGCCAGAGGCTATGACGGGTAAGTCCTTGATTGAGTCTGAGAAGTAAAATTTTTTCAAAGTAAGGTTTACGTTTGATAATGTTTAAATATGAAAAATTAGTCTTTCTTAAAA
Source organism: Halalkalibacillus sediminis (assembly GCF_002844535.1). Classification (NCBI taxonomy): domain Bacteria; kingdom Bacillati; phylum Bacillota; class Bacilli; order Caryophanales; family Bacillaceae; genus Halalkalibacillus; species Halalkalibacillus sediminis. The sequence goes on from NZ_PJNH01000002.1 coordinate 565,018, forward strand.
AATAGGAGTGTTGAATATGCCTTATATTACGGATGTATATGCTAGAGAAGTATTGGATTCTCGCGGGAACCCGACAGTAGAAGTTGAAGTGTTCACGGAATCTGGAGCTTTCGGTTCGGCAATCGTGCCTAGTGGTGCTTCAACAGGTGAGTATGAAGCAGTAGAGATGCGTGATGGCGATAAAGGTCGCTATCTTGGTAAAGGTGTTGAAAAGGCGGTCAAGAACGTGAATGAAGTTGTTGCACCTGAAATGGTCGGACTCGACATTCGCGATCAAGTATTGATTGACCAGCATTTGATCGAGCTTGATGGTTCAGAAAATAAAGGGAACATCGGGGCTAATGCGATTCTTGGTGTGTCGATGGCAAGTGCTCATGCTGCAGCGGACTTCTTAGAAATTCCTTTGTATCAGTATTTAGGCGGCTTCCACTCGACGACGTTGCCAACGCCGATGATGAACATTCTAAACGGTGGAGAACATGCGGATAACAACGTGGATATCCAGGAATTCATGATCATGCCAGTAAGTGCACCGACGTTCAAAGAGGCTTTACGCCAAGGTGCAGAAATCTTCCATGCACTTAAAAAAGTGTTGAAAGATAAAGGTTACAACACGGCTGTTGGTGATGAAGGCGGATTCGCACCGAACTTGAAGTCGAATGAGGAAGCGCTTGAAACGATCGTTGAAGCGGTGGAAGCTGCTGGTTATAAAATCGGTACTGATATCAAGCTTGCAATGGACGTAGCTGCTTCAGAAATTTATTCTGACGGAAAATATGAGCTCAAAGGTGAAGGCGTTACTCGTACAGCTGAAGAAATGGTTGATTGGTATGAGGAGATGGTTAATAAGTATCCGATCATTTCAATTGAGGATGGCTTGGACGAAAACGATTGGGACGGTTTCAAATTGTTGACGGACCGTATCGGTGATCGTGTCCAATTAGTAGGGGATGACCTATTCGTAACGAACACGAAGAAGTTATCTGAAGGAATCGAAAAAGGAATCGGTAACTCGATCCTAGTTAAAGTGAACCAGATCGGAACATTGACTGAGACATTCGAAGCGATTGAAATGGCTAAGCGTGCTGGTTATACAGCTGTCATTTCACACCGCTCAGGTGAAACAGAAGATGCAACCATCGCAGATATTGCTGTTGCAACCAATGCCGGTCAAATCAAAACTGGTGCACCATCTCGTACAGATCGTGTAGCTAAATACAATCAGCTGTTACGCATTGAAGATGAGCTATATACAGCTGCTGTTTATGCAGGCGAATCAGCTTTTTATAATTTGAAATAGGTTTCTTAATACGAAAGGGATGACTTGATGTCATCCCTTTTTTTACTGAGTTAATTGAGCTGAGTTAGAGAATAGCGTTAAGAGGGCTTTTCTTAATGGAATACTCCTGTTGTTGCGATTGCTAGTCATCTGCTTTTTTTCGTTAGATAAGTGGCTGGTATGATGAGTATCGCTCCTAAGATTGCTAGGTAATAAGTAGGGATCGTAAATGACGGACCGAACGATGGCGTAAAATAGATAACAGCCATAAATCCGCCTGTCATCAACATGAAGGTGATCCAAAGAATGAAAAATTCTAAAATTTTGTTGAATTTTTTAAACGCAGACCATCTCATATACCATAAAAATGCAAAGCATACTGCTAGAGCTAAAAGTACGGACAGTAAACTGACGATTGTAGCATACCCAATAGAAATCGTTGACGTTACTGATCCGAAACCTAGTAGCCAGTTCAATAAGGGATTCAGTATGCCGGCAGCCAATAGTGCCCAACCTGCAAACATGAAGATACCCATTGAAAATAGTTCGAATCTTTCCTTCGTGAACATCGGCTGAATCTCACCGATCAATTCATCTGCATAAGATTTCGGAGCGTCCCCGAATACTTCGTATGCCGTTTTTCCCTCAGCCTGCGCGTCAAGCAAATGGTTAAGCAATTCATCTAAAATCTCTTCAGTTGCAAGTTCTGATTTGTTCCCCTGAAGTCGTATATAGACAAGCATATTTTCATAGTACTCCAGGTTCTCTTTATTTAGTTGTTCGCGCTTCGTATTGTTTTGTTCAATCAATTCTTTCGCATTCATTCGTTCTCGCCACTTTTCTTTAAGATTTGATCGACTGGGGTTTTTATTTGCTCCCAATTATTGTGAAAGTCGCTCAATGCTTTTTCCCCTTCTTTTGTTAAAAAATAATATTTGCGATTCGGTCCACTTGGTGACTTCTGGTTCTCCCCATATATCAACTTTTCTTTTTGTAATCGTAAAAGTATTGGATAGATGGATCCCTCACTTACATCCTCGAGCCCATTATCTTGTAATTTTAATGAGAGTTCATAGCCGTAAACTGGCTGTTTTTCAATTATCGCTAGGATACAACCTTCCAAAATCCCTTTAAGCATCTGGCTTCTAAGTTTCAGTTCGATCACCTACCTTGTTATACATAATAGTAAATCACAACTTCTACTACCTTGCAATACAAAGTAGTTATTTTTTCAAAGAAATATATTTGAAAAGTTGTTCATATAATTTAGAGATTAAAATAAGAAGGAGGAGAAGAAATATGCAAGAACGCATGAATTTGACCAAGCCGATTATTATTGCACTTATTTTAGGTATTGTGGTTGGTATTGGCCTGAACTTGATGGGTTCGAATGTATTTAATCCTGTCGACACTTATCTTTTAACCCCTTTAGGCCAAATTTTCTTGCGCTTGATTCAAATGATGGTTATACCGATTGTTGTTATTTCGATTATTTTGGGGACAGCCGGGTTAGGTGATCCTAAGAAGTTAGGGAGGATCGGTGGAAAAACGATTGGTTTCTTCTTAATTTCCACGACGATTGCGATTATCATTGCGATGTCACTAGCATTCATCGTCCAACCTGGTGAACAAGGACTCTTAGATGAAGAAGCGGCTAACTTTGAGGCGACAGAAGCACCGCCAATTATCGATACATTAATCAATATTATCCCGACTAATCCGATCCAAGCGATGGTTGAAGGTGAGATGCTTCAAGTAATTATGTTCTCGATCTTCATTGGTTTCGGATTGGCATTATTGGGCAAGAAGACTGACAAAGTACACAAATTATTTGAACAAGGTTTCGAACTTGTAATGTTTTTAATCATGATCATTATGTATACAGCTCCATTCGGGGCATTCGGACTAATCGCCTCCGCAGTGGGAGGAACAGGATTCGATGCTATTTCGTCCATGCTGGCTTATTTCTTAGTGGTACTTGCGGCATTATTGATTCATGCGGGTATTACGTATAGTGCAGTCGTGAAATTCTTAGCTAAAAAGAATCCGATCTGGTTCTTTAAGAATTTCCTTCCCGCAATTAGTGTGGCGTTTGGTACAGCTAGTAGTGGGGCGACTTTACCTGTGTCCATGAGTACTGCGCAAAAGCGGTTGGGTGTGCGGAAATCGGTAAGCGGGTTTGTTCAACCATTAGGTGCAACAATCAATATGGACGGAACCGCGATCATGCAAGGTGTAGCAACTGTTTTCATCGCTCAAGTGTATGCTCAAGATTTATCCATGACGCAAATCTTGACTGTTGTGATTGTTGCAGTACTAGCATCGATTGGAACGGCTGCTGTACCTGGTGTCGGACTTGTGATGTTGGCAATGGTTTTGAATCAAGTAGGTCTTCCAGTTGAAGCAATAGGTCTGATCTTGGGTGTAGACCGTTTACTTGATATGACTAGAACAGCAGTGAATATCACAGGTGATGCTGCTTGTGCTCTTTGGGTATCAGAGACGGAAGAAGCTGAACCAGATTCTGATTCTGAGGAAGAAAGTGCACCTCAACCAAGTTAAAAGAATTTTTAAAGGATGGGCCATGCGCCCATCCTTTTTTCTATTAGATGGAAGGGGAAAGTTTTAATCCTCCACGTTGGGACTTGAATCCTCCACGTTTGGGGTGGAACCCGTCACGTCACCAATCAAATCCTCCACGTTGGGGGTTGAACCCTCCATGTCAGCGATCTAATCCTCCATGTCGTCAGTTTAATCAACCACAACTGCAATCTAATCAACCATAACTTCATTTCAATCCACCATAACTCAGATTTCACCCATAAAGTATTCTTTACAAAGTGATGCGTTTTAAAAAAAACCGCATGCGGTTTTATCTGAAAATGGACTTGCATATCCATAGTCTTCTATGCTACATTATTGTTATGGATTTGTGCGTAACAATAGGAGGTCAATCAAGTCATGTATGCATTTTTAGTCACATTACTGTTTATCGTAACGATCGGTTTGATCGTTGTTGTATTACTACAATCAGGTAAAAGCGCAGGCTTATCAGGAGCGATTTCTGGTGGTGCCGAGCATTTATTTGGTAAACAAAAGGCTCGTGGAATCGATGGTGTTTTGCATCGCTTAACAATCGTTTTCGGTGTGTCTTTTATGGTCATTACGTTTGTATTAGGTTATTTTATTCAATAGCGGATGATTGATTGATGAACAGTAAGTGTAGAGCTTACTGTTTTTTTATGTTCAAATAAGGTTAACAAAAAACAATTGCGGGAAAGTTAAAGATAGGCGATTGAATCAGAAAGGAAGAAATATCAGATGCAGATTAAACAACCTAAACCATTTACTTTCGAAGCAGGTAAACGTGCAGTACTTTTATTGCATGGCTTTACTGGACATTCGGCCGATGTACGGATGCTCGGTCGTTTCTTAGAAAAAAAAGGATACACAAGCCATGCACCGATTTATAAAGGACATGGAGTGCCCCCTGAAGAGTTGGTGAAAACGAATGCAGATGATTGGTGGAACGATGCTTTAGAAGCATACAATCATTTGAAAGAAAAAGGTTATGAGGAAATTGCTGTTGCAGGGCTTTCATTAGGTGGTGTACTCGCATTGAAATTGGCGAATGAAAAACCTGTAAAAGCAGTCATTCCGATCTGTTCACCAATGTTTTTTGATAATGTGGAAGATTTATCGCAAGGTTTTCGCAGTTTTGCGAAAGAATATAAACAACTAGAGAAAAAAGATGCTGATCAGATTGAAGCAGAATTGGATGAATTGATGGACGAGTCATCAGAAACGTTTAAAACATTGAGCAAACTGATTGAAAGTGTCCATGATAGCGTGGATGAAATCTATGCTCCAACGCTGGTTCTTCAAGCTGAAGAGGATCAAATGATCAACAAGGAAAGTGCCAATTATATTTATGAAAATGTGGAAGCTGATGAGAAAGATCTGAAATGGTATGAAGGAGCTCCACACGTAATCACATTGAGCGACTATAAAGAACAAGTCCACGAAGACGTCTACCAATTTTTAGAATCATTGGATTGGTCAGATTAAATGAATAGAAAATGAGGTGAAACAATGATTGATATGAAAAAGAGGTTGATGCAATTCTTTGAACATGAGGCGAATAAACCACATGGCGTCGAAGAATTACAAGAAACCTTAGATTTTAAAGAAAGTGAAGAATTACAAAATTTAATGAAAGCATTAAATGAATTAGAGCAAGAAGGAAAGCTTGTACTAACAAGAAAGGACCGCTATGGTTTACCAGAAAAAATGAATCTGATCAAAGGTCGAGTGCAGATGCACGCTAAAGGGTTCGCATTCTTGATTCCTGATGACGAAGATCGAGATGATATATATATTCATCAATCCGATTTGATGTCAGCGATGAATGGCGATATCGTTTTAGTTCGTGTAGAAGCAGACTCTAAAGACGGCAATCGTCCTGAAGGAACTGTCGTAAGAATCGTTGAAAGAAATGATCAGCCGATTGTTGGTACTTATCAAGACAATGGCTCATTCGGTTTTGTGTTAGTTGATGACAAAAGGTTCCCGAGTGATATTTTCATTAAGAAAAGTCAAGCGAATGGTGCTGCTGAAGGACACAAAGTAATTGTGAAAATTACCGAGTACCCGAAAGAAAGAAAAAGTGCTGAAGGTGAAGTTGTTGAGATTCTTGGTCACATTAACGATCCTGGAATTGATATTTTAACGATTATTCATAAGCATGGCATCAAGGCGAAATTTGACGAGGAAACCCTGAATCACGCGAACGAAGTACCTGAACAGATTTCAGAAGATGAAATAAAAAATCGTCGTGATTTGCGTGATGAACGTATTGTTACAATTGATGGCGCGGATGCGAAGGATTTAGATGATGCCGTCCGTGTGGAAAAATTAGAAAACGGGAATTATCTATTAGGTGTCTATATAGCAGACGTCAGTTACTATGTGACGGAAGGATCTCCGATTGATAAGGAAGCCTTCGAGCGTGGGACAAGCACATACCTCACAGACCGTGTTGTGCCTATGATTCCGCACCGATTATCCAATGGAATTTGTTCATTGAATCCACAAGTTGACCGTCTGACACTTGGTTGTGAGATGGAAATCGATTCATCAGGTGATGTCGTACATCATGAAATATTCCAGGCAGTAATTAAAACAACTGAACGGATGACCTACTCCGCAGTCAATGAAATCTTGAATGATGGTGACACTGATACAATTGAACGTTATGGTTCGTTAGTTCCGATGTTCAAGCATATGGAGGAACTTGCTCAAGTTCTTAGAAATAAACGTATGCATAGAGGTGCAATCGATTTCGATTTCAAAGAGGCTGGAATTGAAGTTGACGAAGCTGGAAAGCCAACAGATGTAGTATTACGTGAACGCGGTGTTGCCGAGAAATTGATCGAGGAATTCATGCTAGCTGCAAACGAAACAGTTTCAGAGCATTTCCATTGGATGGATGTACCATTCATTCATCGTATCCACGAAGAGCCAGACGCTGGCAAACTGCAGAACTTCTTCGAGTTCGTTGCCAACTTGGGATACACGATTAAAGGTACACCAGATGATATTCACCCGAAAGCTTTACAAAAAGCATTGGATGAAATCAGAGGTAGCAAAGAGGACTTAGTCGTATCTAAATTGATGTTACGTTCGATGCAGCAAGCGAAGTACTCTCCAGAAAACGTAGGTCACTTCGGTCTTGCGACTAAATTCTACACGCACTTTACTTCGCCGATCCGTCGTTACCCTGATTTAATCGTACACCGATTGATTAGAACGTATTTGATTGAAGGCGATTTAAGTTCAAAAACAACAGATAAGTGGAAAGAAAACTTACCAGAAATCGCCAGACACACTTCAGAGATGGAGCGCCATGCAGTTGATGCAGAGCGAGAAACGAATGATCTGAAGATGGCTGAATATATGAGCGAGAGAATTGGTGAGGAATATGATGGTATCATAAGCTCGATCACAAACTTCGGCTTGTTCGTCGAGTTACCGAATACCATTGAAGGTTTAGTACACGTCAGTCAGCTTACGGATGATTATTATCACTATGATGAAAAGCACCACGCAATGATTGGTGAACGCACAGCCAACATTTTCCGAATAGGTGATGAAGTGAACGTCCGGGTTGTTAGCACGAATATAGAAGATAGAGTCATCGATTTTGAAATCGTCGGAATGAAGCCGAATAGAAAATCGAAGAAAAGATAATAAGAAAAACGCCGGTCACAGATGAAAAGTGATCGGCGTTTGTTTGATTGATGGTTAATTTTTTGGAGGACCTGGAATGAACTTGTTTGTGCGGGCTGCATATTCACGATACTCTTCGTGCTCCATGAATTTCTTCTCCAACAAAGGAACTCCTGAAATTTTTAAAAGAAAAAAGGTGAGGATGATTGGACTGATGAATGAGATCCATCCCCATGGAACCGTCGCAGCAATCAATGCAATCGCAAACCACTGGGCAGACTCACCAAAATAATTAGGATGACGAGTATATTTCCAAAGACCGTGTTGAATGAAGCGATGGTCTTTGTTTTCTTTCTTCTTGAATCGATCAAGTTGTGCATCACCTACAGTTTCAAATAGGAAACCGAAAGCCCACAGTGCTGCTCCTATGATTAAAATCGAAGTTACAGAATCAGATGAACTATTCGCAATCCCAATAATGATCGGTAAGCTGAAAAATAAAGAGAGTGCGCCTTGTAACATGAACACGCGGTAAAATGCGGTTCGGTTAGGATGATTCCATTTCTTTCGCATATTTTGATAGCGATAGTCTTCGGTGGTTTACCCACATTCCGGTAAAAAAGATAGCCCGATAATCTTACCCCCCAAATTAGCACTAGGACTAAAATTGTTAGTGAAGTGGCATTGTAATTAGTTGTTAAAAGAAGCGTTGTTACTGCTGTAACAATGAAAGTCAGTCCCCAAGCGATGTCAACGATCGAAAAATCATCAATTTGAATCGCAATGAACCATACAATAGACATAAATAAAATCATTGCTGCTAAAAGTACTGAAAATATTGTCAAAATTTCCACTCCCTTTTTGTTTGAAATTATAGCATAAGGGGGATTTATAAGTAATTATAACGAATCGGGGGAGAACAGCATGAAAATTGCATGGGTAACAGATAGTTCCATATATACCAGAGGGAGATAATCAAAAAGATATATTTATCCTACCTCTCCAAGTCAGTATCGACGGAAAAAATTACAAAGAGAATGTTGACCTGACTTCACAAGAGTTCTATCAAAAGGTTAAAGTGACTAACAAAGCGGTAAAAACCAGTCAACCAGCCTTAGGAGATATCATATCGACTTTCGAACAAATCATTGAACAAGGTTATGAAGAAATCATATGCGTAAACATCTCTTCAGAAGTCAGTGGCACCTTTCAATCAGTAAGTAATATTGCCGATGATTTTGAAGGGACAAAAATTCATGTAGTGGATTCAAGTTTACTATCCTATCCCATGTATGAAATGATTCAACATGGTAAAAAACTGATTGAACACGGAAGGTCAGCTGAGGATGTAGTTAAAATCATTCAAAATGATTATAAAAAAGTGCATACCTACATTTACGTAGCGGATATTAAATATGCTTATCTCGGTGGAGGGATCAATATGTTTGCCTATAATGTGGGGAAAACGTTGAAAGTACATCCCATTCTTACGTTGAAGGAAGGAAAGATGGAGTTAGTAAAGAAAGTCCGTACGGAGAAGAGATCAATTGATTACATGGTGAACCAGGTGATTGAATATGCTAAAAGCCAACCAATTACTCAGTTAAACATTCTACATTGTAATGATCGATCGATTTCAGAAACGATTAAAAATCGTCTGAAAGATTTTTCGAACATCGAAAATATCCACATCGGAGCACTTGGGCCAATCATCGCCGCTCATGGAGGAGAAGGTAGTTTTGCATTATCATGGCAGGAGAAATAGAGCGCCGATGTAAGTCGGCGCAATAATTTTTCCTATAGCCATTTACCGTGCAAAATCCACGCGTCTTGAAAATGGAAGTCGAAATTAGTTGGTATATTTGATTTTTCTTCATCGGTTAAATCAATCCATACATAGGTTTCTTCGTCATTTTTCTTTCGAATATGGTCATACACATCTAATAGGGTATCCCATAACCCAGGCTGCTCGAATGAATCATCCCATAGGTAAACCGCATGGGCATAATGATATTTCTTTTGATCTTCCGATACGATCAACACGCGATTTCTTGAAGAGTTTTCAAAGAAATACCACTCTTCAAGTTTTTCATCAGTGAAGAGTGTGTCACTAGAAGGGAACGGATAGTAACATTCATATGGAAAAATGGTTGATTGATCTCCAGCTACATGTTTGATCCATGCTCTTTTTTCTTTTAACGTTTTTACTTGAGTCCATTTTGCCTCAGGGTTCCTCGCGATGTCGTCAGGATTCATAAGAGTCGATGCGTGTAATTTTTTCAAAGGAGGGAGTTGAACTTTCTCCAAAACTCGTAGGGCTGGGTGGTTGTTTACTTGCGTGTTTGCGCCAACCCAATGAATACCTGGAAGTTTCTCGACCTCATCAATCGTGTGCTGTATCAGTCGTGTAGCATGGCCCTTCCCATAATAGCGGCGGTCTGATCTCCACCGGCCCAGCATGGCATATTGTTCAGCAAAGACTGAGTATCCTGCAACAGCCACGATTTGTTCATCAATAAAAAGTCCATACAAGGCATGTTCCTGGTGTTCGATCAGACGTTGGAAAATACGGACGACGTAATCGTCTTCAATACCAGTGTCCATGCTTGCTAGGTTACTTTCATCATCTATGTTCAATTGGCGAATTTTTATGGTATCAATCATCTGGATTCTCCCTTCATTCTCTCTCTATGAAATAAGAATGCCATAATATTCTTTGAGTTGTCTATTGATGAGTTTGTTTTGAAAAAATGTATACAGATGGCTCTTGTTTAAAATAGGCAGGGAGTTTGGTAAAATAACTTTATGCAGTGAGGAGGTAAGAGGATGGCGAAAAAAGAGAACAATGCCATTGCAACCAATAAAAAAGCGCGCCACGATTTTTTTATAGAAGAAACGTATGAAGCGGGGATGGTTCTTCAGGGGACTGAAATCAAGTCGATACGTGCGAGCCGTGTGAATTTAAAGGATTCATTCGCACGAATTTCAAAGGGAGAACTATTCGTTCATAACTTGCATATTTCAACTTATGAACAAGGGAACCGGTTCAATCACGAACCTACTCGAGCGCGTAAATTGTTACTTCATAAAAAAGAAATCAATAAATTGATCGGTTACACCCAGCAAAAAGGGTATTCAATCGTACCGTTGAAGCTGTATATAAAGAATGGTGTAGCTAAACTTCTGATTGGTGTAGGTAAAGGTAAGAAAAAGTACGATAAACGTGAGGATCTGAAACGTAAACAGGCGAAACGCGATATGGATCGTGCAATCAAAGACCAGTTCCAACGCTAATCACGTGCAATTATTGGATTTTTCATTTGTGGGGAAATGTGATAAAATAAGGTTGTAATAAAGGAGATAAAACCTCCGATTTTTAATCGGGGACGTTTTGGATTCGACAGGGATAGGTCGAGCTTAAGTAGCGAGCCGAGCCGACGACTCGTTAAACCGTCACTCAGTTTATAATAACTGGCAAAAATAACGATTTCGCTGTAGCTGCGTAAGCAGATTCTACAGGATCCTTCCTGGCATCGCCCGTGTGCCAGATCGAAGGGTCTCAAATTAAGCGGGCTACGCTGAAGGCCTCCGTCTGAGGTCTTCAGAAGAGACTAATCAGACTAGCCCCTCGGAAGCTTGTTAGTAGGCTGAAGAGATGGCGAATCATAATCTACTAACTACGCTCGTAGAAGCTTAAGTGCCGATATCTCTGGACGCGGGTTCGAGTCCCGCCGTCTCCATATACAATGAAGGCCCTTACCTAATTGGTAAGGGCCTTTGATTTATATTATAAATTATTTATCTAGGTGCCAAGGTCGTCGGAGCGTCCGGCTTTCAGGCGAGACCATTGGGCAGTAGGACGGCCATCCATAGTAAATTGCCCACCTTTGGATCCCCAGTGTTGCGGCCAGCCCTTGGGTGAATCCTCCCAAAACTCCTGCCGTCCGTAAACAGTTAAGTCCAACAAGCCGTAAGATGGGGACATCGGTTCGTTACCTCGGCCGGTGGTCCAGTAAGTCTCGTATACTTTGTTACCGTCCCGGAGATAACTGACTAAGATTCCAAAATGTCTGTCTGCGATTAACCGTTTCACTGATTCCTGAGGGACCGAGTACCAAGGAACCGTCCACCCCATGAAGTCGCGATATCGAGAGCTCTCTTCATATGGCCCCTCACAGAAAGTAGCGTAACTGACGTCCCGTGAGTGAAGGTAGGAGAGCTCGTTGATGTGAGTCGTGGAAAAGGTGCAACCTTCACACTGCTCTGCGGCGGGTTTGCCCGTGTGCCACATGTGAAAGTAGGCGATCAACTGGGTCCTGCCTTCAAAAGACTCCAGAAGCGTGACTGGACCATCCGGGCCAATCAGTGGTGTGGTGGGGTCAACTTCGACCATCGGTAGCCGTCGACGGGCAGCCGCAATTGCGTCACCTTCGCGTGTATGTGCCTTCTCTCGGATTCGCAATTCATTTAGTTTGTCCTGCCATTTTTCCCGGTTGACCACTTTAGGCAGGGCCGAAGTGTGGTGATTTTGATTCATGTAACATTCTCCTTTCGCTATAGTTCAAATCCTCAACGATAAGATAATTGATCTTTGTTAAGCAGTTTCTTACATATGTTCGAGTAACTCCGCACCTATTTTTATGACTAATCAATTTGAATGGATTGAAAGCAGCTATTTAAAATTACGGTTGGAAGAAAAATCCTCTTAATTACGCTTGAAAAGCATCATTTTCTTCATCATAAATAATGTTATAATATGTTAGATTTCATACGACAGGAGATTCAGTACATGATAAGAAAATTTTTTACATACTACAAACCACATAAACGATTATTCATGATAGATTTTTCAAGCGCTGTTATAGTTGCTATTCTTGAACTAGCTTTTCCAGTTGCAGTTCAATGGTTTATAGATGATTTACTTCATGGGGACGATTGGGGATTAATTGTAACGGTGAGTATTTTACTACTCGTGGTGTATTTATTAAGTACATTCTTACAATACATAGTCAGTTACTTAGGGCATAAGCTTGGGATCAATATTGAAACAGACATGCGTGAAGAACTTTTTACTCACGTACAAAAACATTCGTTTCGCTTTTTTGATAATACTAAGACCGGACATATCATGAGCCGAATTACGAATGACTTGTTTGACATTGGTGAGTTAGCTCACCATGGGCCAGAGGATGCCTTCATTGCAATGATGACATTTTTCGGAGCCTTTGGGATCATGTTTTATTTCAATCCAACGCTAGCTTATATTGCACTCGTCATGGTACCTCTTCTGGTAGCATTGGTTACTTACTGTAATATTGCTATGAACAAAGCTTGGCATAATATGTACGGCAATATTGCCAATGTGAATGCTCGCGTCGAAGATGCTGTATCTGGTGTGCGCGTGGTTCAATCTTTTACGAATGAGGACTTTGAAATTAATCGTTTCCAAAAAGATAATGGGTTATTTAGAATAGCTAAGATTGGTGCTTACCGTGTGATGGCCTGGACTCACTCAAGCATATACATGATGACGCGGTTATTAACATTACTTGTACTAGTCGTTGGTTCATGGTTAGTTTTCAATGATCAATTAACGTATGGTGAGTTGGTTCTATTTGTTTTATTCACTAATGTCCTTATTAAACCAATAGATAAAATTAGTGCGTTATTAGAGCTTTATCCTAAAGGAATGGCTGGGTTCAAGAGGTTCCGTGATTTAGTCGAACAGGAGCCAGATATCGTAGATAGACCAAATGCTAAGGTAGTTGACGATCTTAAAGGTGATATAGAATTTCATCATGTAGATTTTTCTTATGACCGATACAAATCTGTGTTAAAAGACATTAACCTTAAGATCCAACCAGGAGAAACAGTAGCATTTGTGGGTCCATCTGGGGCTGGTAAAACAACAATTTGTTCGTTAATACCTCGGTTCTATGATGTAAACAAAGGGTCAATAACCATTGATGATACCGATATACGAGACATGACGAAAAAATCTCTTCGCTCACAAATCGGAATTGTTCAGCAAGATGTGTTTTTATTTACAGGAACGATACGTGAAAATATTGCTTACGGAAAACAGGATGCTACAGAGAGCGAAATTCGTGAGGCTGCGAAGAAAGCACATCTAGACGACGTTATTGCAGACTTACCTCAGGGTTATGATACTCAAATCGGGGAACGTGGATTGAAGTTATCAGGTGGGCAAAAACAGCGATTAGCAATTGCACGCATGTTCTTAAAAAATCCATCAATCTTAATATTGGACGAGGCTACTTCAGCACTTGATACACAAACAGAAAAAATTATTCAAAAGTCGCTTAATGACTTAACTGAAGACCGTACAACGTTGGTTATAGCTCACCGCCTTGCAACGATTCGGGATGCAGATCGAGTAGTGGTTGTTACTAATGAGGGTGTTGCTGAACAGGGCACATATCAAGAACTCATTAGTGCCAATGGAATATTCTCGAACCTTCATAAGATTCAGTTTGATATAAAAGAATAAGTGAATGTTTTAGTGGAAAGGCACTTGGTTAAATTCCAAGTGCCTTTTCTCTTTTGCAAACGATTATTTCCCATATGCTTGCACGGATTAGATAAATTTAATGATTTTGAAACAATCTCAATTAGGCTTTCGTCTAAGAGGTGCAAAAAGATAAAACCAGTTGAAAAGGAGGGGAGTTATGGAAAAAGAGGTAAAAGAAGATTTGTTAGAAGAAATTATGTTAGAGCATGGTAGTGATTTGGTTCGGTTGGCGTTTAACTACGTAAAAGATAAAGAGACTGCAAAAGATATGGTTCAGAATACTTTTATCAAATGCTATGAATACTTGGATGAGTTTCGTTATGATTCGTCCATAAAAACATGGTTATTTAGAATAACGATTAATCAATGTAAAGATTATTTGGGAAGCTGGCATTATAGAAAAGTGCATGCTAAAAGTCTGTTTGGTAATGCAATTACATCTATTTCACCTTCAGCAGAAGACAGGGTAATCCAAAATTCCCATGACAAGCATATAAAAGATCTTATTTTTACTTTGCCAAAAAATTATCGTGAAGTCATCTTTCTGTATTACTATAAGTCTTTATCGATTAGCGAAATAGCTGAAGTAACACAACTGAATCACAATACAGTTAAAACAAGGCTTAGAAGAGCTAAGCATAAATTGAAAATAATAATGGAGGAGGAAAATGTCTATGGATAAAAAGTCTAATAAGCTATTCTCTTCTTTTGAAGATGAAAACTTAACATTTACTAAAGAGGACAGACTAGAAACCTTCCAGAAAATCAAAAGAAATAATAAAAGCAATCCGAGCAAAAAAAGAAATTTTCTCCCCGAAGGTAAACGTATAGCTCCAGTAATGGGTACTGTAATGGTATTAATATTAGCCATTGGCTTATTTCTGCCAAACCTATATTCAGGGAATGAAGTTAACCTGTACAATTCGGACGAACAGCAGGCGACGACACAAAAAGAAAATTTATCCTTTTCAGCTCTATTAATGAGCAATGGCTCTAATCACAGAAGCAATATCAATATCTTACTCACCTATAATGGTAGGGACAGAAGTGTAAAACTAGTTCCAATTCCTCGTGATACGTATGTTCAAGTTATTGATTCTGAAGGGAAGATGCTTGGTAAGGATAAGTTGATGCATGCTTCTGCTTTAAATGGTCAGCCTGAAACAGTTTTGAATACGGTGTCAAATTTATTTGATATTTCTGTTGATTATTACTCTGTAATTGCAGAAGAGAAGATATACGAAATATTAGGTATTAAAAAGGATAGCCTTAAGGATAATAGTCTTCTTGTTAACGAAGTTGGAAATTCAATTGAAGAACAAGCTTCCAAAATTAATAACCTCTTAGAAGTAAGCGATACAAATATTCCAAATGATATAACTAATGATCTGAAGGATAGTAGCTCAGATTCCATTAAAATAATTGATATGGAAGAAGGAATAGAAAAGAAAGTTATTAATGGTATTTATTATTTAGAAATAAATCAAGAGCATTTACTAAAGACCAAAAAAACTCTTAAACAGCATTTGAGTGACGAAAAATAAAACTATTGTTATCTGTGCTACCAGTCAAGGGGCCAGCATTTATTTCAAATCAAGATACCGCTATTGGCACAACATTCACAAATAAAGTTTAAGCCTAGGAGATCAGATGTGAGGGAGTAATAATATGAAAAATAATTATAAGTTTCTAACGATAATTTCAATGACAATAGTATTATCTGTATTGACTGCGTGCGGAAACCCCGAAGAGTCAAATTCAAAATCAAGTAATGATACAGATAGTAAATCGACGCAAAACGAGAACGAAGAATCAACCAGTAATAGTGATAATGAGGTTACTACAAACCAAAAAGAAAAGTATCTCGATAAACTGAATGAAATGGAAGAATCAGATAGACACGCCGAAACTAAATCAACGATTTCTGACATGGAAGAACAAGAAAAGGAAAGGTACGAAAAGTGGGATCAAGTTTTGAATGAAATATATCGTGAATTGAAGAAGCAACTGAGTGAAGATCAAATGGATAAATTAAGGGTCGAACAACGAAATTGGATAAAACATAGAGATGAAGCTGCTAAAGAAGCGTCACTAAAGTATGAAGGTGGTTCAACAGAAACATTAGAATACATCGCAACTCAGGCAAGTCTTACAAAAGAAAGGTGCTATAAGTTAGTCGCACATTATATGAAGTAATATCTTAATTTTACTGTTTAATTTATTATCCATTTTTTAAACTAGAACAAGAATCCGTCTCAATAATTCCTTTCCATGGCGGATTCATTTTTCTGCCTTTGGGAAGTTACGAAATTTAGAAAAATTTTGCAAGAAAAGCAAGAGAAGAAGACGTGCACTCGCACGCCTTTTTCACATTAATCTATCATAAATCTTAAAGAAAATTCCTCTCCGCTGATCCGTTTAAATAACTCATTATACTTATATCTTCCTGAAGGTTTAATGACTTCATTCAATAAGAACTCACCAAAAGCTTTCGGGTAGTCCATAATTTCCCCACCAGTTCTCTCCTTGAATACTTGTTTCAGCATTTCGCAAGTGACGTCGCCCATGAAGTAGTTATGCATATATATTGGGTGTGTAGTGAAATGAATAATGAAGGCCCATGGTGGTGCTTCTCCAAATGGATCTTCTTGTAAGACTTCCTTATGGTTCTTCCAATACAACTCATATATATCATCTAGTGATTGTATGTCATTTTTATAAAGGCTGTGGTCGAAGAAGATTCTTCCAATGCTACGTAGGGCATTGAGTTTGCTGTATTCTTTTAACTCTTGGAATTCCTGTTCAGCTTGGTCAGGGTCTTCGAAGAATTTCTCAAAGAAACTGCGGCTATATAAGAAACTCTGAAATAAATTCGCGATGCCTTCACTGACGATACCACTAATTCCATTATTCAAAATGAGTTCATTTGGGTCGTTCAAGAAAGAATGTGCTCCGTGGCCAGATTCATGAAGTAGTACGCCGTATTCATAGTACCTATTTTTAACATTTGCCAAAATACGGGAGTCTTTACCAGTCTCAACAGGGAAATTATAACCCCATTCAGATTTATTGTTTCTTGGGAAGATGTCGTAAGTAATATTCATGCCTGCAAGATCGATTCCGAAGCGGTTAAATAATTCGGTTAAATGCTCGTGGTATTCTGACATGTCCACCGTTTGGTTTAGTGAAGGTGCAATCTTAGATTGAATATAAGATTCATCCCAGGGCATGATTTCGCTTTCCCCTAAAAATTTCTGAGCATATTTTTGTCTTCCTTCTTTCATTTTAGGGAGGAGTTCATGCAGTTCGTCGAGCCAACTATCGAAAGTATCAGGATTAAGTTCGTTTGCTTCTAGTTTATAAGCTACATAATCTTTCGCACCATATTTTTCAGCGAATTCTTTACGCAGTTGGACAAGTTCAACAAAACCTGATTCGACCATCAATTCATTAATCTGGTTCCTTGCAAAATAAGCACGCTTTCGTTTCTCACGATCAGGATCCATGCTAAGTACTTGGCTTAATTCTACAGCGGATACTTCCTTTCCATCTAGTTTGTAACGGAATGTATTCAAAATCTTTGAAAGCTCATTGGTCTTCTCTTGAATTTTTACATTCAGTTCATTGAGCTCATCTGATAGGTGAAAGGGTTTAAAGCTGTTATACATGATTTCTGCTTTTCGTGCTTCTTCAGCAGGTAAATCCTTTCTTTTATATGTATCAATTGCCTCGAATTTGGACTGGTCCTTCAGAATCTCCATTATGTTATGATATTGGTCTTTTACTCCGAAGTCGTCTCCAGTAGTAAATAATGCCCAATTCAATTTACTGTATTTAACTTGTTCTTGATGTAGTTCTTTTGCAATGGATTGAATCGTTTCACTGTTCATCTAATACCTCCAATTTTCTGATAATTTCATCGTATCAAAAATGGAAGGAGTAGGAAAGAATTTATTTAGGAATGCGAACTAAATTCCATGACTTAGCTATTTAAAGTTTCTAATTGGTTCGGGTGAAAAATTGATAGATTTAAGGCGATTTCACAATACCATCGGGTAAAAAGTCTGAATTTACAAAAAGTAGTGAAATTACTCAAAAATACCTACAACATGTATGTTATATTTGGAATTGAATACTACATATGGAGGTATTAAACAGATGAAAAACTATTTCATGAAAAGTGTCATGATGGTTATGACTCTAGCAATTGTCATTCCATTAGGTAGTTTACAAGCAGAAGAGGATTTAGTAGATGTACAGTTACAGGGATTAAATGACTGGCATGGACAAATCGATTATGAGGGTTATGATGAAGATTTTGATGGAGATGGTGAAGAAGATCCTGCCGGTAGGGCTGATTACTTAGCTGCATATTTGGACGAGTACAAGGAGGATCATGGAAATACATTACGTGTTCACGCCGGTGACATGATTGGTGGTAGCCCATTGATCGCAGCCTCCTTCCAAGACGAACCAGTTGTTGAAATCATGGAAGCGATGAATATGGATGTGGGTACTGTTGGGAACCACGAATTTGACGAAGGAGTAGATGAACTTCTTCGAATGGTTAATGGAGGAGAGCATCCTGATGGTACAGAAGGGTATGATGGGATGGACTTCCCTATGGTTGCAGCAAATGTAATTTATAAGGATACTGAAGAACTAATTTTTGATCCTTATACCATTGAAGAAGTTGGTGGAGAGAAAATAGGTTTCATTGGAGTTGCGACTACGGAAACTCCGAATATGATTATTCAAGATGGTAACGAAAACCTTGCATTTACGGATGAGGCAGAAGCCATTAACGAATATGTCCCAGAGTTGCAAGAGCAAGGAGTAAAAGCTATCGTCGTGTTAGCTCATAATCCTGCTAGACAGGATGGTGATGTTATAACAGGTGACGCAGCAGATATAGCAAATTCTGTTGATGATGAAGTAGATGTGATTTTTGCAGGTCATAATCATGTGTATAACAATGGATATGTTGATGACAAGCTAATCGTTCAAGCATATGATTATGGAACTGCATTTTCGGATGTTGATTTGAAAATAGATCCTGAAACAGGTGATATCGTAGAGAAAACAGCTGAAATTGTTAAGGTTGACCAATCACAAGTCGAGCCGGATGAAGAAGTAGCTGCAATTTTAGCAAAATATGAAGAAAAAGTAGATGAGATTAAAAATGATGTTATAGGTGAAGCTGCATTTGATCTAGAGGGTGGTTACCCAACTCGCGGAGAAATTGGAGACAATGCGCTAGGTAACTTGATAGCTGATGGAATGGTCGAAGCGATGGATTCCGATTTTGCATTAATGAACGGTGGGGGAATCCGTGCTGATATTCAAGAGGGGACTATCACATATGGAGATGCGTTTACTGTTCAACCATTCGGTAATGTACTTAGTAAAGTGGAAATGACAGGTGCAGCTCTTGAAGACGTATTAAATAAACAGATTTCTGCTGAATACGGACCGGATTATAGCGTGTCAGGCTTCGCTTATACTTGGCAAGACGAGACGCAAGAGGTAGTGGATATCATTTTACCTGACGGCTCAGAGATTGACCCAAATGAAACTTATACTGTTGTGGTCAATAATTATATGTATGGTAACGCAGAAAGTGGCATAGCTGAACTTTCAAGCAATATGGAAGTTGGGCCAGTAGACTTGGATGCTACGGTCGAATTTATCGAATCTTTTGAAGAACCAATCGCCTATGAAGCTGAAGGAAGAATTTCAGAAGTTGAACCGAAAGAAGAATATGATTTACCAGTCGATGGCACACCTGCATCAGATCGTGCTAAGGAAAGATTACAAGAATTAGCTGAGAAAGGTGTCTTCGATCAAAAGAACAAGGGCAAGAATTCTAAGCCTGATCACGCACAAGGTAAATAATTAATCATTAAAAACAGACTCTTCATTGAGTCTGTTTTTTTTCTGTCTTAATACGCTTTTTCCATTAGGAACATATTACTGGCCGGTTGTTTCGGGCGCAGGATATTTCGATTAGAATCTGAAGAGAAGTTTTCTAATACTCGCTCTACTTCTTCTTTTTTGTGATCCGCTCTTAAGAATTGTTGTATTTGAGATAAAGCTTCGCGTATTGTCTCTTTCTGTTTGATTTCTATTGTATAAATGTAAGTCGGTTGACCAGAAATCATCATTTTTTTACTTGAAAGACTTCCGGATAAAAGAGATTGAATGAATACGAGCATCTTCAAATCAGATGAAGTTATTGCGATAACTGGATTGCGTTTCCCCTTAGAGTCTATATTTTTAAATGAAATCGTGCCTTCTCCGTCAATGATGCCTGCCACATATGCAGCTTCCCATGATTTCAACATATTTTGTCGTCCCCTTTCAGGATGATATAGATAAAGTATACATCTAATCCGATAAAAGAACAAGTGTTCGCATTAAGTTTTTTTGCCAATCGATGAGAAAATAAAAAGGCTTCTCACTACGAAGCCTTTGAAATAAGTGGTGATCGCTTGACCTTTTTTGCGGGTCGATTGGTTAAGTAGATCCCTGCAAATATAATAAACATTCCTAATAATAAGTTGCTAGTGATCGGTTCATTCAGTAGGACATAGCCCCAGATCATCGCACTTACAGGAACAATGTAAGTAACGGTCGTTGCAAACTCCGGAGAGCCTTCTGTCATCATATAATAGTAAATGACATGGGCAATTCCTGATCCAAATACACCTAATCCGATGAGGGCCCCGATTGTGCCCCAATCAAACTCAGAGACTGCTGGAACATCCCCGACCATAAAGCCTCCTGCTAAAGCGGATAAAGAAGCAATCAATAACGTGACGGCGGTCATCAAAAATAAATCTACGCCCACAACGAAACGCTTCGTATATTGTGAACCGAAGCCATAGCACAGAGTAGCTAATATCATCGTTCCGATTCCGATAAAGTCACTGCCTAGAAGGGCACCCACTTCGAAGTTCATCAGTACAAGAATTCCCACGAACCCTGTGATAATTCCGATCCATTGTTTTTTAGCTAAAATCTTTCCAAACAATAAAAATCCGATAAAACCAGTAGCAATCGGAGTCAATGCATTAATTACTGATGCGCTACTACTGTTGATCACGGTTTCACTCCAGGCAATCAGACCCCAAGGAAGTGCAGCATTAAAAATACCTACGATGATTAAATGTTTCCACGGTAGGTTGAAGTTGATTTTTCTGCGACGGGCCCATATGAATGGAATCAAAACAAGTGCGCCTAATAGACACCGTAAAAATACCATTCCGAATATCCCTGCCGGCTCGATCAGTACTTTAATAAAAACAAAAGAAAGCCCCCAAATAAGGCTGAGGCTGAATAAAGCTATGTATAATTTCATTTTTTACACTCCAAATCTTACGAGGTCTATCTGTCATTATAGACCTCCAATGTCTAAATGAACAGAGACTAATAACTGACTTGGTTTTTTTTAGCTAGATGTAAACTCTTCAAGTTCTTTCAGCACCAAATCCATATGCATGTATCATATTATATTTTTCGAAAAGGATAATAATAGAACTTAAATTCCGATTTGAAAGAGGATGACGCATGAAATTCATTCAATTTTTAAAACAAGGAAATACATCTTCTGCAGTTTCAGCTCTTGGGAATGTCCTTATAGCCATTGTCAAAGGTATTGCTGCATTTATTACTGGTAGTGGTGCTATGTTCGCAACAATGGTTCACTCGATAGCTGATGCCATTAACCAAGGTATGGTCTTTTTCGGGAGTGCTCTAGCTGAAAAAGAACCGACTAAGAGATTCCCTTCTGGTTTTGGGCGAGTGGTGAACCTATTTGTGTTACTTGCAGTAATCGTCATTTCAATTATGGCTTATGAAACCATTCTCAAGGGATGGGAAATCATTCAAGATCCAGAGGAATCCTCGCGATTTTGGCTAAATGTCATCGTATTGATCGTGTCGATTGGAATCGATGGGTCGGTTTTAGTTAAGGTTATGCTGGAGATCGTCAAGGAGTCACATACGAAAGTTCGAGGGTTGAACTTCATTCCTGAGTCTTTTAAAAATATATCTTATGCATCACCGCCGACTCGCCTTGTATTTTATGAAGATATCGTTGCGACATTTGGAGGCTTCTTAGCTCTTGTCACAGTCATCGTGTCGCAGGTAACAGGTAATTATATTTTTGATGGAATCGGTACGATATTGATCGGGGTTCTGTTAGTCGGCATCGCGATTAAAATAGGGTACGAAAATACGATTGGTTTGATTGGTGTAGCAGCTCCTAAACGTGTGGAAGATAAGGTTGTTAACATGATATTGGACGATCATGATGTAGTAGACATTCGTAGGATGCGTATTTTACAAGAGGGTAAAAATTATCATGTTGAATCCTATATTGAGCTGAGGAAAGGGTTGTCGCTGGAAGAAGCTGATGACATAAAGTTCCGAGTAATTGAGGCCTTGATGGAGGATCCTGACGTGGATGACGTTACTTTAGGTATTATAGAAACGGATGAAATTCAGCATTGGAAACGTACTGAAAAATAATAGCTCTAAAATTCGTCAATTACCCTCCTAAATGATATACTACAATAGGTATATTTTAAATTTGGAGGACTGTAAGATGTTACAAGCAACTAATGTAAGTTTGCGATTTCCTGATCGGAAATTGTTCGAAGATGTTTCAATAAAATTCAATAAAGGAAATTGCTACGGCTTGATCGGTGCGAATGGTGCCGGGAAGTCTACTTTCCTAAAAATATTGTCAGGAGAAATCGAACCTCAAGAAGGCCATGTATCAGCTGGTAAAGACGAACGAATCGCGGTTTTGAAGCAGGATCACTTCGCTTATGATGAGGAAGAAGCTCTTCAAGTAGTGATGATGGGTCACCAACGCCTTTACGAAGTTATGAAAGAAAAAGATGCGATTTATTCTAAAGGTGAGTTTACCGAGGAAGATGGTATGCGTGCAGCTGAACTGGAAGGTGAGTTCGCAGAATTGAACGGTTGGGAAGCTGATGGAGACGCGGCGACTTTACTACGTGGTTTAGGTGTTGCGGATGAGCTTCACTCTAAGCGTATGGGTGATTTACCTGAGACTGAGAAAGTTAAGGTTTTACTTGCTCAGGCCTTGTTCGGAGATCCAGATATTTTACTATTGGATGAGCCAACAAACGGTTTAGACATTCAGGCTATCAGATGGTTAGAAGAGTTCTTAATCAACTTTGAAAATACGGTCATCGTCGTGTCACACGACCGTAGCTTCTTGAATAATGTATGTACGCACATTGCTGATTTAGACTTCGAAAAAATCACGCTATACGTCGGGAACTATGACTTCTGGTATGAATCAAGCCAGTTAGCTCTTAAGATGCAACAGGAATCAAATAAGAAAAAAGAAGAGAAGATTAAGGATTTGAAGGAATTCGTTGCTCGATTCAGCGCGAACGCTTCAAAATCCCGTCAAGCAACTTCTCGTAAAAAGTTACTTGATAAGATCGAGTTGGATGATATCAAACCATCTTCTCGTAAATACCCTTATGTTGCGTTCCAACCTGGACGTGAAATCGGTAACGACGTATTAGATGTTAAAAATTTATCTAAAACTATTGATGGTAGAAAAGTACTCAATAACGTTAGTTTCCGCCTAGATAAGGATGATAAAATCGTTCTTCTTGGCGATGAAATGGCTAAAACAGCTTTACTTGAAATACTGATGGGTAATATGGAGCCGGATGAAGGTACGTTCAAGTGGGGTGTAACTACTTCACAATCCTATTTCCCTAAAGATAACTCAGAGTTTTTCGAAGGAAATGAGAAAAACTTGATCGAATGGCTTCGTCCTTATTCAACTGAGGATGAAAGTGAAACATTCTTAAGGGGTTTCCTTGGACGCATGTTATTCTCAGGAGAAGAAGTATTCAAAAAGCCAAGCGTTTTATCCGGTGGTGAAAAAGTCCGTTGTATGTTATCACGCATGATGCTTTCAAATTCGAATGTGTTATTGCTCGATGACCCGACAAATCACTTAGACTTAGAATCGATTCAATCGTTGAACAATGGCCTTGCAAGTTTTAAAGGTTCGATTATCTTTACCTCGCATGACCACCAGTTCATTCAGACGATTGCGAATCGTATTATCGAAATCAAGGATGAAGGTATTACTGATAAAGAAATGACTTATGAAGAATACTTGGATGATGTGAAAAAGATCGGAACACCAAGCTTATAAAGTGATAAAGCTACCTGCAGAAGCGGGTAGCTTTTTTATATACTTTAAGAATGTCTAACTTTACTAAAGGATTAAAGTATGTGAAAAACAAAGGCTTTCGCCATTAGGACTTGGCAATAAGCCAAGTTTTTCTCTCATGATATACAAAGAACTATACACAATTATTCAAAATCGGTTCTTTTTAAGTAAAAAGTTGCTATCCAATCGTTTCCCATTTGAGTTATAGTGTATATATAGGAGCGTGTTTCGGTTGAGAAAGCATTTAAAAAATATAGATTATCCTTTATTTATAATAGTTCTTTTACTATCAATCGTAGGAATTGTCATGGTATATAGTGCTAGCTTCGTCTATGCTGGCATTGACCCAGATATCCAAAATCCAGCCTACTTTTTTAACCGACAGAGAATGTGGTTAGGGTTAGGTTTTGTAGTATTCTTCCTATTCAGTATTTTCCTCTCCTATAGAAGAATAGGGGAAATTGTACCGTTAATTGTACTAGGTACCTTCGGGTTACTGATAGCTGTATTCATCCCTGAAATAGGTGTCACAAGGAATGAAGCAACTCGTTGGATCGGTGCTGGCCCAATTCTAATCCAGCCGTCTGAAATAGCTAAAATAGCAATGATTTTATATTTCGCAAAGGCTTATACGAACAAACAAGACCAGCTCCATAACTTTGGAAAAGGGGTACTTCCACCTCTGATTGTAATAGGTCTAGTATTTATTTTAATTGTACTGCAGCCCGATTTAGGTACAGCTACATCCATCGTCATTGCTTGTGGGATTATTCTTCTTTTCGCAGGTATTCGTTTCAGACATATTGCAGTTTTAGGCTTAGTAGCTTTGGGCACCGTTTTTGTACTTATTAATGCTGCAGCCTACCGTATGGAGAGGTTGACCTCGTTTATGGACCCGTTTTCTAATCCATCAGGTTCAGGTTATCAGTTGATTCATTCGCTGATAGCTATTGCATCAGGGGAAATTACAGGTGTTGGACTGGCTAATAGTGTACAGAAAGCCGGTTTTTTACCTGAGGCACATACCGATTTCATTATGGCGATTATTGCAGAGGAGCTCGGATTTCTAGGTGTTTTATTCGTTGTCACTTTATACGCAGTATTCATGTTCAAAGGCATTCTGATTGCAAAAAGAGCCCCGGATCAATTCGGTAAATTGCTTGCTTATGGAATAACGTTTCAAATCGTTACTCAAGCGATGATCAACTTCGGTGCAGTGAACGGCTTACTTCCGATTACAGGTATTACATTACCCTTAATAAGTTACGGGGGGTCTTCACTAATTATCACCTTTGCTTTACTTGGTATATTGATGAATATCGCAGTAAAAGGAAACATAAAAAGAAGAAATCCAGTAAGTTAATCTCGCTTAATTATAAGCGAGATTTTATTTTTGCTTAAGATATTGCAAATTATGTCGATAAAGTTGATATATATTAGCTTTTTAAAAAATTGTTCATATTTTACAGAATTTTAGGAAAATTTAGATATATATAGTATAATAGATTTTAATTAGGGGAATTAGGGGGATTCTTGATGCAAAATGAATACCAAATCGAACTGAAACAGCTTAGGCAGTTTCCTCTTAAATTTATCATCATATATTTATCCATAGGTGTTGTGTGGATTACAAGCTCTGATTATTTAGTGGAAATCTTAGTTGATGAAGCTTCGACTTTATCATTTGTGCAATCACTCAAGGGTTGGTTTTATGTTTTTTTTACCGGTGCACTCTTTTATTATTTTATATTTAATGAGAAACAGAGAACCATCCGATTTCACAACCAGGTAATTAAGAAAAAAGAAGAAGTAAGATTAACAGATACGATTATCGATCAAATTGCACAAGGACTTATGATTACAGATGAAACAGGTAGAATTTTAAAAGCGAATCAATACTTTGTGAAAATGTCGGGGCTATCTGTTGAAGATATTGTGGGAGAAAGGTATGAACGGCTGCCTCATTTTGTTTCTGCTAGGCAAAGTTACAGACAAATCAGAAGGGAATTAAAGAGAAACGGTAAATGGCAGGGCGAGGTTTCTACAAAGAATTTACAGGGTGAAAAAAATCCAGAGTTATTATCTCTGCATGAGGTAAGGGATGAGGAAGGCAAACTAAAGAACTATTTCGGTTTTATTGTCGACTTAACGGAAATCAAATCAAAGGAAGAAGCGTTATCGAAGGCTAAAAACCACCTTCAATCCATGATCGATCATTCACCTTTAGGGATTATAGTTTGTGACAAAAAAGGCATCATACATATATGGAACGAACAAGCAGAAAAAATATTGAAAGTAGAGGCCTCAAGGGCGGTTGGTTATGAACTGACTGGAACCGTACGTGAACTCTTGTATGATACTAGATCTAATTTGTCTTCTGTGAAGGGGGATGAGTCTGTTCCAACCCAACTTAAGCAAATAGTTACTAGTGATGGTGAAGAGAAATTTTTGCAGGTCTCTTATTCCAATTTATTCGACCCTGACGGCAGTTTTAGTGGTTTTCAAGTCATCATAAATGACATGACTTCAGAGGAAGCCTACCGCAGAGAACTGAAATACTTAGAAGAATTTGATTTAGCTACTGGACTATATAATTTCAATACATTGAAAATGATCATGAACGAAACGATCGAAAAATACACCAAGGAACAACATGCACTTCTTGTTTTTGATATCGATCGTTTTCATCAAATCAACCAAAACTATGGCCCTTCTTTTGGGGACAAGCTGATCAGCGAAGTTGGTCGGAGGATCAGATCTCTAGTAGGTGATCGATGTAGTGTAGGGAGACTGCGAGGAGATGAATTCGGTGTTTTCGTTGATATCACTTGCCAAGAGGAGGTCAGGCAGATCATCCGCCAAGTGATTCGACACTTTCAGGAACCTATCGTCGTCCGAAATGAGCAACTTCATGTAACAGTTTCCACAGGCATAACACTTTATCCTGAGGACGGGCTGAGATTTGAAGGCTTATATCAAAAAGGGAACGCAGCTCTTAAGAAGGCAAAGAAAGAGCAGAGTCATTACTTTTTCTATGATGATAGCTCAGAAGATAGTCTTTACACTTATGAGATGGAAAATGAATTGCATCGTGCAATTAAAAATAAGGAGATAGTTGTTTATTATCAACCACAGTTTAATATGAAAACTGGGGAGCTGTTTGGCTTTGAAGCATTAGCAAGGTGGCGTCATCCAAAAAAAGGTTTAGTGCCACCAAATCAATTTATTCCTCTAGCTGAAGACACAGGTTTGATTATACCTATGACGGAATTGATCATTGATCAGGTATGTCAAGACTATGTTTCTTGGCAAAGGTCTGAAATGAATGTGCCTAGTGTCTCTATAAATATTTCAGCAAACCATTTCATGAAAGAAAGTCTGGTTGAGGATTTGTTAGCAGCTAAACAAACATATCAAATACCGGACGATGCACTACAAATAGAAATTACTGAGTCGATCATGATGGATATTGAAAATGGGATTGAGGCCCTGACCCAATTAAGAGAAGCCGGAATTAAAATCAGTATTGATGATTTTGGTACAGGATATAGCTCTTTAAGGTATATCAGAGAACTACCAATAGATTTCATAAAAATTGATCGATCTTTCGTGAATAGGATTGATCAATCAGATGAGAATATGATTGATTTCATCATCCAATTATCGAAGCTCTCAAGTGTTCAAGTAGTAGCAGAAGGTGTTGAGACAAAAGAACAAATCAATTATCTCCTAAGTAAAGGCTGTGAAGTCGGGCAAGGCTTCTATTACTTCAAGCCAATGCCAACAGAAGAGGTATTTGGATTAAAAGTAGGATAAAAAAACGTCACGATAAACTCGTGACGTTTTTTTGCATTATAAGAAAGAATATATGAGATATCTCATGTTTTTAATGACATTGAGGGCAAAACCCGTATACTTCAAATTTGTGATTTTCAATCATGAAGCCACTAAGATCTTTTTCAATTTCATCCATTGGACATGTTTCAATCGTCTCTGTACGCCCACATGACTTACAAATGAAATGGTGATGATGGTGGTGATGACCACATGATAAACGGAAATGTTTTTCTCCATCGAGTTCTGTTGATTCCAAGATCTCCAAGTCATTGAACAAATGTAGATTACGATAAATAGTATCATAGCTGATACCTTCGTATTTCTGCGCCATGAATTTTAATAGATCACTGGCAGTGCGATAACCGTTTTCTCTATTAAAAAATGTCAGGATATCTTCACGCTTTTCGGTATATTTGTACCCTTCATTTTTAAGAGTTTCTAATGCTCTTGATAGATTCATCCAATCACCCTTTATATATACGAGCCATGTACAATTTTTTAATTAGCAAAGTTAATCCTAAAAGTGATGCAGCTATGATAACGATTGTACCACCAGGTGGGATCTCAAAATAGTACCCAGTGATTAATCCTGAAATGACTGCCACTTCACCGTAAATAATACTATAGAAAATAGCTTGTTTAAAGCTTTTAGCAATCCGGATACTGGTAGCTACTGGAAGTGTCATAAGTGCAGAGACTAGTAACACACCCACAATCCTTATTGATGCTGAAATAACAAGTGCAGTCATCACGATGAATATGAAGTGGATAACTTTAGAACGAATACCAGACACAGTTGCGAATTCTTCATCAAAAGATAAAGCTAATAATTCCTTGTACAGTGTAATGACCATAATAATTACAAAAAGTGTAACAGCTAGTACTAAATAAAGGTCCGTTCTGCTGACTGCAGCTACTGAACCAAATAGATAAGCAAAAATGTCAGTATTGATTCCATCGGCTAATGCAATGAACACAACGCTCAACCCAACCCCAACCGATAAGGTAATCGGAATAGCGATTTCTTGGAATGCTTTATAAACGCTCCGAAGATTTTCTATAACCAAAGCACCTATAATTGAAAAGGCGATTCCTGAATGAAAAGGAGTAAACATGAGCAGCGTATATTTTTTTTGCATGAATAATCCGAAAGCAATTCCGGCTAGTGTTACGTGAGATAAGCCGTCAGCAATCAATGACAGCCTTCTGACTAATATAAATGTTCCTAATAAAGGGGCAATGAGCCCTACTAGTAGTCCTGTATAAAAAGTGTTACGTAATAATTCGAAATTCATTAGTGCATCTAACAAGATTGCCCCTCCTTTATCTAGTGGTCGTGGGTAATGGTATGCATATTATGTCCATAAAGTTTTGATCGTTCCTCGTCACTCATTTGTTCGAACTCGCTTGGGTTCCCGTGATAATGGACCGATTTATTCAAGCATAAGAGGTCGGTAACATGTGTCGTAATGGTCCCTATATCATGCGAGACAAGAACAAGAGTGATTCCAAGGTCACGATTCAATTCGGAAAGTAGTCTGTAGAAATGCCCAACATTTTCAAAATCCACACCTACTGTAGGTTCATCAAGAATCAGCAGTTGTGGCTTATTCACAATGGCTCGAGCGATGAAAATACGTTGTTGTTGTCCTCCTGAAAGGTCACCAATGTTTGTATTAGCGTACTCCATCATGTTCACTTGATCCAAGGCTTCAAAAATAAGATGCTCGAATTTTTTCTGAGAAGGATTCCACATTTTTTGACGCGAAATCAATCCCATACCGACTACTTCTTTAGCAGTTGCAGGAAATCCACGGTTAAATGAATTTGCTTTTTGCGAAACAAAACTGATGTGCCCTTTATTTGTAAACTTTTGAATGGGCTTACCGAAAGCGTCGATCGAACCTTTCTGTAATTTTTCTATTCCAAGTAAGAGTTTGATAATGGTAGTTTTACCTGATCCGTTCGGTCCGACTAGTCCGACGAAGGATCCTTTATCGATTCTGAATGAAACATCCTCTAATACAAGATGTTGATCATACCGGTGCGATACGTTTCGCACATCTATAAGTGGCTGTGTCATAATGGTCGCTCCTTTCCTTTAGACTTTTAATGCATTACTGTTGTGATTCTTTAAGCACCTCTAAATTCTCTCTCATTAATTCTATATAATCTTTCTCTTCTTCGATTTCATCTTCAGTACGAGTGGCTAGATTATGCAAATATAGTAGCTCCATGTTCTGTTCCTCCACAATAGTTTCTACTAAACGATCATCTCTATTTTTCTCTAGTATGATGTGATTGATCTTCATCTCTTCAATCTTTTTAAATATTTCTTGAAGTTCTTTTTGTGATGGCTCTTGGGAAGAAGAGATTCCCCTGATTGAGAATTGTTCGAGGCGATAACGGTTTTCCCAATATCCGAATGCCTTATGAGCTACAAGTATTTGATAATGTTCGTCTCCATGTAGTGTTTGTTCAAACTCACTATCTAATTCTATCATTTCTTCAGAAAATGCTTGGTAGTTTTCTTTAAAAGTTGATTCTTTCTCAGGATATAATTTGATTAATTCTTGTAAAACGATATCACCAGCATCAATCATTCTAGTTGGATCTAACCAAAAATGTGGATCGAAGTCTCCATGGTCATGGCCGTCATCTTCATCGCTATGACTTTCCTCATCATCATGACCCTGTTCATCTTCTTCACTATGGCTTTCTTCTTCATCACTATTGTGTTCATCGTCTTCATTATGGCTTTCCTCTTCACCTTTTAGAAACAGTTCTTCATGTTCAGAAAGAGCTAATGTATGGACGCCTTCACCTTCAATAGTGTCTGACATCGCTTCAGCGAAACTTTCTAAACCTGCTCCTACATAAAAGAAACCATCACTATCAGCTAGTTCGATCATTCTTTTCGTTGAAGGTTCATAGGTATGTGCATCCGCACCTGCTGGCATGACCGTTTCAACTGAAACCTCATCACCACCAATTTCTGAAACAATGTATTCGATAGGATAAATTGAAGTTATGATTTTATTATTTCCAGAGGAACCTTCTTCAGATTCTCCCTCGCTTGTGTTACATGCTATTAAAAAAGATAATAATAGAGTTATTATAGCTAGTTTCAAGTAGTTCATCTTTATCTCTCTCCTTCACGAATTTTAACTAAAACGATTGTATCGTAATCGTTACGATTTGTAAATAGTAATGTTTACGATTTATATTATCGTTTTTAAATTCACAGAAAGAGGGTAAACTTGCAGTAGGTTAATAAATAGGAGGGATATTATGTTTGATTATACAGTTCAAACTTCACAATCAATCGATCAAGCAGTCGAATCGATTACCAATTCATTGAAAGATGAAAGTTTTGGTGTGTTATGGGATTTCGACGTAAAAGAAACTCTACACAAAAAAGGGTTTGAAGACTTTGAAGAATCCTATCGTATCTTAGAGGTATGTAATCCACGGGCAGCAAAAGAAGTTCTTGCAATGGAGAGCAAGGTGAGTTACTTTCTTCCTTGTAAAATCGTTGTGTATGAAAGTGGTGGACAAACGAATATCGGAATGCCTCGCCCGACGGTACTGATGGATCATATAGAAAATAATGATGTGAAAAACTTTGCGAGGGATATTGAAGAGACGATGAAACAAGCAATCGATCGAGCAAAATAAATTTGATTTGCATCAATGGGATAAAAGAGTTGAAATATTATTCCAATTAAGAAATAATAGATGTAACTTAACGAAAAGGTAGGGTTATATAATGGAAATTACATTAAGTGTTTCAGGTATGACTTGTGGTCACTGCAAATCAGCAGTCCAAGATGCATTGAAAAATTTATCAGGTGTTACATCTGTTGAGGTTCATTTAGATTCAGGAAAAGTTGATGTCGTTTATGACGATGCACTTGTTTCAAAAGAGGACATGGAAGAAGCGATTGAAGAACAAGGATATGACGTCGTTAACTAATAAAATTAAGGTCCCATACTACTACTCTTAAGTGATTATTATCGCTTTTGAGTAGTTTTTATTTATTTTATTATATTTTTTTATAATAAAGTGGTAAAATAGGAAGCGGTTTCACAATTTAACGTACATAGTGATTGGGGGATTTTTAAATGGAAAAGTTGATGCGCAAGTTTTTTCTATTTCTATCAAACAATAAGTTGTTCACTAAGGCAGCTAAAAAATATGGACTACGTGTTGGTGCTGCAAGGTTCGTCGCTGGTGAAACAAACCAGAAAGCTGCAGAAAAAATCAAGGATTTAAACGACAAGGGCCTTTCAGTTACTCTAGATTATCTAGGTGAATTCGTTACTGATGCTTCAGAAGCTAGAGAGCGTGCAGATGAATACGTTGATACGATCAGAACGATTGCTGAAAATAATTTAGACTCTCAATTGTCAGTGAAGATGACCTCAATGGGGATGGATATTTCCGATGATTTAATTATGGAGAACATGAAGAAAATCCTCGATGCCGGAAAAGAAAATGGTGTCTTTGTCACTATTGATATGGAAGATTATTCACGCTGCCAAAGAACTCTTGAGATCTTCGAAGAGTTCAGAAAAGATTACGATAATGTCGGCACGGTAATACAAGCATATCTTTACCGCGCAGCTGGTGATATTAAATATTTGAACAAGTTGAATCCGAATCTCCGCTTAGTCAAGGGAGCTTATAAAGAATCACCTGAAGTAGCATATCCAGAGAAGAAAGATGTGGATAAGAATTTCAGAAAGCTGATTACTATGCATCTAAAAAATGGTAACTACACAGCTGTTGCTACTCATGACGACGAGATCATCAGATTTACTAAGAAACTTGTGGAACAAGAAGAAATTTCACGTGATCAATTTGAATTCCAGATGTTATATGGGATTCGTAAAGAATTGCAGGAAGAATTAGTAGCAGAAGGATACAAAGTAAGAGTCTATATTCCATACGGAAAAGACTGGTACGGTTATTTCATGCGTCGTTTAGCAGAAAGTCCTGCCAATGTAGCCTTCGTAGTAAAAGGCGTTCTCAAAAAGTAATTCAAGAAAAAGATGGGAAAAGGATTGCGAAATGTCTGAAAATATCTTATGATAAATAATAGAATGATTTTGGATAGTATATCTATCCAAAATTTTTTGCGATAAAATGAATGAGTATTCATTCAAAGAACAGGGGGAACAAAAATGAACCGTAGAATCAAGCGCGCAGCGGTATTAGGCTCTGGTGTTATGGGTGCAGGTATTGCCGCACACTTGGCAAACGTAGGAATCCCGACATTGATGTTAGATATTGTACCTCGTGAGTTGTCAGACGAAGAGAAGAAGCGAGGACTGACATTGGATGATGCTGTTGTAAGAAATAAGATTGCGGCATCAAACAAAGCGAAATTGAAAAAGCAAAATCCATCTCCAATCACAAGTAAGAAAAGTCTTGACCTGATCAAGGTGGGTAACTTCGAGGATCACATGGAAGAATTGAAAGATGTAGATTGGGTTATCGAAGTTGTTGTGGAGAACCTGGATATTAAAAAGAAAGTATATGAACAAGTTGAAGAGCACCGTAAAGAAGGATCTTTTGTTACCTCAAACACTTCTGGAATTTCAATTGAAGCGATGGCAGAAGGTCGTTCTGAAGATTTCAAGAAGCATTTCATGGGAACGCACTTTTTCAACCCGCCTCGTTATTTGAAATTACTAGAAGTGATCCCGACAAAGGATACGGATCCAAATGCTTTATCTTTCATGAAGCAATTCGGTGAGGATGTATTAGGTAAAGGTGTCGTTGAGGCAAAAGATACGCCGAACTTCATTGCAAACCGAATCGGTACTTATGGATTGTTAGTAACAGTTCGTGAAATGTTGAAAGGTGGCTACAGTGTCGGTGAAGTAGATTCTGTTACTGGACCGATGATCGGCCGACCGAAGAGTGCTACTTTCCGTACCCTAGACGTTGTAGGACTTGATACATTTATTCATGTAGCTAAAAACGTCTATGACAAAGTAGAAGGTGAAGAAAAAGAAGTATTCGAAGTACCTGAATTCATGAAGAAAATGAATGAAAAAGGTTGGTTAGGTGCTAAGTCTGGCCAAGGATTTTATTATAAAGAAAAAGGTAAAAACGGCAGCACAATTTATGAATTAAACCCAGAAACGCTTGAATATCAGGAGCAACAGAAATTGAAAACGAATGCTACTGGTATGGCTAAACAGGAAAAAGGTCCAAAGCGTAAGTTGAAAGCTCTTATTTCAGCTAAAGGTGACCGCGGAGGCGACTTGATTTGGAACATCACTAAGCCGACATTGGTTTACTCTGCTGAGTTATCAGGCGAAATTGCTGATGATATAACAGCGATTGACGATGCGATGAAGTGGGGCTTCGGCTGGGATCTTGGACCATTTGAAATGTGGGACGCTATTGGTGTGAAAGAATCAGTTGACCGTATGAAAGAAGAAGGCACTCAGGTTCCAACATGGGTTGAAAGCATGTTAGAACAAGGGCATGAATCTTTCTATAAAACTGAAAACGGCAAACTATATTTCTACCATAATGGTGAGTACGTTGAAAAAGACGTGAACAAGAAAGAGATCAACCTCAAGCTTCACAAGCAAGCAAACGGGGTCATCAAGAAGAACAGTGGCTCAAGCTTGATCGACCTGGGTGATGATGTTGCTTTACTTGAATTCCATTCACAAAGTAATGCGATAGGCTTCGATATTATCCAAATGATCAATGATTCACTTGAAGAAGTGAACAAAAATTATAAAGGTTTAGTCATTGGTAACCAAGGTAGTAACTTCTGTGTAGGTGCGAACTTAGGAATGATCTTGATGGAAGCACAGGATTTCAACTTCATGGAAATCGAAATGGTCGTCAAGCAATTCCAACAAGCAATGATGAACATCAAATACAATGATACTCCGGTTGTAGCAGCGCCATTTGGTATGACTCTAGGTGGAGGTACAGAAGTTTGTCTCCCAGCTCATAGCATCCAAGCTTCACAAGAATCTTATATGGGGTTAGTTGAAGTTGGTGTCGGATTGATTCCTGGCGGTGGAGGTAATAAAGAATATTACTTGAAGCAGCTTAAAGGAATTCCGGAAGGTCAAGGTTTTGATTTACAGAAAATAACGAATGACGTTTTTGAAAAGATTGCTATGGCGAAAGTGTCTACTTCTGCAATGGAAGCGAAAGAGAACGGATTACTAGATAGCCACGATGCAATCAGTGTTAATGGTGATCATTTAATCCATGATGCGAAACAACAAGTATTAAGTCTTTCTCAGGCTGGATTCCAAGCGCCAAAACGCGAAAAAGTTCCAGTTGTAGGTGAAAGTGGTTATGCAACCATGCTTCTTGGAGCACAAGGACTTGCGCACGGTGGATATGTTTCTGAACATGACATGAAAATTGCAGATAAGCTAGCATTTGTTCTTGCTGGGGGTCGTCTGAACTACGGTACAAAAGTTGATGAACAGTATTTACTCGACATTGAACGTGAAGCATTCTTAAGTCTTGTCGGCGAACCGAAGACACAAGAACGTATGCAACATATGTTGATGAAGGGTAAACCGTTACGCAACTAATTTTGCAAACCTCTTACAAGAGGCTGAGCAAATAAGAGCATCATCTCCTACTGAATGTAGGTACTAACTCCAAAATGAATAGGGGGAGAAATTATGAGAGAAGCAGTTATTGTCTCAGGTGCACGAACACCTGTAGGTAAAGCGAAAAAAGGTGCGTTAGCGAATTCTCGTCCGGATGATCTAGCTGCATTGACTATAAAAGAAACGTTGAAGCGTGCCAATAATTATGATGGAAATATAGATGACGTCATTATCGGATGTGCGATGCCTGAAGCTGAACAAGGTATGAATATGGCCCGTAACATTGCTGGTTTAGCAGGACTTCCGGATGATGTTCCCGGAATTACAATCAATCGTTATTGCTCTTCTGGACTACAAAGTATCGCCTATGCTTCAGAGCGCATCATGCTAGGTAACAGTGATGCAATCATTGCTGGTGGTGCTGAATCGATGAGTTTGATTCCAATGGGTGGTCACGTGATCCGTCCAAACATCGACCTTGTGCAGAATGCTCCAGGGTATTACATGTCTATGGGACACACAGCTGAAGAAGTAGCGAAGCGATATGGTATTACAAGAGAAGAACAAGATGCATTTGCAGTAAGAAGTCACGAACGTGCAGCGAGGGCTCTTGAAGAAGGCAAGTTTGACGACGAAACGGTGTCTGTTGATGTTGTTAATCGTGAAGTCGGGCCTGATAATAAGGTGAAAGAATCAACACTTACTCTTGAACGTGATGAAGGTGTTCGCGTTGGTACTTCTATGGAAGGTCTGGCTAAGTTGAAGCCTGCTTTTGCAGCTAAAGGTTCAGTAACAGCCGGTAATGCTTCTCAGATGAGTGATGGAGCTGCATCCGTATTAGTAATGGATCGTGAAAAAGCTGAAAAAGAAGGTTTGACTCCTCTTGTGAAGTTCAAATCTTTCGCGGTTGCTGGTGTAGAACCCGAGATCATGGGTGTTGGACCAGTGAAGGCAATACCGAAAGCTGTAGAACAAGCTGGATTAGAACTATCAGACATTGGATTGTTCGAGTTGAACGAAGCATTTGCTTCTCAATCAATTCAAGTAATCCGAGAACTAGGTTTAGATGACGAAATCGTTAATGTGAACGGTGGAGCAATTGCTTTAGGACATCCACTTGGTTGCACAGGAACGAAACTGACATTGTCATTGATTCACGAAATGAAGCGTAGAGATGTAAAGTACGGCGTCGTTACGATGTGTATCGGTGGCGGAATGGGCGCAGCTGGCGTATTCGAATTGATATAAAACGACTGAGCGTGTTGGAACTACAAAGCTTCGATGCGCTCTTACGTTCATAAAAAATAAGATGGATTAAAAAGGAGGATTTTTTCCCATGGGTGAAACGACTGAAAAAGTATTTAAGGGTGGCGGATTCTTAGTTGAAGACGTATCTTCAGAGGATGTACTGACACCGGAAGATTTTACAGATGAGCATAAGATGATCGCAAGAACTGCAGAAGAATTCGTTAAAGGTGAGGTATTCCCTTTAATCGATAAGCTTGAAAACCATGAATTCGAAAATTCAGTAGATCTATTGAAAAAAGCTGGTGAGCTTGGACTTTTAGGTGCTGATGTACCTGAAGAGTATGGTGGTTTGGAATTAGATAAAATCACTTCTTCATTGATTACTGAAAAAATGGCGCTTTCTGGTGGGTTCTCAGTAACTCACGGTGCGCACGTTGGTATCGGTTCATTGCCGATCGTTTTCTTTGGTAACGAAGATCAAAAGCAGAAGTACTTGCCTTCATTAGCAACTGGTGAAAAAATTGCAGCATACGCATTGACTGAACCTGGTTCTGGTTCGGATGCACTAGGTGCAAAAACGACTGCGAAATTGAATGAAGCTGGAACTCACTATGTATTGAATGGTGAGAAGCAATGGATCACAAACTCTGCTTTCGCAGATGTGTTCATCGTTTACGCTAAGATCGACGGCGAAAAATTCACTGCCTTCATCGTAGAGCGTGACTACTCAGGCGTTTCTACTGGCCCTGAAGAGAAGAAGATGGGTATCAAGTCGTCTTCAACTCGTACACTGATCTTAGAAGACGCAGAAGTACCAGTTGAGAATGTATTAGGTGAAATCGGTCGCGGTCACGTTATCGCGTTCAACATCTTGAATGTTGGTCGTTATAAGTTAGCAATCGGTGGGGTTGCTGGTGCGAAGCGTTCAATTGAATTAGCTGTAAAATACGCAAATGAGCGTAAGCAGTTCAACACACCAATCTCTTCGTTCCGTTTGATTCAGGAAAAATTAGCGAGCGTTGCTGCTAATACGTATGCAAACGAAAGTGCAGTTTATCGTACAGTTGGACTTTTCGAACAACGTTTAGGTAATTTGACGAAAGAACAACTGAACGACGGTGCCGAAGTTGCTAAAGGTATTGCAGAATACGCAATCGAATGTTCTATGAACAAATATATGGCTACTGAGCTATTGGATTACGCTGCTGATGAAGCGGTTCAAATCCACGGTGGTTATGGTTTCATGGCTGAGTATGAAGTGGAACGTATCTATCGTGATTCTCGTATCAACCGTATTTTCGAAGGTACAAACGAAATCAACCGTATGATCGTACCAGGTACGTTCATGAAGAAAGCAATGAAAGGTGAATTGCCATTACTTCAGAAAGCACAAAGCTTACAAGAAGAACTGATGAGCATGATGCCTGAACAAGTCGGCGATGAGCCACTTGAGCAAGAGTTCTATTTATTGAAGAACGCTAAGAAAATCGGCTTGTTAGCTGCTGGTATCGCTGCTCAGAAATATGGTGAGAAGTTAGAGCAAGAGCAAGAGGTTCTTGTAAATATCGCTGACATTGCTGCTGAAATTTACAATATGGAATCTGCTATTCTACGTACAGATAAAGCAATGAACAAAGACGGTGAAGAGAAAGCGAAACAGAAGCTTCTTTACACTCAAGTTTATGTTCAAGAAGCCTTCAACCGTTTAGAAGCACATGCGAAAGAAACATTGATCGCAAGTGATTCTGGAGATAGCCTTCGTATGATGTTAGGTGCTCTACGTAAACTTACTCGTCACGATCCAATCAACGTGATCGAGAAGAAACGTGAAATTGCAGCTGGAATCATCGAAGCTGAGAAATATACAGTATAATACTGAATCCTAGGAGTGACTTTCACTCCTAGGATTTTTATTTGTAAGTAAATTAAATTTAGTTAAGACATTAGAATCTAACACTTAGAACTCAGTATCTAACACTCAGAAGCTCGAATCTATCAATCAGTAGAGGATATCTAACACTCGGCTTAATTATTTAAAACTTAGATCCAATTATTTAACACTTAGACTCATTTATCTAACACTTAAAAGTTCTTTTCCTCTAAGGATATTCAACATGTATGACAT
Source organism: Halalkalibacillus sediminis (assembly GCF_002844535.1). Lineage (NCBI taxonomy): Bacteria > Bacillati > Bacillota > Bacilli > Caryophanales > Bacillaceae > Halalkalibacillus > Halalkalibacillus sediminis. The sequence continues at coordinate 604,109 of NZ_PJNH01000002.1, forward strand.
TCAATCTTGATGATTTGGGTAGACGACTGTACCGTCGCTTTCTATAATAGGCACTGCTCCCCATTTACCAAGTTCATGGCGGACTAGCTCAGGATTATCTTTTGGGCCATTGATGATGTGAAAGACTTCCCAGCGGTTTGCTTCTAGCCAATTACTAATCAGCAGACGGTGACATCTTGCAGGGTGACGTTCCGAACACATGTAGACTAGATTTTTCTTTTCTGCACGAGTTTTCAATTGTTCTATTCCTCTTTTGAAATCATCAGTCATTGTATAGTCCGCATAATTGTGAAATGAGCGGTTCTTCCATCCGTCATTCAACGTTTCTCCAGTTTGGCCCGATCGCTGGCGTCTGCCACCTAGAAGAGGAAAATGGCAGTATTCGATGTTAGATTCATCAAGCCAATATTTCAAATTTTCTTTATTAAAATGAGGAAATTTACGGCTTGCTGGAAATGCACGAATATCTGCAACGTAGTTGATGTCTGCTATCGATAACATTTTTAGGAACTGATCTTTTGTATGACCGGAATGGCCAATCGTATATATTTTCATAGGTATAGTATTCCTTTCTTAAACAACTCGATTTAGTTGAATCTTACATAGGTATATACCCTTTTAATGATTGATTTAAATAAAGCTGTGATATGTAGTAACCTGTTTGTATACTAGATACGTGAAGTGGCTGGGTGTATCTTTTTCGAATGGGTGAGAATTTGTGATAAACTAACATTACCATTTAGGAGGTGCAGCAGTCATGGGAGTAATAATTTATCAATATCCAAAATGCGGAACTTGTCGTAAAGCTTTGAAGTGGTTGGATGAGAACAAAGTAGAATATGAATCAATCAATATTGTCGAGAATCCTCCAGGGGAAGATGAGCTACATGATCTGATTGAAAAAAGTGATCTTCCACCTAAGAAATTTTTCAATACTTCTGGAAAAAAGTACAGAGAGTTGAATATCAAGGATCGTGTGAATGAAATAACGAAGGATGACATCATGAAATTGCTCGCTTCAGATGGAATGTTGATTAAACGTCCAATAGTGACAGATGGTGCAGAAGTGACTGTCGGGTTCAAGGAAGAAACTTTTCAGCAAACTTGGGCGTAGAGTATGCACAACTTGTCTAAAATGGTGTATGATGAATGTATGTGAAATTTGAATAATGGAGGGTCAGAAAAATGAGTTTACCGAAAGATTATCGTTATTCTGAAGAACATGAATGGGTAAAAGATGAAGATGGAAAATTAAAAATTGGTATCACAAACTTTGCACAAGAAGAATTAGGGGATATCGTATTCGTTGAACTACCTGAGGTCGGCGACGAGTTAGAATTAGACGAGCCGTTCGGTAGTGTTGAATCTGTAAAAACAGTTTCTGAATTGTACGCTCCTGTATCAGGAAAAGTTGTCGAAGTTAACGAAGAGTTAGAAGACAGTCCTGAATTAGTGAATGAATCTCCATATGAGAAAGCTTGGATGGTTGTTGTAGAACCAAGCAATGAATCTGAACTTGATGATCTTATGGATGCAGATGCTTACAAGGAAATGACAGACGAAGACTAATGACGACAAAAGCTGATCCCCTAGAGGGATCAGCTTTTTCTCACTTTAGGTAATCCTGAATATAATATATGAGATTAAAGTATGTGAAAAACTAAGGCTTTCGCTACGTTCCATGCGATAGGCCAAGTTTTATCAAAAAAATTTGGTGATGAAAATGGAAGAACTTTCGAGAGTGTTAATCGTTGAAGGAAAGCAGGATCGAATTAAGGTTCAGCGAGTTTTAGAAGACGATATTCAAATTTTATGTACTTATGGAACCCTTGGTTTGCATGCATTGGAAGAGATGATTGATGAATTCTTATTATACGAGCGAGATGTTTTTATCTTTACTGATACAGATGATTCTGGCGTTAAACTTCGTAAAATGTTGAATCAAGAATTATCACATGCTGAGAATTTATTCATCGACCGTAGATATCGACAAGTTGAAGATACCCCCGATCACGTGTTAGCATCTATTTTGCAAGCAGCAAACATGAAGGTGAAAGTGGATTATTTGAAGGGGCCAGAATATTATGAATGAAATCAATCGTGACAATGCGAATTTTTTAATAAAGAAAAAAGATAGCCATATCATCTTTGTAAACAGTCCCTTTTGTGGAACTTGTAAAGTGGCTAAGAGAATGCTTGAATATGTTGAAGAAGCATTGGAGGAAGAAAAGTTTTATGAGCTGAATGCGACTCTTGCTCCAGATATTTTGCAAAAATATAATATTATGAGTGTGCCTTGTTTGATTGTTTTCAAGAACGGACGGCCGGTTGATCGTATGTATGCTTTCAGGTCCGTCCCGCACGTATTAAAAGAAATGAGTCCTTACTTGGTGTAAGGACTCATATTTTTATACTTATAGAGTATCTAATTTAGCTGGCTTTGGCGGTGAGCCAAGTTTTTCTTATTAAAGAATTTCACTGATTTTCGCGACGATATCAACGAACTTGTCTTTATCACCGTAGCGCCCGACAATTTCTCCGTTACGATCGATGACGATTGTTGTCGGTACAGATGTACCTTCGTATAATTCATATACTTCCCTGCCACGATCTTGTAGTACAGGTTGCGTCAGGAATTTTTCTTGAAAGGCATGTGCTTCCTCTGGATCTCTCTCACGGCCTGGTACGTTGATCGTAATCATTTCAACCGAATCGTCTTTCATATTTTTATAAAATTGTTCTTTCATTGGGAGGTCCCTTGAGCAGTCTGGGCACCATGAGACCCAAAACGTGAGGACGATGATTTTTTTACCAAGGACGTCTTCTAAATGGAATGTCTTGTCTTTGTCTAAATATGGTAATTCAAATAGTGGTGCTTGCATGATAACCAACCTCTTTTCAAAAAAATGAATTCTTTTGTTGACTCTATTATACACCCATGCTAACATATGATTTATCGAAAAATTAATAAATACTTTCTTATCAAGAGTGGTGGAGGGATCTGGCCCTATGAAACCCGGCAACCATCGGACATTGTTCCGGAAGGTGCTAATTCCAGCAATGGTGTTAACCGTTGCAAGATGAGAATGAGTGAACGTAAACAGTTACTCTTTCTTGTGCTTGCAAGAAAGAGTTTTTTTTATTTCATTTAAGACTTAAATATCTCTTATCAAGAGTGGTGGAGGGACTGGCCCTATGAAACCCGGCAACCATCAGGTGACGATCTGACAGGTGCTAAATCCAACAAAGCTGAGTGGCTTTGAAAGATGAGAGAACGATTGGGATACATTCCTTTCTGTTCTCTTATGGACGGAAAGGTTTTTTAATGGTCTGACGTTTTAATGCGAGAAAGGGGTAAAGACATGATTTCGATAAAGGGTTTATCAAAAGTTTTTAAAACGAAGCATCAACAAGTGAGTGCAGTTGACGATGTTTCGTTGGACATACAAAAAGGTGAGATTTACGGGGTCATCGGCTATTCAGGTGCTGGTAAAAGTACATTCGTACGATTGATCAACCGATTGGAGGAACCTTCTGGTGGGCACGTATCCATAAATGATCAAAATATCACCGATTTAAAATCTAATGATCTTCGGAAAGAACGCCAGAAGATAGGAATGATTTTTCAACACTTCAACCTGCTTTGGTCTAGAACAGTTTATGAAAATGTAGCATTCCCACTTGAAATTGCTGGAGTGAATAAGACAGAACGACATGAAAAAGTGATTGAGCTAATTGAACTGGTCGGTTTAAAAGGTCGTGAAAAATCATATCCATCTCAGTTAAGTGGAGGGCAGAAGCAGCGTGTAGGTATTGCTCGTGCACTTGCCAATGATCCGACGGTTCTTTTATGTGACGAAGCGACCTCAGCCTTAGATCCTGAAACAACAGACGATATTCTCGATCTTTTAGTATCTATCAATAAGAGGTTGAACTTAACGATTATTCTCATTACACATGAAATGCACGTAATTCAAAAGATTTGCCACCGCGTAGCAGTAATGGAAGCGGGTAAGGTTGTCGAACAAGGAGATGTGCTGGATGTATTTGTTAAGCCTAAAGCTCATACGACTAAGCGCTTTGTGCAGCAACTAAATCCACTCGAGCACCAGACAGATGAGTTAGCTGAATTCATTAATGAAGCGGACGATAGTGAGATTGTTAAGCTTCATTTCATCGGAGGTCATGCCAAACGTGCCCTTATTACTGAAGTGGTAAGACAATTCCAGGTCGAAGTGAACATTTTACAAGGTTCCATTTCTCAAACCCAGGAAGGTTCATACGGCACATTGTATGTCGAAATGAATGGAGAAAAGCGAGTGATTGAAAATACGATTGCTTATATCGAAGCATCAGGAGTGGAAGTTGAGGTGTTAAGTCATGCTGAGTAAATTGTTTCCGAATGTAGTCATGGAAGATATGTGGACGGCGACTTACGAAACGCTGTATATGACTATCATCTCGGTAGTTGGAACACTGATTTTAGGAATTATGCTCGGTCTGCTTTTGTTTTTAACTGATCGAGGCAACCTATGGCAGAACCGTTTGATCAATGGAATAACGGCTTCAGCGGTAAATATTTTCCGTGCGATTCCGTTTATCATATTAATTTTATTACTGTTTCCATTCACAGATTTTCTGATGGGGACAATTCGAGGACCTAATGCAGCTCTTCCAGCATTAATCATTGGAGCTGCACCATTTTACGCAAGATTAGTTGAGATAGCTTTAAAGGAGGTAGATAAAGGAGTTGTAGAAGCAGCGAAGTCGATGGGAGCCAAAACTCGCACGATCATCTTAAAGGTATTGTTGCCTGAGGCTATGCCAGCATTGATTTCTGGGATCACTGTCACGGCCATTGCATTAATCAGTTATACGGCAATGGCAGGAGTGATTGGGGCCGGAGGTTTAGGTGATTTAGCTTACTTGAAAGGGTTCCAACGTAGAGATAATGACGTTGTATTCGCATGTACCATTTTCATTGTAATCATCGTATTCATTTTCCAAATGATTGGTGATTTATTATCAAATAAAATCGATAAAAGATAGAAGGGGAGTTATTTAAAATGAAAAAATTATTAGCTATTTTATTAGCGACGTTATTGATTGGGTTTTTAGCAGCATGTGGCACAGCTGATGAGGAAGATTCATCAAATGGAGATTCGGAAGGTAGTGAAGAGTCCACTGAGGAAGAAACTGATTCTGAAGATACAGAGTCTGGTGAAGGCGAAAATAGCGAAGCTGAGGGCGAAACAACTGAATTGGTAATCGGGGCAGCAAACGTACCCCATTCTGAAATTTTAGAAGAAGCAAAACCTCTACTTAAAGAAGAGGGTATTGAAATTCAAATCGAAGTTTATCAAGATTATGTATTACCGAATGAGGACTTAGACAATGGCACGCTTGATGCGAACTTCTTTCAGCACATTCCTTATTTAGAGGATCAGAAAGAGGAAATTGGATATGACTTCGTTAGCCTAGGTGGAGTTCATATCGAACCGATGGGAATTTATTCTCAAAATATCTCAAGTGCAGATGATGTAGAGGATGGAACAAATGTGATCATGAGTCGTTCTGAAGCTGATCACGGTCGTATTTTATCTATCCTTCAAGAAGCTGGATTGATCACGTTAGAAGAGGGTGTGGATCCAGTGGCAGCAACTGTTGATGATATCGCAGAGAACCCTAAGAACTTGGAATTCGATGCAAGCATCGATGCAGGGTTACTACCAGAATTTTATGAGCGTGAAAGTGATGCGCTGGTTGCAATCAACACGAACTATGCGATTGAAGCGGGACTAGTACCAACTGAAGATGCAGTGTTCTTGGAAGGTTCAGATTCACCTTACGCAAACGTGATTGCTACAACCGCTGATAACGAAGGTAATGAAGCTCTGCACACACTAGTAGAAGTGCTGCGAACAGATGAAATTCAGAACTTTATGGAAGAAGAATATGAAGGAGCAATCGTTCCGGTAGACGAATAAAAAATAAGCCAATATGTATTTTTTTAGCAAATTCAGAGCATTTGGTTCTATGTAAAAGAAAATAAGGCTATAAATAAAAGGAAGGGATATAACATTAAGTGAGATGTTTATATCCCTTTTTTCGTGGGTAAATTAATAATGAAGCGATTTTTGCTTCTCCTAGCTACGTGTTATTCTTATACATGTAAACAAATTGAAAGGGATGATTTAGTCATTTTAAATGAAAATGAAATTGACGTGACTTACACGGAATTGATGGAAAAAGGTATGCAACAAACACACGGTGTTGGCTTTGAAGAGTACAGCAAGAACCTTGAAAAAAGATTAGACATTGAGAAGAAGCGTCAACAAGATCATGAGAAATGTAATCGACTAGTTGCAGAAGTTGATCGTCAGCTTCATCGTTAATATATGATATGAGAGTCCACCGCTACTGTGAGTAGTGGTGGATTTTTTGCGTTTAGAGGGAGAAGTCGCTGTTCAGGAGTGGGAATCCGCCCGTTGGAATTGGAAACCCGCCGTTTGGAGTGAAAATCCGCCCGTAGGAATGGAAAACCCGCCCGTTGGAACGCAAAACCCGCCGTTTGGGGTTAAAATTCGCCCATTAAACGCCAAACTCGCCCGTGGAACCACGAACTCACGGGCAAGTAGTCGAAACTTACGGACAAGGAAACGAGATTCGCGGGAAAGTAATCGAAATTCACGGGTAAGAGTCGCAAATCCGCGGGCAAGTAGTCGCAATCCACGGGCAAATCCAGAAACTCACGGGAAAGTAACTAGAATTCACGGCCAATATGGAAAACAAACGCTTAAGAAGTTTTATTTTTATCGAAAAATCACTTTAACAAATTAAGCTAGATGTTTGGTTTCAAAAGACTCTCCTAACGGGTATTACTTGTTTCTTCGTGCTTGAGCATGCTGAATGAGATTTTTAGCCTTATTATAATTATAATCCATTTCTGCTACGTTTTTAGCTTGCCTTATTTTCTTTCTGTAGTGTTCAAGTTCTAGATATTCGTCTACTGTCAATTCGACAGTAGGTTTAGGGAAAGGGATGATGTTGTCTTCGTCTTTCATGTAATCACCTCATTTATATTCTATGCGACTCTTGAGAATAGAATCTGTTCTGAATTCCAAATTCGCTACCAAACCGGGTTTACTTCCCGGTTTTTTACGTGTGTTTTTTATCCTAGAAAAAAATAAACTTAATCCAAAGTCCACTGTACTTTTTGAATAGCTCGACTTACTTTAATTTTTGTCGAATCTTCCTTATAATAGAGACAGTGTGCTTTGTTTGGTTATTCCTCATTAGAATGAGTTGAATATAGTTTGTAAATGTTATAAGATTATAATGAGAATAAATTGAGAATAGCCATCAATAATTATATATATGGAGGTATTTACATGGCAGGATCAACTTTAGAAATCAAGGATTTACATGTTGAGATTGAAGGTCAAGAAATTCTAAAAGGTGTGAACCTTACTATTAAAGGTGGGGAATTCCACGCTGTAATGGGGCCGAATGGTACTGGTAAATCAACACTAGCTAGTGCGGTCATGGGTCACCCTAAATTCGAAATCACTCAAGGTTCTGTACACTTGGACGGTAAAGACGTTCTTGAAATGGAAGTAGACGAACGCGCGCAAGCTGGTCTATTCCTAGCTATGCAGTATCCGAGCGAAATTAGTGGAGTGACAAACTCTGACTTCTTACGTTCTTCAATAAATGCTCACCGTGAAGAAGGCGACGAAATTCCATTGATGCAATTCATCAAACAAATGGACGAAACAATGGATTATTTAGAAATTGATAAAAACATGGCGCAGCGTTACCTGAACGAAGGTTTTTCTGGCGGTGAGAAGAAGCGTAACGAAATTCTTCAATTAATGATGATCCAACCAGCAATCGCTGTCTTGGATGAAATCGACTCTGGTTTGGATATCGACGCATTGAAAGTTGTATCTAAAGGAATTAACAAAATGCGCGACGAGCAATTTGGTTGCTTGATCATCACTCACTATCAGCGTTTATTAAACTATATTTCTCCAGACCATGTTCACGTAATGATGCAAGGACGTATAGTTAAATCCGGTGGACCTGAACTAGCTCAAAAACTAGAAGAACAAGGTTATGACTGGATTAAGCAAGAACTTGGAATCGAAGACGAAACAGTCGGTCAAAACGCGTAATAGATAGGAGGTAAAAGGATGACTGTAGAAACTCAGCTACCTTATGACAAGGATTATATTACCCAATATTCTGGTAAACGTAACGAGCCAGAATGGTTTAAAGATATACGTTTGAACGCATTGGAACTGTCTGAAAACCTTCCAATGCCTAAAACTCAAAAAACTAGAACGAAGAACTGGAATTTCACAAAGTTCAAGCATGATGTTGCAGGAAGCAATATCAAAAGCTTTGATGAACTTCCTGAAAAAATTCGTGTGCTTCTTGATGAAGAGACAACTAGTCAGAACTTGATCATCGTACGTAACAACGATGTTGCTTATTCTTCATTATCACAAGATATCAAGGATCAAGGAGTTATTTTCACAGATATTTTCACAGCACTTCAAGACCATGAAGAATTGGTTAAAAAATATTTCATGCAGGACGGAGTTTCAGTTGATGAAAATCAATTGACTGCTCGCCATGCTGCTCTTTTAAACAGTGGAATCTTCTTATACGTTCCAAAAAATGTTGTAGTAAATGAACCAATTCAGGTTGTTTACTGGCAAGAAGATCCTGAGGCTGCATTTTATAACCATTTAATTCTAGTGGCTGATCAGCATAGTGAAGTAACTTATGTAGAAAACTATGTTTCAAACAATGTGGAAGAACAGACAGTTGCTAATATCGTTAGTGAAGTTTTTGCACATGATGGATCGAAAGTCTCTTACGGTGCAGTTGATAATTTCGCAAAAGGAACGACCACTTATGTGAACCGTCGCGGAACAGCTTATCGTGATGCAACGATTGAATGGGCGCTTGGCCAAATGAACGATGGCCATACCATCTCAGAAAATATTACAAACTTAATGGGTGAAAACTCATTATCACATGCTAAAGCAGTATCAGTAGGACGTGGAGATCAGAAGCAGGACTTCACTGCTAACATCGTACACTTCGGAAAAAATTCTGAAGGGTACATTTTGCAGCACGGTGTAATGAAAGATAAAGCAGCTTCTATTTTCAACGGAATTGGTAAAATCGAACGTGGTGCTTCTAAGTCAAACGCGGAACAAGAGTCACGCGTATTGATGTTATCTGAAGGAGCGCGTGGAGATGCTAACCCGATTCTTTTGATTGATGAAGATGATGTAACTGCTGGCCACGCAGCTTCAGTTGGTCGAGTTGACCCGGTTCAGCTTTACTATTTGATGAGTCGTGGTATTTCACAACGAGAAGCTGAACGCTTAGTCATTCACGGATTCCTATCACCAGTCGTGAAAGAGATTCCTATTGCAACTGTTCAAAAGCAGCTGCGTGAAGTTATCGAAGGGAAAGTTAATTAATGTTAAATGAAGACGTTCGTCAACAGTTCCCCATACTCAAACAACAAGTAAATGAGAATGACCTCGTTTACTTGGATAGCGGTGCTACTTCTCAAAAGCCTCAACAAGTGATTGATGCAGTGAGCCGTTATTACGAGGAATATAACTCAAATGTTCACCGTGGGGTGCATACATTAGGTAGTTACGCGACGGATGGTTATGAAGGTGCCCGTGAAAAGGTCAAAAATTTCATTAATGCTTCAAGTACAAAAGAAGTCATTTTTGTTAGAGGAACGACAACTGCGATTAATACTGTTGCTTATAGCTACGGCAGGGAGAATTTGCAGGAAGGTGATGAAATCGTACTAACATCGATGGAACACCACAGCAACATTATCCCGTGGCAGCAAACTGCAAAAGCTACTGGTGCAACACTAAAATATATTCCTCTTCAAGAAGATGGAACGATTACACTTGATGATGTGCGTAAGACAATTACTTCAAAAACTAAAGTGGTTGCGATGATGCATGTCTCAAACGTTCTTGGAACCATCAATCCGATCAAAGAGGTTACTCAAATCGCTCACGAAAATGGTGCGGTCATTGTGGTAGATGGTGCACAAAGTGTTCCTCATATGAAGGTCGACATGCAAGATCTCGATGTTGATTTCTATGCTTTTTCAGCTCATAAAATGTGCGGACCAACAGGTGTCGGCGTATTATACGGTAAGAGGGAGCTCTTAGAAATTATGGAACCGGTCGAATTCGGTGGGGAAATGATTGATTTCGTGCATCTACACGATTCAACATGGAAGGAACTTCCGTGGAAATTTGAAGGTGGTACACCAATCATTGCAGGCGCAATCGGACTAGGTGCCGCAATCGATTTCTTGGAAGAAATCGGCATGGAGAATGTTGAACAACATGAGGAAGAATTGATACAATATGCATTAGAAAGACTTCAAACCATCGAGGGCATCACAATTTTCGGACCAAAGGAAAGAGCTGGTCTAGTCACTTTCAACTTAGATGATGTTCATCCTCATGACTTAGCGACGGCCTTGGATTCAATGGGGATTGCTGTTCGAGCAGGTCATCACTGTGCACAGCCACTGATGCGAGAGCTTGGAGTCGTGGCAACTGCAAGAGCCAGCTTTTACCTGTATAATAATAAGGAAGACGTCGATCGTTTAGTCGATGGATTACAGAAAACAAAGGAGTATTTCGGTGATGTCTTTTAATAATTTAGATACACTGTACAGACAGGTGATTATGGATCATTATAAGAATCCCCGTAATCGAGGACAATTAGAAGGAGACCATACCACTGTTGAATTGAATAATCCGACTTGTGGAGATCGCATTGACCTTCAATTAAAAGTAGAAGATGGAATCGTTGAAGATGCCAAATTCGAAGGGGAAGGTTGTTCAATCAGCATGTCATCAGCTTCTATGATGACACAAGTCGTAATCGGTAAAAACGTGGAAGATGCAGTAAAAATCTCTCATATGTTTTCAGAGATGATGCTCGGAAACGACCCAGATACAGAGGATTTTAAGGTTGAAGAATTAGGAGATATTCAAGCTCTACAAGGCGTTTCAAAATTCCCTGCCCGTATCAAATGTGCAACACTCGCATGGAAGGCAATGGAACAAGGCGTCGATAAAGAGCAAAGTGAGTAAGGTAGAACGGATCCTTACGCAACTATTTTAAGGAGGGTACCAACATGGCTAAAAAAGCACCTGAAGTAGGTGATTACAAGTACGGTTTCCATGATCGTGATGTATCGATCTTCCGTACAGAACGTGGCCTGACAGAGAAAGTTGTCCGTGAGATTTCACGACAAAAAGAAGAACCCGAATGGATGTTGGAATTTCGCTTGAAAGCTTTTGAACAGTTTCATAAAATGCCTATGCCTCAATGGGGCGGCGATTTGAATGAGTTGGATTTTGACGAGATCACTTATTACGTCAAACCATCTGAACAATCAGAACGTTCATGGGATGAAGTTCCTGAGGAGATTAAGCAAACATTCGACCGCTTAGGAATTCCTGAAGCGGAACAAAAATATCTTGCTGGTGTATCTGCTCAGTATGAGTCTGAAGTTGTTTATCACAACATGGAAAAAGACTTAGAAGACCTAGGTGTTATTTTCAAAGACACTGATACAGCACTTAAAGAAAATGAGGAACTTTTCCGTAAACACTTCGGAAAAACGATTCCGCCATCTGATAACAAATTCTCAGCGCTGAACTCAGCTGTTTGGTCTGGTGGATCATTCATCTATGTTCCGAAAAATACGAAAGTAGAAACGCCTCTACAGGCATACTTCCGTATCAATTCAGAGAACATGGGTCAGTTCGAGCGTACGTTGATCATCGTTGACGAAGGTGCTTCTGTACACTATGTAGAAGGTTGTACAGCACCTGTTTATACAACAAACTCACTACACAGTGCGGTTGTTGAAATCAACGTGATGAAAGATGCGTATTGCCGTTATACAACGATTCAGAACTGGGCAAACAACGTATTTAACTTAGTAACCAAGCGTGCTACTGCGGATGCTAACGCAACAATGGAATGGGTTGATGGTAACTTAGGTTCTAAGCTTACTATGAAGTACCCTTCTGTTCTATTGAAAGGTGAAGGCGCACGCGGTATGACATTATCAATTGCACTTGCTGGTAAAGGTCAGCACCAAGATGCTGGTGCGAAAATGCACCACTTAGCACCTAATACTTCTTCTACAATCGTGTCTAAATCGATTTCGAAGCAGGGTGGTAAAGTAACGTATCGTGGTATTGTCCACTTCGGTAAGAATGCTTCTGGTGCACGTTCAAACATCGAATGTGACACGCTAATCATGGATAATGAATCAACGTCAGATACAATCCCTTACAATGAAGTTCTTAATGAGAATATCTCATTAGAGCACGAAGCGAAGGTTTCTAAAGTATCTGAAGAACAGTTATTCTACTTGATGAGCCGTGGAATCAGCGAAGAAGAAGCTACTGAAATGATTGTAATGGGCTTCATCGAGCCATTCACAAAAGAGCTTCCGATGGAATATGCAGTTGAGATGAACCGCCTGATCAAATTTGAGATGGAAGGTTCAATCGGGTAATATCCATCAAACGTTAATATAACAATGTTTATCTGATATTTTGATCAAAAAAATTTGTGTCGTGCCGATTACGTGCCGACTCGTATTTATCTTTTAGTGTAGGAGGCGAACTTTTGGAGTTCGTCTTCTTTTTTTTGTGTTACTTCTAAGTTTGTATCGGCTGTTGTTAAAAGGGATATTTGACCTAACTTATTCGATACATATTTAATACTTACAAAGTGTTGTATTAAGTAATCTAAATGAATATACAAATTTATGGAGAAAATTTGGAAGCAAAAAGAAGAAAGACTTTCAAAATAATTTAAATATTACTGTATTATGGTTAACTGTTGCGACAGTCATATTTGGAAATGTTCCCAGAATGCCAATTCTTTTTTACATTTTCAATTTTAATTAATTCTGTTATATTGAATATAAGAAATGATCTTTGGTAGGGAGATTTTTTTATAATTTCAAAAAAAACTCCAAATTACCTCCACAAAAGTTCATAGTAATTACGTATTAATTGATTAAGATAGAAAAGTTCACAAAAAACTATAAATTAGATAAAGGCAAACTTTCTGAAAGGATGGGGCGCAAAGCTATAGGGGCTAAGGACTACGTCTAAGCCAGCCAGTTGCCGGTAAACAAGTACACACCCTTGTTCACGGGTGTGTGCTTTTTTTTATAAGAAGGGAGGTTTATATATGAAAAAAAATTGGTATTTTGCATTTATTTTATTATTTTTAACTACTTTATTAGTTGCATGTAATGTAGAAACAAAATCAGAATCAGATAATTTAGCAGAGGTTAACAAAAAAGACGATGGTAAAACTGAAGAGAATGAATTACTATATGAAAATGAAAAGTATGGTATTTCAGTTGAGCAAAATTCAGCCTGGACATTTAAATCTGAGGTTGTTAAATCCAATTTGAATGTAGTTCTAAGCCATAACAAGTTAGAAGCAATTATTTCATCTGTTTCAGCTAATAAAACATTTGAGGAAATAAAACAAGAAATAAAATCAGGTGCTGGAGATGTGGAGATCATTTCAGAAGAGGGGAATAAACTGTTTTTTAAGTCAAAATTGAAAAATGCTATTAGAACAGATGTATATTTTAAAGAATATAACGACTCTAATAACTTCATTATTATCTTTATGTCACCAGTTTCTGAGTATGAACAAGCTAAACCAAATATAGAAAGCTTGTTAAATCATATAAATCTATAAAAAAGGAGTGTTTGAAATGAAAAAGCAATTATTATTTTTAGTTTTAGGTACTGGATTGTTTGTTGGTGGCGGGCATGTTTTTGCAGATGAGACAGAAGAAGTAGTAAGACCAGATTCTGAGCTTTATGATACAACTCGAATTATGGAAGAAGTAGAGTACGATTTAACAGAAGATACTAGTGATAAGGCTATTCTTCAAGACCAATATGCAACGAAGAGATTAAAAGAATCTCAAGTAGCAATGGAAAGTGGGGATTTAGAAACATCCGAACAATTATTAGAAGAATCTAATTTAAGTGCAGAGCAAGCGGATGCTGATCTAACTGAAGCAAAATCCTCTGGTGATGATAATGCAGAAGAAGTAGAAAAGTCTCTATCTGCAAGTCTAGAAGAACGTACAAAAGAGTTAACAAAGCTTCTAGAGAGAGAAGATCTACCAGAAGAAGCAAGACAGGGTATTTCTAATGCGATAAAACAAGTGGAACATGTGGTACAAAGAGCTAAACAACGAGAAGAATTACAATCTAAGCTAGCAGCTGATGAAATAACAGAGGAAGAATTTGGAAGTGAGATGAAAGCACTAGCTGAAACCTTTAAGGAAGAGGCTAAGAAAAATAGAGAAGAAGCAAGAAAGAATAGAGAAAAACGTGAAGATGAAGTAGAAAAGGATGAAGAGGAAGCAAGAGAAGAAGCAGAAGAGCGTGAGGAAGAAGCAAGAGAAGAAGCA